>NZ_JBVVQF010000009.1:75019-216239 GCF_055811815.1 Mesorhizobium sp. WSM4836
TTATTATAATATACAGCTGTGTGTGGGGGGGGGGCGCCGGTCCTCCCGCCCAAGGTTGTGGGGGACTGCGCTCTACGAAAGAGCCCCTCTCCGGCCGCTTCGCGGCCACCTCTCCCCCGCTTCGCGGTGGGCGAGGAACCCAGTTTTTGAGAGGTCGAGGGAGACAGTGCCCCTCTGCCCTGCAGGATATAGGGGTACGAAGGAACGCGGCTTCGACTGGCAATGCCGCCTTGCCTGGACTAGGCCCGGTAAATCCACTGCTCGGGCACGCGCACCGAAATCTCCTCGCCGGCCGCGATCGTGCCGGGCTTCTCGACGCATGCGACGAGCCCACGCAAGCGCTTCGCCGCTTTCGGGAACAGCAGCGCGCCGGTCTCATGATCGGCAATCCCGGCATTTTCGGCGACCGATCGCCCGGCGATCCGGCATGGCCCGTTCTGCGCGTCGATCTTGACGGTCGCGCCGCCTTTGAAGAACAGCAGCGAGCCGGATGGCAACATGGAGAGGTGCGGCAGCCCTTCGATCAGGAGATTGGCGCCGATCCATTCCGGCTTGATCTCGGCAATGCCCATCCGTTCGGCAACGATTGCCAGCTCGTCCGCCGCCACGATCGACAATTGCCGCCCGTTGCGCATCTCGGTGCCGCGCGGATACCAGGGTTCCCGCCCGCCGGAGCGCCGCGTCGTACCGGCATGGAAATCGCCCTCGATGCCGTGGAAACCGAGCTGCAGCGCATCCACCGCTCGTGTCTCAAAACGATCGAATGATGCGAGATAGAGCGCGGCCACCCTGGCGGCGAGTTTTCGCGCCGGCACGATCTCGACCGGACTTTCGGTTGCGGGAAACAGATCCGGCATTGGTTTCATTCCTGGCGACTGGATGCAATTAGCCGAAGTCGATTTATGGGGTCCAGTCGAAAGCGTTGATGCTCCAATCAAGACGGCTGATAGGGTCGACACCACCAGCTCCCTGGTCGAATCAGCCGTTACAAAAGCGTGCCGCATTGCTGCAGCCCTGCATCGGTTGATAATATCATCAGGTAAAAGCCTGCGGAGGTTATCATGCATCCCGCATCAGCAATCGCGCAGCTCTGGCTGCTCTGGGTTGTGTCATGCGCCGCGGCCGCCTTCTGGGCCGACCGGGCCGAAAAACGCGCCGGCTTGGAGGCCGAACTGCCCTACCGGGCGATGCTGGTGGTTGGCACGATCCTGCTCTTCATCCCGGCGCACGGCTATGCCGGCCCGCTGAGGCTTTGGACGGCGAACCTTGCCGGAGCGTGGATCTGCGTCGCGCTGATTGCCGCCGGCCTGGCATTTGCCTGGTGGGCGCGGCTGCATCTCGGCCGGCTGTGGTCGGGCACGGTGACAGCCAAGGCCGCACACCGCGTCATCGACACCGGTCCCTACCGGCTGGTCCGCCATCCTATCTACACCGGGCTGCTACTGGCGATCCTCGCTACCATGGCGGCGAAAGGCACCGTCTGGGGCGTCGCCGGTGCCATTCTTCTCACCGCAGGCATCGTCATGACGGCAAGGCTGGAGGAGCGTTTTCTGCGCGGCGAACTCGGGACCGCCTATGAGGAGTACAGCAGACGCGTTCCAATGCTGGTGCCGTTCGCGCCGAAATAGTCAGAGCATGCGCAACAGCGCGCCGCCGATCGAGTAGCCGGCGCCGAAGGCGCAGAGCAGGCCGTAGTCGCCGGCCTTCATATCGGCATGGTTCTCCGACAGGGCGACGATGGCCCCGGCGGCGGCGGTGTTGCCGAGGCGCTCCAGCACCATCGGTGCGCGGTCATGGTCGACGTCATGGCCGAACGACAGTTTCAGGATCATGGCGTTCATCCGCGCATTCGCCTGATGCAGCCAGAAGCGCCGGATCGCTTGCGGCGTCAGCCCGTGCTCAGCCAGGAATTCGACGATGAACTTGTGGCCAGCGACGGTGACTTCCTTGAACACCTTGTTGCCGATCTGCTTGATCAGATTGCCTTCCAGATCGACCATGTACGGATCTTCCTGGGTGGCGCGGGTATAGTAACCGAGATTGGTGCGGATGCTGTTCGACATCTGCGTCCAGGTGCGCGTGTCGAGCACCTCGAAGCGCCCCGGCCGCTTCTCGCCCTGGGCGAGCCCCTCGACGATCATCGACACGGACGCGTCGCCGAAGATGAAATGCGTCTGCCGGTCGCGAAAATTGAGATGCCCGGTGATGATCTCCGGCGTCGTCACCAGCACGCGTTTGTGCGCCCCTGCCCGCACCAGATTGACCGCAATGTGCAACGCCGCCGCCGCCGACGAGCAGCCAAGCCCCATGTCGAAGCCGGCGCCTTTCGTCCCCAGCGCCTGCTGCATTTCGATGGCGATCGCCGGATAGGGCCGCTGATGGTGCGAGGCCGAGCAGATCACCAGGTCGATATCCCCGGGTTTCAGCCCGGCATGATCGAGCGCCTTGCTGGCCGAGGCGATGCCGAACTCGGCTTCCAGCGACAGCGCATCGTCGGGCCGGGCCGGGAAGCGCGGCGCCATGCGGGTCGGGTCGAGGATGCCCTCCCGTTCGATGACATGGCGGGTCTGGACGCCCGAGGCATGGACGATGAAGGCACTGTCCGATTTCTGCAGCAGCGGCTCGCCCGATACTTCCCGGCGGACGTTCTCCATGTCCACCCAGCTGTTGAAGCTGGCGACGAGTTCCTCATTGGTGATCGAAGCTTCGGGGATTTCAACGCCGATGCCGCTGATGATGACGCGATGCATTTCCAGTTCGTCCCGTGCGCAGGCGTTGCGGCTTCATTTGGGCGCTGCGAGAACGCAGCGCAACAGTTTTCGCACCTAGCCTGTTTACGCCGGCTTAAATCAAGTGCCCGAGGCAAAAGATCACGATTGTGCGCGCCTGACATGCATGGCGGCGAAACCGGATCAAGCGCCGCCGTGCATCGCCTCAGTGCAATCGCTTCCGACGAACCTTGTTGGGGGAGACCGCCACTTCGAACTCAGCGCCGTCCGGAAAACGGCGCCGCAAAATCTCAAGCGATTGCCGTGGCTAAGCGGAACGCCGCGCGACGACGAAGAGCCTGGGAAAGCGCAGCAGCACCTTGCCGTTCGCCGCCTTCGGATAGGCCTTGGCGATCCTTGCCGTGTAGAGCTTGAGAAAAAGCCGTCGCTCGTCTTGATTGAGCGGATCGAGGAACGGCTTCAGCCCCGTCGACTTCACCCATTCGACGATCGCCTCGGCATCGGCCAGCGGATGGTTGTAGATCGTGTGCCAGATATCGAGCCGGTCCGAAAATGGCGACAAAAGGTCGTAATAGAACGCGACCGGCGGCAGCGGCGCGCGGGCAGCGTCGCCGAGCTTTTCGGCGAACGGCCCCTCCGCCGCGGTCTCCCGCATCAGCCGGTGTGATGGCTCGGCCATATTGTCCGGCATCTGCACGGCAAGCGCGCCACCGGGCGCCAAAAATCCCATCAGCCGCTGGAAGACCGCCGGATGCTCCGGCAGCCATTGAAACACCGCATTGGCAAAGATCACGTCGACGGGTTCCGTCGGCTGCCACGCCGCCGCATCCGCCAAGCCAAAGCTGACGCCGGGCAGGCGCGCCCTCGCCTTCTCGATCATGTCGGGCGAAGTGTCGAAGCCGCTGACCTGCGCCTGCGGCCAGCGCTCGACCAGCAATTCGGTCGAATTGCCGGGCCCGCAGCCAATGTCCACCACTTGGCGCGGTTCCCGCACCGGCACCTGCGCAACGAGATCGCGCGCCGGGCGGGTGCGCTCATCCTCGAATTTCAGGTAGAGGGCGGCGGACCAGTCGGGTCTTACTTTAGCGACTGTATTCATCGATAGACCTCGCGACGGTCGCCGACTTGAACCACCCAAATTGCTACAGCGCTATCGTCAATCCTTGTCAGAATTCGGAATGAACCCACACGATATTTCCAGAGCCCCGCAAGCGGTCCTGTTAGCGCTTCGCCAAGTTCGCGTGGATTATCGCGCGGGGCGAGCCTGTTTTCCAGGAAGTCGACAATCCGACGCTGATCGGACCTTTGCAATCTGGAGATATCCTTCAGTGCACGCTTCTCGACACGAATTGTCCACACGGTCAGCCGTCACTGCGGTCGCTTGCATCGTCCAATCCCAGTCGTCCCTTAACTTCGGCCAGAGAAAGCCATTCACCTTCACCATCGTTAAGGCGCTCGAGGGCGATTAGTCCGTCCTCCAAATCTTGAATTTGCTCGACAATGGCCTCAACGACTACGTCGTGTTTTGTCCGGCCAGTTTTCCTTGCCACGATCTCGAGGCGTTTTTCCAGCGCGGTAGGAAGTTCCACATTAAGCATGTTTGTCTCCTTCCGGTAATTCTACGAGCAGCCTGGAATGCTTGCAACCAATCCGTTCCCTACCGCGTCAGCCGCTTATATGTCATCCTGTGCGGGTTGACCGCTTCCGGGCCGAGGCGGCGGATCTTGTCCTGCTCGTAATCCTCGAAATTGCCCTCGAACCATTCGACATGGCTGTCGCCCTCGAAAGCGAGGATATGTGTCGCCAACCGGTCGAGGAACATGCGATCGTGCGAGATGATGACGGCGCAGCCGGCGAAGTTTTCCAGCGCGTCTTCGAGTGCCGCCAGCGTTTCCGTATCGAGATCGTTGGTCGGTTCATCGAGCAGCAGCACATTGCCGCCGGTCTTCAGCATCTTGGCCAGATGCACGCGGTTGCGCTGCCCGCCGGACAGGTTGCCGACCTTCTGCTGCTGGTCGCCGCCGCGGAAATTGAACGACGCGCAATAGGCGCGGGTGTTGGCTTCGAACTTGCCGAGCTTGACCACTTCGGCGCCGCCCGAGATCTCTTCCCAGACAGTCTTGGTCGGGTCGAGGGCGTCGCGGCTCTGGTCGACGTAACCGAGCTTGACCGTCTCGCCGACGCGGATGGTGCCGGCGTCCGGCTTTTCCTGGCCGGTGATCATGCGGAACAGCGTCGTCTTGCCGGCGCCGTTCGGGCCGATGACGCCGACGATGCCGCCCGGCGGCAGCTTGAATTCGAGATCGTCGATCAACAGCGTGTCGCCAAAGCCCTTCGACAGGCCCTCGACCTCGATCACCACATTGCCGAGCCGCTCGCCATGCGGAATGACAATCTGCGTGTCGCTCGGGCGCCGCTTGTCGGCGGCATCCAGCAGGTCCTGAAACGCTTGGATACGGGCTTTCGACTTGGTCTGCCGGGCTTTCGGGCTCGACTGGATCCACTCGCGCTCGCGGCCGATCGCCCGCTGGCGCGCGTCGTCCTCGCGGCCTTCCTGCTTGAGCCGTTTGGCCTTGGCTTCGAGATATTTGGTGTAGTTGCCTTCGTACGGGATGCCGCGGCCGCGATCGAGCTCAAGGATCCAGCCGGTGACATTGTCGAGGAAGTAGCGGTCGTGAGTGATGATCATCACCGCGCCCGGATAGGCGCGCAGATGCTTTTCCAGCCACGCCGTCGTCTCGGCGTCGAGATGGTTGGTCGGCTCGTCGAGCAGCAGAAGGTCGGGCTGGCGCAGCAACAGTTGGCAGAGCGCGACGCGACGGCGCTCGCCGCCCGATAGCTTGGTGACATCGGCCTCCTTGGGCGGGCAGCCGAGCGCCTCCATCGCCATCTCGACCTGCTGTTCGAGATCCCACAGGTTGAGCCGGTCCATCTCGTCCTGCAGCTTGGCCGACTCGTCCGCCGTCTCGTCGGAATAGTTCATCATCAATTCGTTGTAGCGCTCGATGATGGCGGTCTTGGCGGCGACGCCTTCCATGACGTTTTCGAACACGTTCTTGTTCGGATCGAGCGCCGGCTCCTGCGCCAGGTAACCGACGGTAGCACCCTCGGCCAGCCAGGCCTCGCCGCTCCACTCCTTGTCGATGCCGGCCATGATCTTGAGTATCGTTGACTTGCCGGCGCCGTTGGGGCCGAGGATGCCGATCTTGGCGTCCGGGTAGAAGGACAGATGGATGTTCTCGAGCACCTTCTTGGTGCCGTAGGCCTTGTTGAGGCCGGCCATGTGATAGATGAACTGGCGTGCCACGCGCGCTTTCCCTGAAAAGTCGACTGATGTCGGATTGAGTTGGGCGCTATGTAAGCGATGCGGCCCCGAACGGCAAACAGTTTTGGCCCCAAGCGGATTTGGTCGCACCCGCAAACGCTTAGCCGCTTCATTTCGTGCCGGCGCCCGGGCGAAAGCTCCGGTTAACCATTCCGCGTCAAAACAATGTTGGATGGGAAATCGCCGGCAGCCGCGATTTCGGGGAGAGATCGGGCCGTGCTGAACAGTTTCCTGCTTTTTGCCGAAGCGGTGCTCTATTTCGGCATCATGGTCACGCTCTTCCGGTTCAGGGGCCGCATCGGCCTCGGCGTCTTTGTCTGCGCCCTTGGCGTCATGCATTTCCTGGAAACCTATCTCGCCAGCGTCTTCTACGTCGCGCTGCCGTTCGGCGTGGTGTCGCCGGGTTCGGCCGTGCTGTTTTCCGGCAAGCTGGTCATGCTTCTGTTGCTCTACATCAAGGAGGATGCGGCAACCGTCCGGCAACCCATCTACGGCCTGCTGCTCGGCAATGCCCTTATGATCGGGCTCGTGCTGATCCTTCGCCTGCACGAGATCGCACCGCTGCCCGACGGCAAGCTTCTCGACATCGGCTTCATCGACGAGATGGGCTGGCTGATGGTGTGGGGCACGACGCTGCTGTTCGTCGACGCCATCCTGATCATCCTGCTCTATGAAAAGCTCGGCAAATATCTGCGCAAGGCGCTTTTCACCCGCATCCTGGTCTCCGTCGCATGCGTGCTCACCTTCGACCAGGCAGGTTTTTTTACGGCGCTGCATTTCGTCACCGGTGCGCCGGTCGCGGTGTTCTTCGGCGGCTGGTTCGCCAAGATGGCAGCGGCCCTGGTCTACAGCACCATGCTGGTCGCCTATATCAGGTGGTTCGAGGCGCGGCAGGTGCCGGCGCCGCGCGGGCTTTCCGACCTTTTTGATACGCTGACCTATCGCGAGCGCTATGAAGCGCTGGTCGAGCATGTCGGTCGCGACGGCCTCACCGGCCTGCTGCACAGGGGTCGCTTCGACAGCGATGGCGAGGCCGCCGTGGCAACCAGCCTGCGAACCGCCAGGCCGCTCAGCCTGCTGATCATCGATGTCGACCACTTCAAATCGATCAACGACCGCTTCGGCCATGCCGAGGGCGACAAGGTGCTGAAAGCGCTGGCGATTTTGCTTGGCGAACTTGTCGGGACCGAAGATCAATTGTTCAGGATCGGCGGCGAGGAATTCGCCATCCTCGGCTGGCGTCCGCAGCCGCTCGCCAGACTGCTGGGCGAAACCGTCAGGCAAGCGGTCAAGACGTCCGCGAGCACCAGCCGATTCGACATCACCGTCAGCGCCGGCATCTCGACGGTCAGCGAGACGACCCGTTGCCTTGCCGATCTCTTTGCGCTGGCCGACCAGCGTCTTTACAAGGCCAAATCGACTGGGCGCGATCGCGTTGTCGGCGAACCTGGCGGCGACGAAGCAGACGGCCGCAACACATGGACCAGGCCGGAGCGCAGCGCCGGCACGTAGCGCCAACGGGCCGAGCGAAACCGCCAGCGCCCTACTGGAACCCGACGGCATCGACCGTGCCCTTCGGGCAGCCGGCCTTGGCTGTCGACGCCGAGGCGAGCAGCAGGGCACCGAGCGAAGAGTTCGACGCGATCGGGCCGGCCAGGCCGAGCGTCAGCTCGCCAATCAGCCGCCTGCCGCTCGAAGGATCGACCACGCAGGATACGCGAACCCGGTCGCCCGCGCCTTTGCCGAAGGCGCTGTCGAAGGCGCTCCGTATCTGGTCGGATGTCAGCTGCTTGCCGATGTTCCTGGTGAAGAGATCGCGCACCGGCGACGCATTCACCGCGCGGATCAGGTTCAAGGCGTCGGAGAAATACTCCTGCTGGCTCTTTCCGTAGCAGGTGCCGTGCTTGATCCACTCATGCCTTTCGAGGGCGGATGCGGTGCCCGGCATCACCTGGTCGAGTTCCGACCGCGTATTCGGGTCCAGCGCGACCGGCGGCAAATCCCGCCAGTGCGCCGGATCGTCGTTCGCTCTGTCGCTTGCCGCGACCTGGCAATAGAAATTTCCATTCGGTTGCGGCCACAACCCATGCAAGGTGAAGTGGATCGCATCGAAACCGGCGGCGGTCTGCGCCCGGCATTCGGCCTTGCTGGATTTGGTCTCGCAGAAAGCCGGCTGCCAGCTCAGCGCGAGGACATATTCCGGTTTTCCGGACGCCGATGGCTTGTTCGGCTCGGCAGGCGCCGGTGCAGCCGGCATCGTCGAGGCGCTGCCGCCCGAAACATGGCCGCAGCCGATCTTGACCCAGCGGCGCTCCGGATCGGCGCCCGGCACGCGAATGAGATAATGCGTGGGCGCGTCCTTGTTGCCGGCCAGCAGATCGTAGCTCTGACCAGTCGCGGTCGATATGTTGCCGGGGTTCTTGCCGCTCTTGATCGCCTGCGTTGCCGGACAGGCAGCATCGGCGACGAAAGAGCCGGTCATCTTCACATCGGCCCGCGCCGCGCCGGCAAGCAGTACGGCCGCAAGCGCCAATCCGAAAACAAAACCTGTCCGCATAAGGGTCCTCGGCTGAAAAACTGCGGCAACAGACTGCCGCTGCCACCATGTCAGAATTGCGAACGTGCGGTAAACGTCGGCGCGCAAATCGGTCACGCCGGATTGACGCAAAACCGGCGCCGGCGCAAACAAATCTCGCGTCCGGTATCGTGTCGGGGCGTTGGAGACGACGCGGCGATGTCATTCGACCAACAGCTTGTGCTTCGATCGCCGACCGGCGCCGAGCTCAACCTTTATGTGAAACACGCCACAGGCCAGCCGCGCGCAATCGTCCAGATCAACCACGGGCTGGCCGAGCACGCCGCGCGCTATGCCCGCTTCGCCGATTTCCTTGGCGAGCGCGGCTACCAGGTCTACGCGCACGACCACCGTGGCCACGGCGCCACCAAGGCGCCCGACGCGCCACATGGCAGGTTCGCCGATGCAGATGGCGGTGCGAAGGTCATCGCCGATGTCGCCGCCGTCCACGATCTCATCGCCAGGGAACAGCCGGGCCTGCCGGTCATCACCTTCGGTCACTCCTTGGGCGCGTCGGTCGCGCTGAACTTTGTCCTCCGCCACTCGGCGCGTATCCATGCCGCCGCGATCTGGAACGGCAATTTCTCGGCCGGACTGCTCGGCCAGATCGCGCTGGGCGTGCTTGGTTGGGAAAAGTTCCGGCTTGGCTCAGACGTGCCGTCGCGCTTGCTACCCCGGCTGACGTTCCGGGCTTGGGGCAAGGCGGTGCCCAATCGCCGGACGCCGTTCGACTGGTTGACGCGGGATGCCGTTGAAGTCGAGAAATATATCGCCGATCCGCTTTGCGGCTGGGATGCGTCGGTGTCGATGTGGCAGGACATCGTCAAGATGGCGCTGCATTGCGGCAGCGACCGCAATTTTTCCGGCGTGCGGCGCGACCTGTTCGTCAATCTGGTCGGCGGCGAGCAGGATCCGGCCTCCGACGGCGGCAAGGCGGTCAGCCATCTCGCCGGCCGGATGCACATGATGGGCTTTTCGAATCTCGTTTCAAAGGTTTACGCCAAAACCCGCCACGAAAGCCTGAACGAGATCAACCGAGACATCATCATGGAGGATTTTGCGCTCTGGGCCGACCGCGTGCTGAGGGCGCCGTAACGGTTGGCCCATCGCAAGGGCCGTGACAGCGGCGCGCGGGGTTGATAGAGGCTGCGCTTTCGATCAACCACGGTGATCCATGACTGAGCCTCCGCTCAAAGGCATCCGCGTCATCGAACTCGCACGCATCCTCGCCGGGCCATGGGCCGGGCAGCTGCTTGCCGATCTCGGCGCTGACGTGATCAAGGTCGAGAGCCCGGACGGCGGCGACGACACCCGCAAATGGGGACCGCCCTTCGTCATCGGCCATGACGGCGAGAACCTTTCGGCCGCTTATTACCATTCCTGCAACCGTGGCAAGCGCTCCATCGCCATCGATTTCTCGACGCCCGAGGGCGCCGAGACGGTGCGCCGGCTGGTCGCGACATCGGATGTCCTGATCGAAAACTTCAAGGTCGGCGGACTGAAGAAATACGGCCTCGACTATGACAGCCTGAAGAAAATCAACCCGCGGCTGATCTATTGCTCGATCACAGGTTTTGGCCAGTCGGGACCGTACGCGCCGCGCGCCGGCTACGATTTCATCATCCAGGGCATGGCCGGCATGATGTCGATCACCGGCGAAGCCGGCCGCGAGCCGCAAAAAGCGGGCGTGGCTATTTCAGATGTTTTCACCGGGCTTTATTCGGTCATTGCAATCCAGGCGGCGCTTCGCCATGCCGAGAAGACCGGCGAAGGCCAGCATATCGACATGGCGCTCTACGACACCCAGATCTCGACGCTCGGCAACCAGAACCTCAACTATCTCGTCTCCGGACAGTCGCCGGTGCAGATGGGCAACGCGCATATGAACATCGCGCCCTACGAAGTGGTGACGGTGAAGAATGGCCACATCATCCTGGCGGTCGGCAATGACGGCCAGTTCGCAAAGTTCTGCGCTGCCGTCGGGCTAGACGAGCTGGCGTCGAACCCTGATTTCGCCACCAATCCCGCCCGCGTCGCCAACCGGGCAAAGCTGCGCGAGCATATGATCGAAGCGCTGAAAGCCTTCGATCGCGACCCGCTGCTGGCCAGGCTCGAGACGGCCGGCGTGCCGGCTAGCCCGATCAACAACATCGGCCAGATGTTTGCCGACCCGCAGACCATCGCGCGCGGCATGCGGCTCGACCTCGATGACGGCCATGGCAATCTCCTGCCTTCCGTGCGGGCGCCGATGGTCATGTCCGGCACGCCGCTGGTCTATGAGCGGCCCTCGCCGCGTCTCGGCGAACACACCGAAGAAATCCTTGCCGAGCTGGAGAGGTCAGGAAAATGAAGACCGGCGGACAACTCATCGTCGATGCGCTCGAAGCCAACGGAACGGACCGTATCTATTGCGTGCCGGGCGAATCCTATCTCGCGGTGCTCGACGCGCTGCACGACTCGCCAATCCGCACCATCGTCTGCCGCCAGGAGGGTGGCGCCGCGATGATGGCCGACTGCCATGGCCGGCTGACCGGCAAGCCCGGCATCTGCTTCGTCACCCGCGGCCCAGGCGCCACCAATGCCTCGGCCGGCATCCACATCGCCATGCAGGATTCAGTCCCCCTCATCCTGTTCATCGGCCAGGTCGCCAGCCACGCCAAGGGGCGCGAGGCCTTCCAGGAGGTCGACTACGTCAGGTTCTTCGGCGATATCGCCAAATGGGTGGTCGAAATCGACGATGCCGCACGCATCCCCGAATTCGTCACGCGCGCTTTTTCGGTGGCGACGTCCGGCCGCCCCGGCCCGGTCGTCATCTCACTGCCCGAGGATATGCTGACCAGCCTCGCCGAGGCACCGGAAGCCCGGCATTACACCCTTGTCGAGACGCGGCCTGGCGAAGTCGAGCTCGATGCGCTGGAAGAGCTGCTCAATAAGGCAAAGCGGCCATTCGTCATCCTTGGCGGAACACGCTGGGACGCGCAGGCCGTTGCACGGATGCGGACGATAGCCGAAGCCTGGTCGCTGCCGGTCGGCTGCTCCTTCCGCCGCCAGATGCTGTTCGACCATCTCCACCCGAACTATGCCGGCGATATCGGCATCGGCATCAATCCCAAAATAGCAACCGCCATCAAGCAGGCCGACCTTGTGCTGCTGATCGGCGGCCGCATGGGCGAGATGCCGTCATCCGACTACACGCTGCTGAAGAGCCCCTACCCGGACCAGACGCTGGTCCATATCCATGCCGACGCCAGCGAGCTCGGCCGCGTCTACCGGCCGACGCTGGCGATCAATGCCTCGCCTGCCGCTTTCGTTGAAGCCTTTGCCAACCGCAAGCCGGCCGCAACGCCGGTGTGGGCGGCGGAGGCAGCCAAGCTGCACGCCGCCTATCTCGACTGGTCGACGCCTCCGGAGAGCGGCCCCGGCGCCGTGCAGATGGGGCCGATCATGAATTACCTGGAAACGATGCTGCCGGACGACGCCATCCTCACCAATGGCGCCGGCAACTACGCCACCTGGGTGCATCGTTACCATCGCTTCCGGCGTTTCGGCACGCAGGCAGCACCCACATCCGGCTCGATGGGTTACGGCACGCCGGCGGCCGTCGCCGCCAAGCAGCTTTTCCCCGACCGCGACGTGATCGCCTTTGCCGGCGACGGCTGTTTCCTGATGAACGGCCAGGAATTCGCCACCGCCGTGCAATACGGGCTGCCGATCATCGTCATCGTCATCAACAACGGCATTTACGGCACCATCCGCATGCATCAGGAGCGCGAATATCCCAGCCGTGTCGTCGCCACGGATTTGAAGAATCCCGACTTTGCCGCTTTGGCCCGCGCCTATGGCGGCCATGGCGAGACGGTGGAAAAGACCGCCGACTTCGCGGTGGCCTTCGAGCGAGCGCGGGCCAGCGGCAAGCCGTCGATCGTAGAGATCAGGCTCGACCCCGAAGCCATCACGCCAACCCGCACGATGACGCAAATACGCGACAAGTCGTAATCCGACGGAAAGGGCGGTCGTCCGCCCCTTCCGTCGGCGGAATGGCTTGTGCTACATCGTCGCCGCCGCCTTCTCGATCTGCCCGCGGATCTCCCCGTCCGGATTTTTCTTGGTGTGGATGTTGACGTAATATTTGCCGGCCTCAAGATCGGTGGCCTGGGCATCGGTCAATGTCGCCGAACCCTTGATCGGGCTCTTCAGCTTGCCTTCGAACGGTACCACCGGATCGGCGTTTTGACCCTTTGCCGCCGGGCCGTGAATATGTGCGGCCGTCGCCGGCCCGCTGAGGCCGGAATATCTCACCGTCCAGCTGAGTTTCTTGGTGGCGGTGTTGAACCTGAGCGTGGCGGTGCCCTTGCCCTTCGTGGTCACAGGCGGGCTCTGCTGAGCACCATCGAGCGTCGCAGTCATCTTTACGGTTTCGGCCAGGGCCGGTGAAGCAGAGAAAATGGCTGCAGAAATGGCCAGCGCCGAAAGCATCGGCGTGAAGGAGTGGATGCGCATGGAAACCTCCGTTGTGGCACCCCTGAGTTGGATGCACCGGCACAACGATTTTGCGAGCAGATGTTTCCGCGGGTAACGTTCATTTTACATCCCGCTAAAAAAGGGGCGGGCGCCCGCCCCTTTTTCCGCTACAAGCCAGTTTGACAGCCCTATTTGATGGCCTCGTCAGTGATCGCCGTCGTGTAGGCGCCGGTCGGCTCCTTGCTGATGATCTTCTGGTCGAGCAGCGCCTTGGCGGTGCGCTCGTAGGTCGCCGGATCGAGCTTGCCATCGGCATTGTCGATCAGCTTGGCGACTTCGCCCATCATCCGCTTTTGGTGGTTCTCGTCCTGGCCGCCATTGTCCATGACGATGCCGGCCGCCTCGTCGGAATTGTCGACGGCGTATTTCCAACCCTTCATCGAAGCCCGCACGAAACGCACCATCTTGTCCTCGAAGGCCGGATCCTTGAGCTTGTCCTCTAGGGCATAGAGGCCGTCTTCGAGCAGATCGTTGCCCATGGCGGAATAGTTGAAGACGGTCAGCTCTTCCGGCTTGTAGCCGGCGTCGATGAGCTGCCAGTACTCGTTATAGGTCATGACCGAAATGCAATCCGCCTGCTTCTGGATCAGCGGCTGCACGTCAAAGCTCTGCTTGAGCACGGTGACGCCGTCCGGCCCGCCATCGGTCTTCAGGCCAAGCTTGTTCATCCAGGCATAGAACGGATATTCGTTGCCGAAGAACCAGACGCCCAGCGTATGGCCCTTGAAGTCGGCTTCGGTCTTGACAGGGCCGTCCTTCGGACAGACCAACTCCATGCCGGCCTTCTTGAACGGCTGGGCGATGTTGACCAGCGGAACGCCCTTTTCGCGTGCAGCCAGCGCACCGCCCATCCAGTCGACGATGACGTCGGCGCCGCCGCCGGCAATGACTTGCTCCGGTGCGATGTCCGGGCCACCGGGCTTGATCTCTACGTCGAGGCCCTCGGCTTCATAGAAGCCCTTGGCCTTGGCGACATAATAGCCGGCGAACTGTGCCTGCGTGACCCATTTCAGCTGCAGCGTCACCTTGTCCGCGGCTATCGCCTGGAACGCGGCAAGCGACATTGCGCCGGCCAGCATCGAAACAACAAGTCTTTTCATGTTTTTACCCTCTGAAGTTAGCGCCCTAAACCCACCGCCCCTATCCACCACGGACAGAGGGATGCCAAAACGTGATTGCTCTCTCGAGAAGAGCGACCACGCCATAAAAGACCGAACCCGCAAGTGCTGCAACTGCGATTTCCGCCCACACCATGTCGATGTTCATCCGCCCGACTTCCGTCGAAATGCGGAATCCCATGCCGACCACCGGCGTGCCGAAGAACTCGGCGACGATGGCGCCGATCAGCGCCAGCGTCGAATTGATCTTCAACGCGTTGAAGATGAAG
The DNA here is from genome assembly GCF_055811815.1 of Mesorhizobium sp. WSM4836. Taxonomy (NCBI): domain Bacteria; kingdom Pseudomonadati; phylum Pseudomonadota; class Alphaproteobacteria; order Hyphomicrobiales; family Phyllobacteriaceae; genus Mesorhizobium; species Mesorhizobium sp. WSM4836. The sequence goes on from NZ_JBVVQF010000009.1 coordinate 89,557, forward strand.
GGTGCTGCCGCCGGCAACCGCAGCTTGAACAGCGTCTGCCAGTAGCTCGAGGCATAGGTGCGCATCAGGTCGCGCTCCATATGGCCGGAGGCGGCAAGCCCGGCGACGGTGTTCACCAGCATCGGGAAAAAGGTCATGATGATGACCACCGCTGCCTTCGACTGCCAGTCGAAGCCGAACCACATCACCATGATCGGCGCGACGCCGATGATCGGCAGCGCCGACACCATATTGCCGATCGGCAAAAGCCCGCGCCGCAGGAACGGCACGCGGTCGGCGGCGATGGCAACGAGGAAGCCGGCGCCGCTGCCCACCACATAGCCGAAGATCACCGCCTTGAAGATGGTCTGCCTGACATCGGCCCCCAGCACCGGCAGCGAGCCGACGATGCGCGCACCGATGGCGCTTGGCGGCGGCAACAGGATGAAGGGAATGCCGGCACCACGCGTCACCGCTTCCCAGATGATCAGGATCCAGGCGCCGAAGATGGCCGGAATGATCAGGCGCAAGGCGGTTGACGCCCAGCGCGATGTCGGGCGAAACGACGACAAGACCGTTACGCAGCGCCAGGCCAAAAGCCACGCCGCGACGAGCAGCAGATAGAACGAGCCACGAGCGCTGCCCTCATTGCCGGTTATGCCGGCGAGCAGCATCCACGCCGCGCCGTGCGCGCCAAGGAACAACAATACCACCCCGATCATCGGTGGAAAGTTGTCGGCCTCGATTGCCACGAGCAGCAAAATGAAAATCGAAACCGTAGCCGCCATGCCGTAACCGGGCGTGGCACTGACGAGCGGCCAAACAAGCAGCGCGCCGACAAGAAGGACAATAGCGGCATACCCTTGCCAGGATCGAGGCGTGATTGAGGAAAGACTCAGGAGCGAGCTCATGCCGGCCTCCCGCCCATGGCGCGGTCGACGAGGCGCCCGGCAATGCCGACGACCATCACCAGCAGCGCCGCGACCACCGACCCCGCAACCAGCGCCGACCAGATGTCGATCGTCTGGCTGTAATAGGCGCCGGCGAGCAGTTTGGCGCCGATACCGGCGACGGCGCCGGTCGGCAGCTCGCCGACGATGGCGCCGACCAGGCTGGCGGCCACCGCCACCTTCATCGAGGTGAACAGGAACGGCACCGAAGCCGGCACCCGCAATTTCCAGAAGGTCTGCGAGGGACTGGCATTGTAGGTGTGCATCAGGTCGAGGTGCGTAAGCTCTGGCGAGCGAAGTCCCTTCACCATGCCGACCGCCACCGGGAAGAACGACAGATAGGTCGAGATCAGCGCTTTCGGGATCAGCCCGGTGATGCCGACCGCCGCCAGCACGACAATGATCATCGGCGCCACCGCCAGGATCGGAATGGTCTGCGAGGCGATGATCCACGGCATCAGGCTGCGGTCGAGCGTCGCCACATGCACGATGCCGACGGCAATGACGATGCCGAGCGCGGTGCCGAAGGCGAAGCCGAGCAGCGTCGACGACAGCGTAACCCAGGCATTGTAGACAAGGCTGCGGTTCGAGGTGATGCTGCGCAAAAAGGTATTCTCGAAAAAATTCACCGCCACCTGATGCGGCGCCGGCAGCGTCGGCTTCGGTTGCGCCAGCGTCTTGCCGATGAATTCCACAACGCCCGGGGTCTGATTGGCGCGGCGGTCGAGATCGCGCTGGAACGGCATGTTGAGGATGACGGCCATAACGTACCAAACGACGACGACGCCCAGGAGGATCGAGGCCACCGGAACAAGCTTGTCGCGAAACGAGTCCATTTAGCAGGCCTCGCCAGGTACACGCCCTGCTCTCCCCGACGGGGAGAGGGTGGCCGGAGCGAAGCGGAGGCCGGGTACTTTCGCCCCGGCAATCGTTTCTTTCGTCTTCCTGGGGCCGAGCAGCCGCGAAGCGGCGTGCGCAAAGGGAGCGCCCAACCCCGCCTTCGTCATCCTAGGGCGAAGCAAGGAGCGAAGCGACGCGGCGCAGACCCTGGGATCCATGCCGTTACCTTTCCGCTCCGGAGCGGTGCTGAAAACGGCTCCCTGCGCATCCCTCCGAGTGGCGCTTATTCTCGAGCGCTTGCGCCCTTCGGCCGACGTCACGGCATGGATCCCAGGGTCTGCGCACGCCGCTTCGCGGCTGCTCCGCCGTAGGATGACGAAGGCGTGGTTAGCCGCCCCCTCACCCGACCTCCGCTTCGCTCCGGCCACCCTCTCCCCGCTGAGGAGAGGAGGGAGTTCATCCCCCTTAATCATCATAGCTGTGCCCTGCCCTCAGCCCGTCGCGCACCCGTGCCGCGATGGCCAGAAACTCCGGCGTCTCGCGGATATCGAGCGGCCGCTTTTTCGGCAGCGTCGATTCTATGACGTCGCTGACACGCCCCGGCCGTGGCGACATGACGACGATGCGCGTCGACAGATAGACCGCCTCGGGGATCGAATGGGTGACGAAGCAGATGGTCTTGTTGGTCCGTTCCCAAAGCTCCAGCAGCTGTTCGTTGAGGTGGTCGCGCACGATCTCGTCCAGCGCGCCGAATGGCTCGTCCATCAACAAAAGATCGGCGTCGAAGGCGAGCGCCCGTGCGATCGAGGCGCGCTGCTGCATGCCGCCCGAAAGCTGCCAGGGGTATTTCTTCTCGAAGCCGCTGAGGTTGACGAGGTCGAGGGTGCGCTTGATGCGAGCGGCCTGCTCCGCCCTGGACAGGCCCATGATCTCGAGCGGCAGCGCCACATTGCGCTCGATCGTGCGCCACGGATAAAGCGCGGCCGCCTGGAAGACATAGCCATAGGCGCGGCTCTGGCGCGCCTGCTCGGGCGTCATGCCGTTGACGGAGATGGCTCCCGATGTCGGCTTCTCCAGATCGGCGATGACCCGCAGCAAGGTCGTCTTGCCGCAGCCGGAGGGCCCGATGAAGGACACGAATTCGCCCTTGCCGATCGTCAGGTCGACGTTCGACAGCGCCTGCACCGGACCATCATTGGTCTGGAAGGTCAGGCAAAGCTTGCTTGCCGAAACAACGGCTGGCGATGCTCCCGTCATCGGCCGTAGCCTGCCGCTTCCGGCCACTGCTGCGCCGGCCGGAATCCCGTTGATTTTACCGCGATGTTGCTTTCCACTCGCCCAGTCCTACTCGCCCCGGTTCTAGTCGCCCCGGTCCTACTCGCCCCGGTCCTACGCCCTTGTCCGATCAGATAGACGCCCGGAGTTGCCCCGATGTCGCCCGAACCGACTTGTCATCTTATCCGCCCTGAAAGCTCTTATGAAGGCAAGCAGGGCCTGAGTTATTTCGCCGGTATCGCCGCCGAAACAGTCGGCTCCTCCGGCATCTGCATGCATCTGCTGACCATGCCGCCGGGCGCCCGCGCCAAGGCGCATATGCACGAAAACCATGAAACCGCGATCTATGTGCTCTCCGGCGAAGTCCATACCTGGTATGGCGCCCGGCTCGAACAGCATATCGTGGTCAAGGCCGGCGATCTTTTCTATATTCCCCCCGGCGTGCCGCATCTGCCAGCCAATCTCAGCGACAGCCCCGCCTCGGCGGTCATCGCCCGCACCGACCCCAACGAACAGGAAAGCGTCGTCCTGCTGCCGGAACTGGACGGGTTGGTCGCCTGACGCCGGCATCGAGGCAGCGGCCGTCATCGGCACCTTCAAGAACATGATTTCAGCGGCCCTACCTCCTCAAGGCCGGGAATGGTCACGAAGAAACCGTCCCCTCCTTTGTTGATGACCTTGACGACATCCGTGGTCGTCCCCTCCTCGCCCTCGGCGAAACAGGTGGAGCTCAACAACAGGGTGCCAGGCGCCGTCGTCAATCGCTGTGCGAACTGGCAGCCGCTGCCATAGGTTTCGATGCCGTCGGCGGTCAGCACGACATAATCGTCGCGGTCCTGATAACCGAGCCGTACACCAACGCAACCGACCTCATTGCCAAAGGAGCCGGCAAGGACGTCAGCCGCCGCCGGCTCGGCGGCAAGGATCACCGCGGCCATTGAGATAATCGCTCCGTGGCTTGCCAAGCTCAGACGCCCGTCGCCGGGATGCCTGTCCGTTCCACCTTGCGCGGGGCGGAAATTTCCTTCCACGTCGACAGCGCCCGGTTGACCGCTGCGTTCGGCTCGCGAGCGACGAACTCGCCATGGCCGAGCTTTGCCTTGACCTCGTTTTCCTCGATCGACAGTTCGCCGCGCGAGAAGACGAAGCGCGGCAGACCGGTAACCTCAAAACCTTCGAAGACGTTGTAGTCGATCACCGACTGTTGCTTCTTGGCCGTGATCTTCTTCTTGCGCTTGGGGTCCCATACGAGGATGTCGGCGTCCGCGCCTTCAACGATGGCCCCCTTTTTCGGGTACATGTTGAGGATTTTGGCGATATTGGTCGAGGTCACCGCGACGAACTCGTTCATCGTCAGCCGGCCGGTTTTGACGCCGGTCGTCCACAGCACCGGCAAACGATCCTCGAGCCCGCCCGTGCCGTTCGGGATCTTGGTGAAGTCGCCGACGCCGTTGCGCTTCTGTTTGGTGGTGAAGGCACAATGGTCGGTCGCCACCACTTGCAGCGACCCGGCCTGCAGGCCGGCCCACAGCGAATCCTGGTGCCATTTGTTGCGGAAGGGCGGGCTCATGACGCGCCGGGCCGCATGGTCCCAGTCCTTGTTGAAATATTCGCTCTCGTCCAGCGTCAGGTGCTGGATCAGCGGCTCGCCGAATACCCGCATGCCTTTCTGGCGTGCCCGGCGGATGGCCTCATGGGCCTGCTCGCAGGAGACATGCACGACATAGAGCGGCACGCCGGCCATGTCGGCGATCATGATGGCACGGTTGGTCGCCTCGCCTTCGACTTCCGGCGGGCGCGAATAGGCGTGTCCTTCCGGACCGTTGTTGCCGGCAGCCAGCAGCTTCTGCGACAGGGCGGCCACGACGTCGCCATTCTCGGCATGGACCAGCGGCAGCGCGCCGAGGTCGGCGCAGCGCTGGAACGACGAATAGAGCTCGTCGTCATCGACCATCAGCGCGCCCTTGTAGGCCATGAAATGCTTGAACGAGGTAATGCCCCTGTCGACGACGGTGGCCATCTCGTCGAACACCTGCTTGCCCCACCAGGTGATCGCCATGTGGAAGGAATAATCGCAGGATGCCTTCGAGGTCTTGTTGTCCCACATCTGCAGGGCCTCGAGCAGCGATTGCTGCGGTGCCGGCAGGCAGAAATCGACGACCATCGTCGTGCCGCCGGCAAGTGCCGCGCGGGTGCCGGATTCAAAATCGTCGGCCGAATAGGTGCCCATGAACGGCATTTCGAGATGGGTATGCGGGTCGATGCCGCCCGGCATCACATAGCAGCCGCTGGCGTCGAACTCATGGTCGCCACGCAGATCCGGCCCGATGCCGATGATCTTGCCGTGCTTGAACAGCACATCGGCTTTCCACGTCCGGTCGGCGGTGACGATGGTGCCGTTCTTGATGACTTTGGACATTTTCTTGTTCCCTTATTCTTGTCGCGCTTCTTGTGAGCGGCGTTGCGAGGCGGCAGCTATCCCATCATTCGACAATCACCGCCGTGTCGACCACCGCGTGGAACAGCACGTCCGCACCCGCCGCCGCCCATTCCTTGGTGATTTCCTCCGCCTCGTTGTGGCTGAGACCGTCGACGCAGGGACACATCACCATTGCGGTGGGTGCAACGCGGTTGATCCAGCAGGCATCATGGCCGGCGCCGGAGACGATATTGCGATGCGTATAACCCAGGCGCTCCGCCGCATCCCGCACAGCCCTGACGCAGCCCGCGTCGAAGGTGACCGGATCGAAATGGCCGACCTGATCGATTTGATATTTGATGTCGAGCGCGTCGCAGATCGTGTCTATGCCTTCGCGGATGCGGCCGTCCATGGCGTCCAGCACCTCCTTTTCCGGCGAGCGGATGTCGATGGTGAAGACGGTGCGTCCGGCGATGATGTTGCGCGAGTTCGGATAGACCTCCATGTGGCCGACCGCGCCGACGGCGTCGGGCTGATAGTCCATGGCGATTTCGTGCACCAGTTCGATCACCCGCGCCATGCCGAGCCCGGCATTGCGGCGCTTCGGCATCGGTGTCGAGCCGGTATGCGCCTCCTTGCCGGTCAGCGTCACCTGCAGCCATTTCAACCCTTGGCCATGGGTGACGACACCGATGTCGATGCCCTCGTCCTCGAGGATCGGGCCTTGCTCGATATGCAATTCGAAGAAGGCGTGGATCTTTCGCTCGCCGACTTTCTCGGTGCCTTTCCAGCCGATGCGTTCGAGTTCCTCGCCGAACTTCTTGCCGTCCTTGTCGACATGCGAATAGACGTCGGCCTGGTCGAGCACGCCGGCAAAAACGCCGGACGCCATCATCGCCGGCGCAAAGCGCGCGCCTTCCTCGTTGGTCCAGTTGGTGACGACGATCGGGTGCTTGGTCTTGATGCCGAGATCGTTGAGCGAGCGCACCACCTCCAGCCCGCCGAGCACGCCGAGCACGCCGTCATACTTGCCGCCGGTCGGCTGGGTATCGAGATGGCTGCCGACATAGACCGGCGGCAGGCTGGGGTCGGTGCCTTCGCGACGGGCAAACATCGTGCCCATCTCGTCGACGCCCATTTCGAGCCCCGCCTCATCGCACCAGCGCTTGAACAGATGCCTCCCTTCGCCGTCCTCGTCGGTAACGGTCTGGCGATTGTTGCCGCCGGCAATGCCGGGGCCGATCTTCGCCATCTCTATTATCGAATCCCACAAACGGTCTGAATTCACTCGCAGATTCTCGCCGGGGGCGGCCATTCAAAACCTCTTTGGTTGCGCGGCGTCCCCCTCCCCCTCGAGGGGAGGGTGGCCGCGAAGCGGTCGGGTGGGGTCGGCTGACATGCGCGCGACCTTCTTCTTGACCGCCTGTGCGACATGCCAGGCGCTATTTATGACATCGGGCTCATCGACGCGAAATATATCGAACCCAAGCGATCGCAGATAGGCATCACGGACGGCGTCGTGCCGTTTGCCCCTCTCCTGTTCATACAGATCACCATCGACTTCAACGACCAGCTTTACCGCTAGGCAAGCGAAGTCGACGATATAAGGTTCGATCGGACACTGGCGGCGGAATTTCATCCCGGCCGATTTCATTTCGCGCAGTTCATACCACAGCAGGGATTCGCCTTTGGTCGCGCGAACTCGAAGCGCGCGTGCCTTTTGGCGCATTTCGAAGGTCACGCGGGTCCGCGGCATCACAGGCACTCATGCGGCCCAAGGTCAGGTTGGCGCGCTGCCGCACCGACCCCACCCGACCGCTTCGCGGCCACCCTCCCCTCGAGGGGGAGGGATATCCGCTCCCAGTTCTTCAATCGATAGACCTCAGCACATCCCTGACATGGTCGATCAATTCGTTGATCTGGCCCTTGGTGATGATCAGCGGCGGCGACAGCGCGATGATGTCGCCGGTGGTGCGGATCAACGCACCACGCTCGAACGCCTTGACGAAAGCCGAGAAGGCCCGCTTCGTCGGCTGCCCGGCGATCGGCGCCAGCTCGATCGCGCCGATCAGGCCGATGTTGCGGATATCGATGACGTTCGGCTCGCCCTTCAGCGAGTGCAGCGCGTCCTCCCAGTACGGCGCCAGTTCCTCACCGCGCGTCAGCAGCCCCTCTTCCTTGTAGGTGTCGAGCGTGCCCAGCGCCGCCGCGCAGGCGATCGGATTGCCCGAATAGGTGTAGCCGTGGAAGAACTCGATCATGTGCTCGGGGCCGGTCATGAAAGCGTCGTGGATTTCCTTTTTGACGAACACCGCGCCCATCGGAATGACGCCGTTGGAGACGCCCTTGGCGGTGGTCATGATATCGGGCGTGACGCCGAAATAGTCGGCGGCAAACGGCGTGCCGAGACGGCCGAAACCGGTGATGACCTCGTCGAAGATCAGCAAGATGCCGTGCTTGGTGCAGATCTCGCGTAGCTTCTGCAAATAGCCCTTCGGCGGCAGGATGACGCCGGTGGAACCGGCAACCGGTTCGACGATTACGGCGGCAATGGTCGAGGCGTCGTGCAAGGCGACGATGCGCTCGAGCTCGTTCGCCAGTTCCGCGCCGTGCTCGGGCACGCCCCGGGTGAAGGAATTCTTTTCCGGCAGATGGGTGTGTGGCATGTGATCGACGCCGCCGAGCAGCGTGCCGAACATCTTGCGGTTGGTGACGATGCCGCCGACCGAGATGCCGCCGAAATTGACGCCGTGATAGCCGCGCTCGCGGCCGATCAGGCGGGTGCGCGAGCCCTCGCCATTTGCGCGATGATAGGCGATCGCCATCTTCAGCGCGGTCTCGACCGATTCCGATCCGGAATTGGTGAAGAACACATGGTCCATGCCCTTCGGCGCGATGTCGACCAGCCGGTTCGCCAGTTCGAACACGATCGGGTGGCCCATCTGGAAGGCCGGCGCATAGTCTAGCTCGGCCGCCTGGCTCTGGATCGCCTCGGTGATCTTCGGACGGCAGTGGCCGGCATTGACGCACCACAGGCCGGCGGTGCCGTCGAGAACCTTGCGCCCGTCACTGGTCGTGTAGTGCATGTCTTTGGCCGACACCATCATGCGCGGTGCCTGCTTGAACTGCCGGTTTGCCGTGAACGGCATCCAGAATGCGCTGAGATCGTTCGGCGTGACTTTCAGCCGGTTGGACATGACCAAGATTTCCCCTTGTAACCTGTTTCGGTGCGGCTAACGCCTGGTCTTCCAACACTTGGTCTTTGCTGTGTTTTCGTGCTACGCAAATTTTTGACCGGTTGGACAAACGTTAGCACCGCTCTATCAGCGGTCAAGGGATTACTAGCGGAAATGCGGCTTTCGAAGTGCGCTCCACAGGGCGGTGAAAAACTGGTCCAGAGAATTGGTCCAGATGCTCCTCGCAGCGAAGGTTTTTCGAGGTGACGGGGGCGGTCGAAAGCTCCGCTCCACGCCGTACCCGCATCCAGCTGGAAAAGCGCGAGCTCATCCTCGAGGCAGCGCTCGAAGTCTTCTCGACCAATGGTTTTCGGGGCTCGACCATCGACCAGATCGCCGAAGCCGCCGGCATGTCGAAGCCGAACCTGCTCTATTATTTCCGCCGCAAGGAGGACATCCACGAGACGCTGATGCAGCGGCTTCTCGACACCTGGCTGGCGCCGCTGCGCGAACTCGACGACATCGGCGATCCGCTGACTGAACTGCGCAGCTACATCAGGCGCAAGCTCGAAATGGCGCGCGATTTCCCGCGCGAGAGCCGGCTGTTCGCCAACGAGATCCTGCAGGGCGCGCCACGCATCATGCCGATGCTGGAAGGCGAGTTGAAGACGCTGGTCGACGAGAAAGCCAACGTCATCAAGGGCTGGATGCGCGCCGGCAAGATTGCTCGCACCGACCCCTGGCACCTGATCTTCTCGATCTGGGCGACGACGCAGCATTATGCCGATTTCGACGTCCAGGTCCGCGCCGTGCTCGGCCCCGACCGCGGCGGCGACGGCCGCTTTGAGGATGCCGCGAGGTTTCTCGAGCAATTGTTCATCGAGGGGCTGAAGCCGAAGGGTTAGCCTTGATGGTTCACGCGCTGCGCCGCTCGGCCGGAAGCGTCTCCAGCAGTTGTTCGAGCTTAGCGATCGAGTTCTGCTCGGCGAGCGGCGTGTAGACGATCAGCTTCATGTCCGACCCGTCGTCGATCGACAGGCTCATATGCTCGAATGCCATGGCGCCCGCTATCGGGTGCCGGACATGCTTCACACCCGATAGGTTGCGGGCGACGTCGCGCAGCGGCCACCAGGCACGGAACTCCGGGCTTGAACGCGTCAGCAGCGCGATCAGCCGCTCGAAATCCGGATCGCCGACATATCTGGCGCTTTCCGCCCGGAATGACGCCAGCACGGCACGCGCCAATTCCTCCCAGTCGACGAGCAGGCGCCGATGCTGCGGGCTGGTGAAAACCATGTGGACAATGTTGCGGGCATCGCCCTCCAGCAGGCCATAGTCGCCGAACACGGCTGCCGCGGCAGAGTTCCAGGCCAGCACGTCCCAGCGCCGCCCAAGGACATAGGCCGGCTGCAGGACCAGGCTCTGCAGCATGTGCAGCAACGGGCCATCGACCTTGTCCGGCGCGTCGACGCGACGCTCCGGCTGCGGCCGGCCGGCAAGGATGAACAGATGCCGTTTCTCGGCCGCGTCCAGGCGCAACGCCTGGCCGAGCGCCGTCAGCACTTCCACCGATGGCCTGACGTCACGGCCTTGCTCCAGCCAGGTGTACCAGGTCGTACCGACGCCGGCGATCATCGCCACCTCTTCGCGCCGCAGCCCGGGCGTGCGCCGGCGCAACCCCGTCGAGATGCCCGTGGCCGAAGGCGTCAGCCTTTCGCGGCGCGAACGCAGAAAGGCGCCAAGCTCGCGGCGGCGGCTGTCTTCGGCGGAATGCGTGGTGGAATCCATGCGCTATTATAGCAGTATCGATACCAGGATAAAGTTTGAACTGTTTGGCAAGTGGCCGGTGCCCCATCTTTCCGCTCAGAGCGATGAGATGGAGGCTCTGAACATGGAACTGAAAGACAAGACAATCTTCATCACCGGCTCGACCGATGGCGTCGGCCGCGTCGTCGCGCAAAGGCTCGGCGCCGGCGGCGCCCGCATCCTGGTGCATGGCCGGGACGCGACAAGGGGCAAGGCGACCGTGGCCGAGATTGAAGCCGCCGGCGGCAAGGCCGAGCTGCTTGTCGCCGACTTCTCCTCCCTGGCGGAAGTCCGCCGCCTCGCCGAGGCCGTGCGCGCCAGGACCAAGCGGCTCGAAATCCTGATCAACAATGCCGGCGTCGGCACCGCCGGCCCAAAAGCAAAACGGCAGGTCAGCGCCGATGGCTACGAACTGCGCTTCGCCGTCAATTATCTCGCCGGCTTCCTGCTCACCACGGAGCTGCTGCCGCTGCTCAAGGCCAGCGCTCCGGCGCGCATTGTCAACGTCGCCTCGGCAGGCCAGCAGGCGATCGATTTCGACGACCTCATGCTGACCCGCTCCTATGACGGCGTCCGTGCCTACTGCCAGAGCAAACTGGCGCAGATCATGTTTACCATCGATCTGGCGGAGCAACTGAACGGCAGCAATGTGACCGTCAACAGCCTGCATCCGGCAAGCTACATGAACACCACGATGGTGCGGCAGGCGGGCATCACGCCGTGGAGCTCGGTCGAAACCGGCGCCGAAGCCATCATAAATCTCGCCACATCGCCGGCGCTCGAAGGGCGAAGCGGCCTCTATTTCGACGGCCAAAGAGAATCCCGCGCCGATGCGCAAGCCTATGACGCGAAGGCGAGGCAGCAGTTGCGCGAATTGAGCCTCGGCCTTGTCGGGCTCGCAGCCGCTTCCGCAACATCGAAGAAAGAAAATTCATGACCGAGAAAACCTATCACACCGTTATCGTCGGCGGCTCCTCCGGCATCGGCCTCGCCACCGCGAAAAAGCTGCTCGGCCCGGGCATGAAGGTGACGATCACCGGGCGCAACCAGGAAAGGCTCGACAACGCGTGGCAAAGCCTTGGAGGCGCGGTCGAAAAAGCTGCCTTCGATGCCGCGAAGCCGGACGAGGTCTGCAGGTTCTTCAGGGATCTCGGCCCTTTCGATCACCTGGTGCTGGCTGCCAGCGGCGGCAAGGGGCTCGGCCCGTTCGAAACGCTTGACCTGACCGACATCGGCGGCGGCGTCGACGAGAAGGTCCGGCCACAGCTCTCCTGCCTGCAGGCCGCCTTGCCGACGCTGAACAAGAGCGGCTCGGTGACTTTCATCTCGGCGGTGTCGGCGCAACTGGCGGCGCCGGGTGTCGCCGGCATCGCCGCCATCAACGGCATGCTGCTGACCGTGGTGCCGATCCTGGCGATGGAGCTGAAGCCGTTACGCGTCAATGTCGTGGCGCCGGGCGTCATCGACACGCCCTGGTGGGATTTCCTGCCCGATAATCAGCGCCAGGCGGTATTTGCCGAGTATGCCGGCAAGACGCCGGTCGGCCGCATCGGCCGGGCCGAGGACGTTGCTGAGGCGATCGCATTCCTGGTTTCGAACAGCTTCGTCACCGGCCAGGTCCTGACCTGCGATGGCGGTTTGCGGTATGCGGCGTGAGCGGCTGCCTCCACAAGGCGGCGATCGTTTTCAAAGCGACTGCGCGATCAGCGCCAGAAATCCTCCGGTCAGCGCGACGTTGCCGACAAAGCCATTGATGCGGGACGCGCGCTCGGGGCCCTGATGATCCCAGAAATTATGGAACATCGGCGTAGCAAGGATAAGGAACAGGATCAGGCACAGAGCGGCGGCAGCGGTCCAGATGCCCACAATCACCAGTGCTCCGGCGATGATCTGCAGGACAATCCCCAGCCACAGCACCAGCCGCGCCTGCGGCACGCCGCGCATCCTCATCAATTCGCTCACCAACGCCGCATTCTGGATGTTGCGCAGGCCGGCAAAGACAAAAGTGCTGCCAAGCAGCAAGCGGGCGGCGAATAGGATCTCACTATCAAAGTTTGAAAACATGCTGTCGGTCCTTGGGCAGAAGAGAGGCGCGCGCGCAAGGCCGCGCGCCTGGTCCATGCTCAAGCGGCCATGACCGCCGGCATCGGATGGATTGCATGGAACGGAACGCAAAGCCGGTTCCAGGTGTTGATCATGCCGAGCGCAACCGAGAGCTTGACAAGCTCCTCGTCCGAGAAATGCTCGAGCGTCCTTGCATAGAGTTCGTCCGACACACCGTTGTCGGCGATCCTGGTCAGCGCGTCGGTCCAGGCGAAGGCTGCGCGTTCGCGCTCTGAAAACAGCGGTGATTCCTTCCAGGCGGAGACGAGATAGAGCCGCTGCTCGCTTTCGCCGTCGCGGCGGGCCTCGCGGCTGTGCATCTCGACGCAATACGAGCAGCCGTTGATCTGCGACGCCCTGAGCTTGATCAGATGCAACAGGTTTTTTTCGAGCCCGCATTCGTCGACTGCCTTGTTGAGCGCCGACACCGCCTTCATGATCTCCGGCGCCGCGCCGAAAAATTGCAGCCTCTGTTTCATCGTCCGTAGCCTTTCATGCTTGCTTGGTTGTACTTAATTTCTGCGGCCGCTGGTGGCGCTCGACAAAGGCGCAGTTGGCGACGACCGAACGAGGATCGGCATCGGCCGTGTATTCCGCAACGATGTCCGACAGCCGGGCGTCGGCGAGCGCGGCGCGATAGGCACGCTCGGCCTTCAGCATCGCCACCTTGATGCCGCAAGGTTTGACATAGACCGAGGCATCGAGCTTCGCTGGGCCGCGCTGGCGGATTTCGGCGCAACGGAAGGCCGGTTCGCGCCCCTCGACGGCCAGTACGATATCGAGCAGCGTTATGCGTTCCGCAGGCCGCGCCAGCCGGTAACCGCCGGACGGCCCCGGCACCGACTCCAGAATGCCCGACGCCGTCAGCATATTGAGATGCTTAAGCAGATAGCTCGGCGATAACCCGAACGCTTCCGCCATTGCAGCACCCGGCATGGTCGCCGCGCCATCAACGCCGGCAAGCATCGCGGCGCAATGAATGGCCGCTTCGACGCCCTCGCCCAGCTTCATCGTGCTCTCCTGCTCATGGATAAAGACTATCGTGGATAATTTTCATCCGCAATAGGAAAGTTAAAAAGCGGCGCCCATGAATGCCGCTTTTTTTCGCAATGCTATTCCGCCGCCACCTTGGCCATCGGGTTGTTCGGATGCGTCGTCCAGTTGGCGTAGATCGGTGACACCGGCTTGCCGGTGCGCTGGTCCATCACGCCGACCGCCAGCGGCTCCATGGTGATGCAGTTCTCGACCGGGCAGACATTGACGCAGAGATTACAGCCCACGCATTCGGCCTCGATGACCTCGAAATGCCTGACGCCGTCGACCATGCTGGTGATCGCCTGGTGCGAGGTGTCCTCGCAGGCGATGTGGCAGCGGCCGCATTTGATGCAGGCGTCCTGGTCGATATGCGCCTTGGCGATATAGTTGAGATTGAGATACTGCCAGTCGGTGACGTTGGGCGTGGCGCGACCGACGATGTCGTCAAGCGAGGCATGGCCCTTCTCGTCCATCCAGTTTTCCAGGCCGGCGATCATCTCCTGCACGATCTTGAAGCCATAGGTCATCGCCGCCGTGCACACCTGCACATTGCCGGCGCCGAGCGCCATGAATTCGGCGGCGTCACGCCAGGTGGTAATGCCGCCGATGCCGGAGATCGGCAGGCCTTTCGTTTCCGGATCGCGCGCGATCTCGGCCACCATGTTCATGGCGATCGGCTTCACCGCCGGGCCGCAATAGCCGCCATGCGAACCCTTGCCGTCGATCGTTGGCTCCGGTGCGAAATTGTCGAGATTGACCCCCGTGATCGAATTGATGGTGTTGATCAGCGACACCGCGTCGGTGCCGCCGGCAAGCGCGGCGCGTGCCGGCTTGCGTATGTCGGTGATGTTGGGCGTCAGCTTGGTGATGACTGGCATGCGGGTGTTGGCCTTGCACCAGCGCACCACCATTTCGATGTATTCCGGCACCTGGCCGACCGCCGCACCCATGCCGCGTTCCGACATGCCGTGCGGGCAGCCGAAATTGAGCTCGATGCCGTCAGCGCCGGTCTCCTCGACCACCGGCAGGATCGCCTTCCACGCATGTTCCTCGCACGGCACCATCAGCGAGACGACGATCGCCCGGTCGGGCCAGTCCATCTTGACCTGCTTGATCTCGCGCAAATTGACCTGCAGGTCGCGGTCGGTGATCAGCTCGATGTTGTTGAGGCCAAGCAGTCGGCGATCGGCGCCCCAGATCGCGCCATAGCGCGGGCCGTTGACATTGACCACCGGCGGACCCTCTTCACCGAGCGTCTTCCAGACAACGCCGCCCCAGCCGGCCTTGAAGGCGCGGATGACGTTATAGGCCTTGTCGGTCGGCGGCGCGGAGGCCAGCCAGAACGGGTTCGGCGATTTGATGCCGACGAAATTGTTGCGGATGTCTGCCATGCTCATGCCCTCCCGTTCGAGGTCAGTGCCCGGTGGATGGATTCGGCCGCGTCGCGGCCTTGCGCGACAGCCGAGACTGTCAGGTCGTCGCCGCCGAAAATGCAGTCGCCGCCGGCATATACGTTTGGCAGCGAGGTGCGGCCTTCGGCGTCGACCTTGATGCGGCCGGCTTCCAGGGCAAGCAAGGCTCCGCTGCCGTTGAGCGCAGCCGGGACAAAGCTCTGGCCGATCGCCTTGAACACCTGGTCGGCGGTCAGCATCAGCCGCTCGCCGGTTCCAACGAGCCGGTCGCCGTCCATCGCGGTGTATTCGAGCTCGATCGCCGACACCTTGCCGCCATCGGCAATGACCCGCTTCGGCTGCAACCAGTGCCGGATGATGACGCCGTTGGCGGCAGCCAGATCCTGCTCGAATTCGGAGGCATTCATGTGCTCCGGGCCGCGCCGATAGCAGATCGTCACCTCTTCGGCTCCGAGCAGCTTCGATTGCACCGCCGCGTCGATCGCCGTCATGCCGCCGCCGATGACGACAACACGCCGTCCGACCGGCAGGCGGGCCAGATCACCGGCCTGGCGAAGCTCGGCAATGAAGTCGACGGCATTGGTGACGCCTTGCGCCTCCTCGCCATCCGCTCGCAAGGCATTGACGCCGGCAAGCCCCATGCCGAGGAACACCGCATCGTAATTCCTGGTCAGGTCCGACAGCTGGTAATCACGGCCGAGCGCCTTGCCGTTCTGGATGTCGATGCCGCCGATCGACGTGACATAATCGACTTCGGCCTGGGCGAAATTGTCGACGCTCTTATAGGCGGCGATACCATATTCATTGAGGCCGCCGGGCTTCGGCCGGGCTTCCAGGATGGTCACGTCGTGGCCGTAGCGGGCAAGTCGATGCGCGGCCGCAAGCCCGGCCGGTCCGGCGCCGACCACGGCGACCGTCTTGCCGGTCGGTTCGGAGCGCTTGTAGAACTGCTTGTTTTCGGCCATGGCGACATCGGTGGCATAGCGCTGCAGTCGACCAATCTGCACCGGTTTGCCTTCGGCTACCTCGCGCACGCAGACCTGTTCGCACAGCGTCTCGGTTGGACAGACGCGGGCGCACATACCGCCCAAAATGTTCTGGTCGAAAATGGTCTTGGCTGAGCCGATCGGATTGCCTGTCGAAATCTGGCGAATGAACAGCGGGATGTCGATCGAGGTCGGGCATGCATTCATGCACGGCGCGTCATAGCAGAAATAGCAGCGGTCGGACTCGACCAGCGCCTCGTGATGATCGAGCGGCGGATGCAGGTCGGCGAAATTGTCGGCGTATTGTTCCGGCGCGAGCCGCCCGCCGGCAATGCCTTGCTTGAACTGGCCTTCTGGCATCGTCAGTTCCCCACGTTCTTGTTTTGGAGAAGGCTAGCACGTTTTATTTTTTTATCAATTGGTCAATTTTCAGTGCAACCGACTGAAAAGCTTCAATAAACTTGACTGCAACAGTCATATTTTCCAAACGGCCATATACGTCACGAAGCAGTTACGGAACCGCGTTCAGGAGTGTTGCCATGGATCGAAATGATTTCGTCCGCGACCAACTCTTGCAGCCGCCACAGATTGCGGTCGCGAATGCCGAACTCTTCCAGGTGACTGACGGTGTTGTAGAGATATTCGGCACCGGATCCGACATGCCCGCAGGATCTCGCCAGCACCCGCGCCACCTTTTCCAGCGGCTGTTGGAGCGAGGTGCCCCTGCCGGTTACGCCGACCCAGAAGCCCAACGCCCTGGCCGTGCCTTGGGCCGTATGCACGGGAAGCCACCTGACAGAACCGATACTCTCTCGGTCATCGATCTCGCGCCGCAACAGCCTTTCGACCTGCAGCGGTTTTTCGCCTTCCGGCAGGCGGTAGATGACGCCGTTGCATCGCCCGCCCCGCTCGAGCGCCATCATCAGTCCTGGCTGCTCGACGCTGCCGCGCCAGCGCACCATGTCGAGGCAGAAGGACCGGTGCCAGCCAAACGCGGTGGCGCGTCGTCGTTCGACGGATTCGAACGCCGGCTTCCAGATCAGCGAGCCGTAAGCGAACACCCACAAGGGGGCCTCGTCTGCTTCGCCTGAAAGGCGCAAGGCAAGGGCTCGGAAATCTTCGTCGGTCAGCTGCGTCCAGCTGCCATCGGGGCCGGGATCGATCTCCTCCCGATGGCACAGCGCGACAAGTTCGGAAGTGAGCGACATCCGGCGCATGGATCAGCAACCCCTCGTTGACCGTAAGCAAAGTCGAAAACCGCAAAGCGCGCAACCCAGTAACATTTCCAATTTGCCGTCATCTTTTTGGTTGGCTGTCGGATTTTCGTCGTGAAGATCGTCCTAGAATGGATCGCGCATGATCGATGTACAAACCGCAAGGAGCACGACAATGCCACAGTCCCCGATGCCCTTCTTCTGGTACGAGCTGATGACCACCGATCTCGACGCCGCCGAGGCGTTCTACACCGCCGTGGTGGGCTGGAGGGGGCAGCCTTTCGACGGGGCGCCGGGCATGCCGCGCTACATCGTCATGAATGTCGGCGAGCGCGGCGTCGGCGGGTTGATGACGCTGCCCGATGACGCGCGCAAGATGGGCATGCCGCCGGCCTGGATCGGTTATATCCTCACCAGGGATGTCGATGCCGCAACCGCCTCCCTCAAGAAGGCTAGTGGCGCGGTTCACCGCGAGCCGGACGATATTCCAGGCGTCGGCCGCTTCGCCGTCGTTGCCGACCCGCAAGGCGCGATGTTCAACTTCCTGCAGCCCAGCGGTCCCGACCAGCCGCCGCTGCCGTTGACGACACCCGGCAACATCGGCTGGCATGAGCTCTATACGTCAGACTGGAAGGCGGCATTCGATTTCTATTCCAGCCAGTTCGGCTGGGAGAAGGGCGACGCCATGGATATGGGTCCGATGGGCGTCTACCAGCTCTTTTCCTTCGGCGGCGAACCCGTTGGCGGCATGATGAACAAGCCCGAGCAGATCCCGGTGGCGGTCTGGCAGTTCTATTTCAATGTGCCCGGTATCGATGCGGCAGCCAAGCGCGTCACCGACAATGGCGGCAAGATCCTGATGGGTCCGATGGAGGTTCCCGGCGGCAGCTGGATCGTGCAGTGCACAGACCCGCAAGGCGCACACTTTGCCCTGACAGCGCCCGGGCATTAGCGGCCGCGCTATCGCGGGGCCGCCATCGGCGGCCCCAAGGCTGCGGCATTCCTCCCAACCGCCGCGGTGCCTGAAACTTCAGCCGCGCATCCGCTCGAAATTCGCGTCGAACAACGGGGTCGGCTGCGTGCGTGCGACGTGTCGTTTGCCCAAAAGCTCGATTTCAAAGCCTTCGACTTCGTCGGCAATCTCTTTCGGCACATAGCCGATGGCGACGGACTTTTTCGAATGATGCGCGTACCCGCCCGACGTGACCCAACCGCGCATCGCACCGCCGTACCAGATTGGCTCGTCGCCGATGACATCGGCATCGACAGCACCGACGACAAAGGCCCGCAGCCGCAGTCTTCCGCCGTGTTTGCGCTCGGCCAGCGCCGCCTGCTTGCCGATGAAATCGGCCTGCTTGCCGTAGGCGACGAAGCGGTCGAGCCCGGCTTCCAACGGCCCGTAGATCGGCCGGTATTCGCGCGCCCACGAGCCGTAATTCTTCTCAAGCCGCAGCGCATTGAGGGCGCGCGAGCCGAACAGGCCGATGCCGAATTCCTCGCCCGCGGTCATCAAGGCTTGCAATGCCGCACGCTGATATTCCGGAGCGACCCAGATTTCGTAGCCGAGATCGCCGGTGTAGCTGACGCGCCCGACCAGGCATGGCGCCATGCCGACATCCATCTTGCTGATGGCCATGAACGGAAAGGCGGCATTGGATACGTCCGACCGCGTAACCTTTGCCAGCACATCGCGCGCCTTCGGTCCAGCAATCGACAAGCCGGTGAGTTTTGCTCCGAGCGCCTCGATGCTGACGGAGCCGTCCTTCGGCAGATGCGCCTCGAACCAGCGCATATGGTACTGCTCGGCGACGCCGGAGCCAGCGAGGAACCAATCGTTACTTGCAGAATTTGGACCGCCGAGATTGGCCAGCGTAAAGTCGCCGATCAGCCTGCCGTCTTCCTTCAGCATCGGCGCCAGCGTCATGCGGCTGGGCCTTGGCAGCTTGCAGGCAAGCAAGCGGTCGAGCCACGCTGCAGCGCCCTCGCCGGTTACTCTGTACTTGGCGAATGACGAGATTTCCGACAGGCCAATGCCTTGCCGAACCGTCTCCACTTCTTTCGCGACATGCTCAAAATCGTTCGAGCGGCGCCAGGAGAATTCGTCCCTGACGCCTTCGGGCGCGTACCAGAGCGGAACCTCCAGCCCGTAGGCGACCCCCCATTGCGCGCCCTTCGCCGACAACAGATCGTAGATCGGTGTCGTCTTGAGCGGCCGTCCGGCGGGCAGTTCCTCGTTGGGGAAGCGGATCGAAAACCGCCGCGAATAGTTTTCGCGCACCTTGGCGTTGGTGTAGGCCATTGTCGCCCAGTCGCCGTAGCGCGCCACATCCATCGCCCAGATATCGGCGCCAGGATCGCCCTCGATCATCCAGTTCGACAGCGCCAGTCCGACGCCGCCGCCCTGCGAGAACCCCGCCATGACACCACAGGCCACCCAGAAACCCGGCAGGCCGCGTACCGGCCCGACCAGCGGATTGCCGTCCGGCGCGAAGGTGAAGGGCCCGTTGATGATCTGCTTGATGCCGGTGTTCTGGAAGGCCGGGAAATGCCGGAAGCCGACCTCCAGTGACGGTGCGATGCGGTCGATGTCGGGTTCGAGCAGCTCGTGGCCGAAATTCCATGGTGTCTGGAACTCGGACCACGGCTTGTTGGCCTTTTCGTAAGTGCCCATCAGCATGCCGCCGCGCTCCTGGCGCAGATAGAGCTCGCCGTCGAAATCGACTGCATGGATGATCTCCGTGCCGGTCTTCTGGTTCCAGGCGGCGACTTCCGGCATGTCCTCGGTAATCAGGTACATGTGCTCCATCGCCAGCACCGGCAGCTCCAGCCCGACCATTCGTCCGACCTCGCGCGCCCACAGGCCGCCGGCGTTGACGACATGCTCGGCCACCACCTCGCCCTTGTTGGTAATGACGCGCCACAGCCCGTCGGCGCGCCGCACGATATCCTCGACCCTGGTGAAACGCTCGACCTCGGCAC
Organism: Mesorhizobium sp. WSM4836; assembly: GCF_055811815.1. Taxonomy (NCBI): domain Bacteria; kingdom Pseudomonadati; phylum Pseudomonadota; class Alphaproteobacteria; order Hyphomicrobiales; family Phyllobacteriaceae; genus Mesorhizobium; species Mesorhizobium sp. WSM4836. Next base: position 109,731 of record NZ_JBVVQF010000009.1, read on the forward strand.
CAAGCTTCCTCGCCGCCTTGGCATAGGCGTGGGTAACGCCGGACGGGTCGAGATGACCATCCTCCTTGTTGCGGACGGCGCCGACGAACTGCTTGCGATCGAGCAACGGCATCAGCTCGGCCGCCTCATCAGGCGATATCTCCTCGAGCTCGATGCCGAGATAGCGGCCCTTGGCGACGACGCCGCGCAGCCAGTCGAGCCGCGCCTCGGTCGCCGCCAGCAAGACGCCGCCAGTCAAATGCACGCCGGTCGCCTGGCCGGACAGCTCCTCGATCTCCTTGTAGAGCGATATCGTGTATTTCTGCAGCTTGGCGACATTGGGATCGCCATTGATCGTGTGCATGCCGCCGGCGGCGTGCCAGGTCGAGCCGGAGGTCAATTCATCGCGCTCCAGGAGCACGATGTCGGTCCAGCCGTGACGGGCCAAATGGAACAGCACGGAGCACCCGACAACGCCACCGCCGATAACCACGACCTTTGCATGCGATTTCATGGGATTCTCGTCATTTCAAAGAGTTGGATGGGTTCCATGATTCAGGAGGAGAAGAAAATGGATCCGAGAAGAGTGGTGCTTAAGGCTCGCTTTGCCCGATCGCTTCTTTGCGCTTGGCGACATACGCCTCCAGCGCCTCGCGCCTGGAGATGTCCATCACCGGCTCGACATAGTCCTCCAGCGCCTTCTTCCAAAGCCGCGTCGCACGCGCCGTGGCGTCGAGCCCGCCGGCCTCCTGCCAGGCTTCGAAATTCTGCCAGTTGGACAGAATCGGCTGGTAGAAGGCCGTAGCGTAGCGCTCCAGCGTGTGTGGCTCGCCGAAGAAGTGGCCGCCGGTCGGCACCGCACCCAAAGCCTCGACGGCAAGCTCCGCCTCGTTGACTTCGATCGGGCGCAAAAACTCCATCATGTGCTGGATCATCTCGACGTCGATGATGAACTTTTCGAACGACGCTGTCAGCCCGCCCTCCTGCCAGCCGGCGGCATGGTAGACGAGATTGCCATGGCCTAGCACCGCGCCCCACAACGCCATCAGCGTCTCATAGGCGCCTTGCGCATCGGCGGCATTGGAAGCCGAGCCCGGTGTCGTGCGGTAAGGCAGCTTGTAACGCCGTGCCAACTGTCCGGACGCTATATTCGCCTTGGTGTTTTCAGGCGTGCCAAAAGCCGGCGCTCCCGATTTCATGTCGACATTGGAGGTGAAGGCGCCGTACATCACCGGCGCGCCGGGGCGGACGAGCTGCGTCAGCACCACGCCGAACAGCGCCTCGGCATTCTGCTGGGCGAGCGCGCCGGCAAGCGTGACCGGGCTCATCGCCCCCATCAGCGTGAATGGCGTTACCGCCGCCGACTGGCCGAACTCGGCCATCGTCATCAGCCCCTCGGCCATCATCTCGTCGAAGCGGCGCGGCGAGTTGACCGAAATGATCGTGGTGACGCCGGGATCGTCGCGAATCTCGTCAAGCGTCAGTCCGCGCGCGATTGCCATCATTTCGATGCCGTCGAGCGCCCTGCCGCGGCCGATGGCCGAGACGTGAAAGCTTTTGTCGGTCAGTGTCAGATTGGCGAAATAGGTGTCGAGGTGACGGGAATTCGCCGGCAGTTCCACCGGCGCGCAGACCTGGTTGCCGAGCATGTGGATGCAGTTGAAATGCTGCGCCAGCCGGACGAGATCGGAATAATCGCGTAAATTGCCGGCACGGCGGCCGCGCTCCATGTCGTGCACATTCGGCGGCCCGGCGACGAGCGTGAAGTTGATGGTATTGCCGCCGAGGTGGACGGCATGGGCGGAATTGCGCGGTGTCAGCGTATAGCTGGACTGTGTCTTCTTCAGCGCCTCCTCGATCATCCCGCGATCGATGCGGACGTTCATCGAGGCACGATCGACCTTGGCCCCGGCCTGCTCGAACAGCGACAGCGCCCGCGGGCTCATCACCTCGATGCCGAAATTCTCCAGGATATGCATCGACGCCTGGTGGATCGCCTCGATCTGGTCGGCCGAGAGCATCGCCATCGGCGGATAAGGATTTGTAACCCGCCTGAGCGGCAGCTGCGGGATGGCGGTCGGTCCCCTGTTGCTAGTTCGCTCGGCGCCGCGCTTGCGTCTTGGTTCGCTCATACGGGGCATCAAAGCGCCGGCACAAGGATCGAGCTGTCAAGATTCCGCCACCTGCGGGCGTGATTTTAGCCAAGGCGCCATTACGGGAATTTCACGTCGTAAAAGCGACAACAAAGGTCGGAATGTTAATACTAGCTCAGTGCCAGCCAAAGCGGCCAGTGAGCCGTTAAGGAAGGCAGCAAGATTCCTTTTATGTTTTCGGCCTAATGGTCTTCCAATGCATAGGTCGAGTTTTAGTAAAATTGTCGCGATTGCCGTGCCGCTGACGCTTTCGGCCTGCGCGACGCCGCCGAGCCACATCAACGATGTCTGCGCCGTTTTCGACCAGAATGACGGCTGGTTCGACAATTGGCAGGCGGCGGCACAACGCGCCGAGCAGAAATACGGTGTGCCGGTCCCGGTGCTGATGGCGACGGTGCGCAAGGAATCCGGCTTCAAGAGCAATGCCAGGCCGCCGCGCACCAAGCTGCTGGGCTTCATTCCCTGGAAACATATCTCCAGCGCCACCGGCTTCTCGCAGGCGCTCGACGGCACTTGGGCGCAATACCAGAACGAGACCGGCAGCTGGGCGGCGCGCCGCACCCGCTTTGCCGATGCCGTCGACTTTGTCGGCTGGTATCATTCGAAAACCGCCGACACGCTCGGCGTCGCCCGCAACGACACCTACAATCTGTATCTCGCCTACTATCTCGGCTGGAACGCCTATAAGCGCGGCAATCGCGGCGACGCCGACGTGCAGCGCTATGCGCACGCCACCGAACAGATGGCGCAGGACTACGCCGCGCAGCTACGGCAATGCGCGCGCTAGCATTTAACGGCGCGTATTAACGGCTCTCAGCCGCCCTTGGGTTTGCGCGGCTTGCGCGTCGCGTCCTCGGCCTGGCGGCCGTCGCCGACAGTCGGCGGCATGATTGGTGCCACCGCGCTGTCGGCAGGGCTTGAGGTGCCGCCGGTCTCTGAAACGTCGTCGCGAACCTCGTGACTTCGGGCTTTGGCGACCGCTTCGGCATTCTCCACTGCCTGGCCCTCGGCATCGGTTTCAACACTGCCAGTCTTTCCATGCGGTCGCTTGGGCGGATCTCCGGCAAAGCCCGGGCCAACACCGTGGCTTGCATCATCCGGCACGCCCTCATTCGCGGCGTGCTCCTTGTCGAATTTGATCACCGGCTCCATTTTCGCCAGCACGTCGTCCGACAGCCAGCACAGGCTCATATGGCCGTCGCCGAGATTTTTGACTGGCGGCACCTTGGTTTCGCAAAGATTGTCCGGCACCAGTTTCTTGTAGCCGCAGCGCGTCTGGAACGGACAGCCGGACGGCGGGTTCATCGCCGAAGGGATGTCGCCCTCCAGCACGATGTGCTTCTTGACCACGCTGGTGTCGGCGATAGGGATCGCCGACAGCAATGCCTCGGTATAGGGGTGATAGGGCGGCGCGAATATCTGGTCGGTCGTACCTTGCTCGACGATATAGCCGAGATACATGACGACGACGCGGTCGGCGATGTAGCGCACCACCGACAGATCGTGGCTGATGAACAGCATCGTCGTCTTGTTCTTGCGCTGGATGTCCATCAAGAGCTCGGTCACCGCGGCCTGGACCGACACATCCAGCGCCGAGACCGGCTCGTCGGCCACCACCACCTTGGCGTCGCCGGCAAAGGCCCGCGCAACGCCGATGCGCTGTTTCTGGCCACCTGAAAGCTGGCGCGGCTTGCGCGTCTCGAACGCCCTCGGCAGCTTCACCAGGTCGAGCAATTCCAGCATCCGCTTGCGTCGGTCGGCCACTGTGTCGCCGACATTGAACTTTTCCAGCGTGCGAATGATCTGCGAACCGACCGAATGGCTGGGATTGAGCGTGTCGAACGGATTTTGGAACACCATCTGGATCGACGACACCGTGTCGACGCTGCGCTTCTCGATCCCGGTCGACTGGATCTCCTTGTTGCCGAGCTTCACGCGGCCGGAGCTTGCCGTTTCGAGGCCGAGCAGCACTTTGGCCAAAGTCGATTTTCCGCAGCCGGATTCGCCGACGATAGCGACGGTCTCGGATTCGCGCGCCATGAACGAGATCGTCTCGTTGGCCTTGACGACACGCCCCTCGCTCGAGCCGAACACTTCGCTGCCGCCGACCTTGTAATACTTCCTGAGGTCCTCGATCTGGAGCACCGGCGCACCAGGCACCACCCGCTCGTTGACCTTCTTGGCGCCGGGTGGCAGCGCCTCCCAGTCGATCTCGTTGAAGCGCACGCAGCGCGAGAAATGCCCGTCATGGCCTTCGACCGCGATCATCGGAATTTCGGCGGCGTTGCAGACGCCCTCGACGAAATGGTGGCAGCGCGGGCCGAAATTGCAGCCCTTCGGCCGCTCGTGCGGCAGCGGCAACTGCCCAGGGATGGATATCAGCGGCCGTGAATTCTTGTCGGCGCCCGGCAACGGGATCGAGCGGAACAGGCCTTGCGTGTAGGGATGACGCATCCGGTCGAAGACGTCCTTGATCTTGCCCGTCTCCACCGCTTCGCCCGAATACATCACCGTGATGCGGTCGCAGGTCTCCAGGATCAGGCCAAGATTGTGCGACACGAAGATCATCGAGGTGCCGAACTTCTCGCCCAGCCCCTTGACCAGATCGACGATACCGGCCTCAACCGTCACGTCGAGCGCTGTCGTCGGCTCGTCGAGCAGGAGCAGCGCCGGCTTCGACAGCAGCGCCATAGCAATGACGATGCGCTGCTGCTGTCCGCCGGAAAGCTGGTGCGGGTAGGAACGCATCATGCGCTCGGGATCCGGCAGCCTCACCGCGCGCACCATTTCCAAAGCGCGCTTGTAGGCTTCGTCCTTCGACACCTTGTCGTGGATCAGCGGCACTTCCATCAGCTGCTGGCCGACCTTCATCGCCGGGTTGAGGCTGGCCATCGGCTCCTGGTAGATCATCGCGATCTTGTTGCCGCGGATAGCACGCAGTTCCTCGACGGACAGTTCTCCCATGTCCTTGCCCTGGAACTTGATCTTTCCGCCGACGATTTTTCCGATGTTGGAGAGGTCGCGCATGATGCCGAGCGAAACGGTCGACTTGCCGCAGCCGGATTCGCCGACGATGCCCATCGCCTCGCCGGGCATCACCGTGCAGGAAAAATCCATGACGGCCGGGATCTCGCCCTTGCGGGTGAAGAATGAGATCGACAGGTTCTCGATCTCGATGATCGGCCCGTTCGTCGGCCCATTGGTCGGCTTGGCGGGATTTCGAACTGCCTCATTCATGGGTCGCTCCAATCCTTGTTCTTCAGGCATGTCGGGCCGAACCCGGCATCGATCTTTCCCGGCGTCAATCTTTCTCGGCGTTCAAATCTTTCCCGGCATCAATCTTTCATAGACTGTTCGCGCAATGAATCCGCCAGGAGGTTGAGGCCGAGCACGAACGACATCAATGCGATCGTCGGCGGCAGCGCCGGGTGGATGAACGAGCGCAGCAGCCGGCTGGCATCCTTGATCGCCGTGCCCCAGTCCGGGCTTTCCGGCGCCAATCCCAGCCCGAAATAGCCGAGCGTGCCCAGCAGGATCGTGGTGTAGCCGATGCGCAGGCAGGCGTCGACGATCAGCGGCCCGCGCGCATTGGGCAATATCTCCCACAGCATGATGTACCAGGGCGATTCACCGCGCGTCTGCGCCGCCGCAACATAATCGCGCGTCTTGATGTCCATGACCAGGCCGCGCACGATGCGGAACACGCCCGGGCTGGAGGCGAACACCACCGCCACGAAGATGTTGAGCTGGTTGGGATCGATGTGGATGATCTTGAACGGATCGGCATCGAAGACAAGGCCGGCATAGATCCAGCCGCCAACCACCAACGTCAGCCCAAGCAGGATATAGAGGCGGTCGGGCCGGTTCTTGTAGCGCGTCCAGAACAGCACGCTGAAGAAGATGATCGGAAACAGGAAGAACAGCCCTGCCATCGCGTAAGGGATCGGCGTGTCCATGATGCCCGGCGTCACCAGCAGGTAGAACAGGAGGATGACCGGGAAGGCCAGCACAAGGTTGGCGAGGAAGGACAGCACCGTATCGATCTTGCCGCCATAATAGCCGGCAGGCAGGCCGAGCGTGATGCCGACCATCAGCGCAAAACCGGTCGCCGCCGGCGCGATGATCAGCACGATCTGGCTGCCATAGACCATTCGGCTGAACACGTCGCGGGCGAGCTTGTCGCCGCCGAAGAGATAGGCGAGCCCCGATTGCGAATCGATTGCGCCCGGCAGCGCGTCCTTCATGATCGGCACCTGGGCGAGCGGATCGAAGGGCGAGATGGTCGAGGCGAAGATCGCAGTAAACAGCCAGAACAGGCAGATGCCGACGCCGACGATGCCGACCCCGCTGTCGAAAAGCTGGCCGTAAAGGCCAAGCTTCTTCTTGTAGCCGAAGCTCGCCCCCATCACCAGGGCGAGAGCGATCCAGACCGGCCAGAAGCGGGTAAGCACGCCGAGTACGACATTGAAGGCGCTGAGATATTCGACCTGCATCCGCTGGTCTCCTATTGAACTCTGATGCGCGGATTGAGGAACGCGTAGCCGACATCGGAGATGAGCTGTGTGATCAGGACGATAAACACCGAGACCAGCGAGCAGCCGAGCAGAAGATCGATGTCGTTGTTGCCGGCGGCCTCGACCAGCGTGTAGCCGAAACCCTGGTAGCGGAACATCACCTCGACGATGACGACGCCGGTGAGCAGCCAGGGAAACTGCAGCATGATGACGGTGAACGGTGCGATCAGCGCGTTGCGCAGAGCGTGCTTTATCACCACGCTGCCGAAGGAGAGGCCCTTCAGCCGGGCGGTTCGGATATATTGCTGTGTCATCACCTCCACCATCGAGGCGCGGGTCATGCGGGCGATGTAGCCGATGCCGTAGATCGCCAGCGTCATCACCGGCAAGGTGAAATTGTAGAAGGTGATGCCCTGGCTGGCCGAGGCGGCCGAACCGTTCAGCACGCCGAGCCAGGAGGCGAAGATGACGGTGAAGATGACGCCCGACACATATTCGGGCGTCGCCGTCGAGGCGATCGAAGCCACCGACAACGTGCGGTCGGTGCGTGAGCCCTCGCGCATGCCGGCAAGAATGCCGATCAGGAGCGAGACGGGCACCATAACCGCAAGCACGCAGAGCATCAGTATGCCGGTCGCGCTGAGCGCCGGAAAGAGCTTTGAGGCGACGGTCGTCTTGAACTTGGTCGAGCAGCCGAAATCGCCCTGCAGGATGCCGGAGAATGTCGGCACGACCGGATCGTTGCAGAAGGAGAAACGCTGTGCGGGCTTGCCGGTCGCCGGGTCGGTCACCGGCTGCTTGGGCATGACGCCCAGCCATTGACCGTAGCGGATAAAGAAATTCTGCCGATAACCATGGTTGACCAGCCAAGCCTCAAGCTGCTCGGCCGATGTGTGCATTTCGGTTTGGCTGATCGCGAGCTTCTTCAGATTAGGCCCGAGATTAACCAGGAAGAAGACGATCATCGTCAGGCACAGCATCGTCAATGCCATGGTGCCGAGACGCCTGATAACGAAAGAAAGCATGGCGGTCCCCTGCCGGTCGGGTTGGGGGTTGGAACCGGTTTGCAAGCCGTGCCCTGCCGTCAGCGACAGAACAAGCCTTCAGACCAGTCCCAGATGCAATACCCTTTTTATTGCAGACCCCGACCGAAGAGTCCGCAACTTTTTGCTGCGCCGACTTCCGGTCCCAAGGACCATGCAAAGAGCGACGGAAAGGGGCGAGACGCCCCTTTCCGGATCGTCAGGTCAGGCCTGGTCGAGCCAGACCTTGCCGTAGTCGCGCTCGAAGGTCGGGTGCATCTTGTAGTTCTGCACCGCCTTGACCGAATGGCTGTAGAGCTTGCGCCAATAAGGCTGGATGATAATGCCGGAATCCTGCAGGATCTGCTCGATATCCTTCATCATTTCCTTGCGCTTGGCTGCGTCGGCAACCGCGAGCGCAGCGTTGAGCTTGGCATCCCACTCCGGATTCGACCAGGCCGTCTCGTTCCAGGCTTCACCTGTACGATAGCCGATCGCCAGAACCTGGACGCCGAGCGGCCGCATGTTCCAATTGGTCATCGACAGCGGATACTTCGTCCAGTCGTTCCAGAAGGTCGAACCCGGCAGCACCGTACGCTTGACCTTGATGCCGGCGTCACGCATCTGCGCGGCGATCGCATCGCCGGTGTTCTTGTGCCAGTCTTCGTCGACCGTGATCAGTTCATGCTCGAAATCGGCCTGGCCGGCTTCCGCCATCAGCGCCTTTGCCTTGGCCGGGTCGCGAGCAACCTTCGGCAATTCGTAGTATTCCGGATGGATCGGGGCGACATGGTGGTTCTCGGCAACCGTGCCGGCATTGCCGTAGCCGAGCTGGAGGACGACAGCGTTGTCGACCGCGAGCTGCAGGGCGTTGCGAACCTTCTGGTCGCCGTAAGGCTTGTTGGTCACATTGGTGCGGCAGACGATCGTCGAGGCGGTGACGACCTCGGACTTCGCCAAGTCCATGCCGTCGAGGATCGACACATAGTCGGCCGAGGTTTCGAAATTGGTGTGCACTTCGCCAGCTTCGAAAGCGCTGACCATCGCCGCCGGATCGGTGCCGTAGTCGATGAACTCGATGCCGTCCAGGAAGACGTCACCATCCCACCATTTGTTATCTTCGCGGCGCTTATAGACCACTTTCTGGCCGACATCGTAGGAGACCAGCTCGAACGGCCCAGTGCCGATCGGGCAGGACTTGAAGTCGCCACCTTTTTCGTCGAACGTCTTGTGGACGATGAGGCCGGGATAGTCGCACACGTTGGGAATGAGGGCGATATCCGGCTTGCTGAGCGTCAGCTTGATCGTGTGGTCATCGACCTTGGTCACCGCGCTCTCATCCAGCTTGTCGTCCTTGACCAGCGAACCGAGGCGACCGGGCATGGAATTGCCTTCGGCCTTCTTGTCGGCCCAACGCTTGAGGTTGAAGATGACGTCGTCTGCGGTGAAAGGATCGCCGTTGTTCCAGGTGACGCCTTTGCGCACATGCAGCGTGTATTCGGTAGCGTCGTCATTCACGTCCCAGCTCTCCAGCAGATAGGGGCGGAATGTGTATTCGGTGGTATATTTGACCAGCGGCTCGAGCGCCTGACGCTCGGCATTGGCGATTTCCGACCAGTCGGACTTGCGCGGATCCTTCGGATCCTTGATCCATTGCGCGACCTTCAATACGCCGCCTTTCTTGCCCTGGACCTCTTCCGCCTTGGCCGGCGTCGGGTCTGCAAGGCCAAGCATGCCATAGGCCATCGCGGTCGACGCGCCGAAGACGCTGGCGAGAGCCAGAAATTCGCGACGATCCATCTTGCCTGCCTTGGCGTCTTCGGCCATGGCCAGGATGTGATCGGGAACGCGGTCGCCGTTACTCTTGTAGATCGTCATGACTAACTCCCATTGTTGGCTTTCTGCCTTTTAACATTCCGCATTCGCGCCATGATGTCAAAGACGGCACGGATTGGGAACATGCCAAGGAATGTGCAACTTTGAAAGCAGGGCGGTTCGCGCGATAACGACAGTCTTGGCGCAAATTTGCTACTGCGCCAGGGATTTCGGCCGAAATCTCAACGGGCGATTAAACTGGGGCATTCGCTGCTGCGTAGCGCGTTCTTCGGACAAGCAACCGTTCTGCGCGAACGGCTGGTTTCAATATTCCCGTTCGTAGAAAACACCGCCCTTGGCTTCGCCGGCGTCGGTTGCCTCGCCACGCAGCTTGACGCCGCGCCCCACGTCGAGATCGACGGTTGCCTTGCCCGAGCCAGGCCTGTCGCCCTTCTGGATCGTCACATAGGTGCGGTCGTTGAGATACTTGCCCGCCGAGACGGCGGTGCCGCCCGCTTCGTCGGTGATTACGTCGAGATCGTCGACGCCGATCGCGCTGCGCAGGTTCTGCAGCAGGGAGGTCGAGCCGCCGACGCCGGCCAGTTGTCCGGCAGCCTCGGCAAGCTGCGCGATCTGCAGCGGCGACAGGTTCGACATTGAACGGCCGAAGATCAGCTGCGCCAGCACCTCATCCTCCGGCAACGCGGGCACCGAGGAGAAGGTGAATTTCGGGTTGTTCGCCTCGCCCGACACTACGATGGTCACGGTGGCGCTGGTTGTCTTCGATTGCGCCGTGAGGTTGAGGTAAGGCACCAGGGAGCCGGAAAAGCCGACGGAGCCTTCGGTGAAGGTCAACCGCTTGGCAAGGATCGTCAGCCGTCCGCGCCGCAAGGTGAAGGTGCCGACCGCCTGGGGTGACGATGCCGGGCCGGTCAGCCGCAGCGAACCGCCGAGTTCGGCGTCGACGCCCCTGCCCTGGATGAAGATCTGGCTCGGCGCATTCACCGTGACGTCGAGGTTGAGGCCGCTGCCTCCGCCACCGCTGCTTGCAGCGGCCGGGCGCAACGCCTTGTCCTGCGCACGCACGGCGGCCGGCGCGTTCTTGTGCTTGACATTGAGCTGGGCCAGCGAGCCGGGCAGCTTTTCGGGTACCGTGATGACGGTCTTGGCCAGGTTGACGGTGCCGGAAATCACCGGCGCGGAGGTGAGCGGTCCCTTGACGGTGAGGTCGCCGCCAAGATTGGCGGTGACCACCTTGCCGTCGGTATAGCGGCCGTCGACGAGCTTGATCGACAGATCGGCCGGAAAACCCTTAGCCGGATCGATGCCGACGGTGCCACTGGCCGAGAGGCTGCCGCGCGTCGACAGCGTGCCGGTCAGGCGGTTGATCCTGGCCACGCCGCCACCGATGGCGACATCGGCAGTGATGTCGTTGACCGCAAGCCCCGAGCGCGCGTCGAGCAGGCGGGCGCCTGACGTGCGGACCGTGCCTGAGATCACCGGCGACGTCGCCGGGCCGCGCACCTGCACATCGACGTCGGCCGTGCCGCTCAAGGACAGGCCTTGCGCGGCGAGTGTCCTGGTGAGGAAGGCGAACGGCACCTTGCCGGAAAATTTGAGATCAAGGGTAGGCCCGCCTGATGTTGTCATCGTGCCGCCGCCCTTGAGGCCGAGGCCGGCGGCATCGCTCATGTTGGCGTCGAAGGTCAGTCTGTTGCCCGAATACGTACCCGAGGATGAAACGCCCATGGCGCCAAAACCTGCACCACGGGTCTGCGACGTCTGAACGCCTGCGGCGTCGATCTTGAAGGCAACGGCCGGATTGGCCGGCGCACCCGTCACCTTCACCGTGCCCGAGATGGAACCGACGGCATCGAGGCCCGGCGAAAAACTGTTGGCTATCGAGATCGGCACGCGTGCGAGCGCCGCGTTGAGATCGAGCGCCTGCCCAGCCTTGCCCGTGACCGTCGCCGTGCCGCCGCCGAGATTGAGCACCAGCCTGTCGAGGCTGGTCACGCCATTGGCGATGTTGATGGTCGAGCCCTGGGCGATGGCCGCTTTGATGCCGCGGATGGTCGCCTCGCCGGAGGCTAGTTCGACCGTCGTCGTGCCCTTGATCGCCTTGACCCGGCCGGCGGCCCTCAGCGGAATATCCTTGACGGAGGCACCACCGGAAAAACCGGTCCATTCGCCGTCGCGCTTGAGATCGACATCGACGCCCCGAATAGCTGTGCCGCCGGAAGTTACGCTATCGGCACGGATTTTGCCCGAGATCACCGGTGCCGCCAGATAATTGGCGATCAGCGCATCGATTGTCACGGCCTTCGCCGAGACATCGCCGCGCGAGATCGAGGCCGTTGTCGCCTTTACGGCGACCTGCGGCACGGTGCCCGTCTTGGAGAAGGCGATCGTGCCGCGCACATCGCCATCGGCCTTTTCCAATGCCAGGGCCGCAAGCGGACCGATATCGGGCAGGTCGAGCGCCACGGTGCCGGCCGGCACGAAGGCATCGTCGAGCGCCAGGTCGCCGGAGATACGGTTCTTGCCGAGCGACAGCAAAAGCCCGTTGATGGCGCGTTTGCCGTCCGATGTCGCCAGCACGGCGCTGCCCTGCAGCGGTTGACCCCCGACATTTCCGGTGAGTTGCACATTCGCAGCCGGGTTGGCGGCATCAGCCTTGCCAGTGGCAGTGAGCTTCAGACCGGTGATCTCGCGCGCCGCGACCGAAAGCCTGTCGCTGTTGACAGTCAGCGACAGATCCGGCGCGGTGGCGGCGCCTTGCGCATTCAGCGCGAAAGAGATGGCGCCTTTGGCGTCCTTGGATAGCAACGAAACGTCGCCCAGCGCGCCTCTGACGTCGGCGCTGAGCTTGTTGTCGGCAAGGCTCGCCTCTCCGTCTGCCCTCAGCGAACCGGACGATAGCCTGACGGCGTTGGCAGTGACATTGCCGTTGGCGTCCCGCTTCAGCGCGGCACCGAATTGCGTCCGCTCGGCGAGCATGCCACGAACTCCGGCCGGCAGCGCTGCTGACGCGGCATCCGCCTTGACATTAAGGTCGATGGCGCCGTCGGCCAACGAGACCCGTCCGTTGAAGCCGCTGTTGAACGCGTCGCTGGTCACCGTGCCGCTATCGATGACGATGGCATCGGTGGCAAGGCTGCCGGCGACTTTGGCGATGACCTTGCCGGCGACCAGCGGCGCGATGCTCGGATTGTCGAGGCCGATTTTTTGGGCAGTCACGGTGCCGGAGATTGGCCCGCTGCGCGCTTTGACGTCGAAGCGATCGGAGTGAAGCGCAAGGCTAATGCTCTCGGCCTTGGCAGCATTGGTCGCAGCCGAGGGCAGCGTTGCGGAAATATCGAGCTGCGGCTGGGTGCCCTGCCCGACGGCCTTCAGCGACAGCGCCTGCAGCTCGAGCTTGATCGGGCTCTCCTTGCTGCCAAGCGACAACGGCAAGCTCGGGCCGGTAGAGGCTAGGTCAAGCGCAAAATCGCTGGCACCGTTCGGATTGATAGTGCCGGCCGCCTTGCCGGAGATTTTCTCGCCGGCAAGCGTCGCCTGCTCGATCGCCAGGCCGCTGGCCGACGAGAAACGGCCTGCCGCATCGACATTGAGTGGCCCGAGCCCAGCCTGTCGGGTGTGGCTGGTTTCGGCGCCGCTGAGCCGCGCGTTGAAGCGAATATCTGGGGCAGCCGACGATCCCGTGACCTGTGCGGTGCCGCTGAGCGTGCCCACGGCATCGAGACCCGGCGAAAAATCATTGGCAAGTGCTGCCGGCACCGCCGACAAGGTGGCAGCGAGATCGAGCGTCTGGCCAGCCGAACCCGATACGGCAACCGAACCGCCGCCGACACCGAGCGCCAGTTTCTCTATGCTCACCATGCCATTGGCGATTGTCAGCGCCGATGGCTGCGCGACCGCTGCCTCGATGCCGCGGATGGTCGCCTCGCCCGAGGCAAGCTCGATGCTGGTGGTGCCGTTCGCAACCCTGATCCGCCCGGCCGCGCTGGCCGGAATGCCGGCGACCGTGGCGCCGCCGCTAAAGCCGGTCCAGTCGCCGTCGCGCTTCAGGTCGACATCGATGCCGCTGATCACCGTCGTTCCGGAGGTGATCGTGTCGGCCTTGATCTTGCCGGAGATTGCCGGGGCTTTGAGATAATTGGCGACCAGTGCGTTGACGGCGATTGTCTTGGCCGCCAGTTCGCCGCGCGAAATCACGGCGCTCATCGCATCGATCGCGACCGTCGGCGCTCCGTTGTCGTTCGCAAATCGGATGGTGCCTCGAACGTCGCCGGCTACCGTTTGGCCGGCAAGTCTGGCCAGCGGAGCAATATCGGCGGCATCGAGGGTCAACGTGCCGAGCGGCAGCAGGTTGTCGTCGAGCCCGAGGTCGCCGGAGACCTTGTTGTCGGCCAGCGAGACGGCAAGTCCGTTGATGGAACGCTTGCCGTCGGTTGTGACCAGCGATGCCTTGAGGTCGAGCGGCTGGTCGTCGACCGAGCCGGTCAGCGAGACATCGGCGGCGGGACTGGCGATATCGGCCTTGCCGCTTGCGCTCAGCTTGATCTGCTTCACCACATGGCCGGACGCCGTCAGGCTGTCGCTATTGGCCGAAACCGAGAAATCCGGTGCGCTGCGCGCGCCGCTTGCGGTCAGCGCGAAACCGACGGCGCCGCCGACATTGGCGCCGACCAGCGGCGACAGCACCGACACGTCGGCCAGCGTGCCCTTGATATCGGCCCGGATATCGGTGCCTTGCGCACTGGCGGTGCCGCTGGCGCTAAGCGTGCCTGAGGTGAGTTGCAATGCATTGGCGGCGAACGCCCCGTCCGGGTCGCGGGTCGCGGTTGCGGAAAACTGCACGCGCTGGCCGAGAACCGCGCTGATCTGCGGCGGCAGCGCCGTCGAAGCCGCGTCGGCATTCATCTTGAGCGTCATCGACAGATCGGCAAGTGCCACGGTCGCCGTCACGGACGCATTGAGCGCGTCGCTGCGCAGCGTGCCTTGGTCGACGACGACCTGATCCTTGCTAACCGAGCCGGCCAGACCGGCGCTGACCCTGCCCGTTACCAGCGGCGCCAAAGTCGCGACGTCGGTGTTCAGGCCGGCCGCCGTCAGTTGGATAGTGACCGGGCCGCTACGGTTCTGGATGTCGAAACCATCGGAATGGACTTGCCCGATCAGGTCGTCCACCCGCGTGCCGCCCGCCACCACCGAGACCAGCGACACGCCGATATCGACCATCGGCGCCTTACCATCGCCGAACGCGCGGGCCGTGGCATCCTTGATCGCCACGGTTATCGGCTGCGCCTCGCTGGCGAGGCTGAGCACGATCGGCGGCCCCTTTGCGGCGAGCTTCACCGAAAGATCGCTGGCGCCGTTCGGATCGACAATGCCTGCGGCAGTCGCGTGCACGGCGCCGCTGTCGATAGTGGCGCGCTCGACATCGACGCCGCCGGCCGCGGTCGCTGTGCCGGCGAGGTCGAAGCTGGTCTTGCCGGCAAACAGCGGTTTCAGGGTTTCGGGCAGGAAGCGCTCGAATTCGCCATCGCCATTGGCCTCGACATAATGACCCTTGTCGGTGAGCTGATGGCGACCGGTAAGCTGGGTGACGATCCGGCCGTCGACAACGAAGGTCCCGATGCCATTCCAGTTGGCGAGCGGTCCTGTGCCGGAAACGACAATGTTGACCGGCGGCGCGCCCGGCAGGTTGAGCAGGTTGGCGATGATGCCGCCGGCGGGCTCGGATGCTTTAAGGTCGAGGTCGAGCTTGTTGTCGGCCGGCGCGAAATGGGCTTTGGCGTCGACCGTGCCTTGCTTGCTGTCGTGGCGAATGACGTTGAGGTTGGTCTCGATCGCCAATGGTGAGGCGTCGGCCTTGAGCGCTCCCTTGGCTGCAAGTTCGGCGACACCGCTGCCGGCCAGAGCCTGCCCGAGCGCGATCTCGGGAAGGTCGAGTTGCTTCACGTCGATGGAAACCGGCAGCGTCGTCGCTCCGCCTTGGCTCGGCTGTGTATTGGCCACCGGCAGCCTTGCCAACTCGATACGCTCGACCGCAATGCGATCGGCGCTGAAGCTCTTCGACAGGAGTGCCCGCGGCGACCAGTCGACGGCCACGTTGCGCGCCACCATCCAGGCGCCTTCGCGATCCTCCAGAACGACATGATCAACCCTCAGCGCGCCCGACCAGATGCCGTCAATGCCGACGACAGTGATCTTGCGATCACCGGTCGAGGCCATGGTCGAGATGATGCCGGCAAGGTTTTCGCGGCCGCCCTCGGTTTTGGTCAGCACGACGAGCGCTCCCACCGCCGCTGTCGCGATGATGAGCAGCGTGTAGAAAAGCATACGTAGGATGCGCCTGAATATTGCCATCAGAATGCCTGGCCGATGCCGGCATAAATGCCGAAATGAGGATCGTCGGGGCCGCGGTTGAGCGGCACTGCCGCGTCGATGCGCAGCGGCCCGAACGCCGTCAGATAGCGCAAGCCTACACCCGCGCCGACCTTCATGTCCGAAAAATTGGGAACCTGCCTGGTCGACACCGTGCCGGCATCGACGAACGGCACGACGCCGATCTTGTCGGTGACGGCAATGCGCATCTCGACCGAGGTCTCGAAGAAGGAAAGCCCGCCGATCGGCTCCCCATTGCTGTCCTTCGGGCCGATGCCTTGATAGGCATAGCCGCGCACCGAGCCGCCGCCGCCGGAGTAGAAGCGGCGGTCGGCCGGAACATCCTGAAGACCGGCGCCGATGATCGAGCCGATGGCGACACGTTCGGCGAAAACGAATTTCGAGGCCGAATCGAGCGACTGGTAGGCCGACCCCTCGCCCTTCAGCTTGACAAAGGCAGCCCCGCTCAAAACGTCGTAGCTCGGCTCGGCATAGGCCAGCACCCTGAAGCCCCTTGTCGGATTGAGCTTGTTGTCGCGATTGTCGTAGACATATTGCAGCGGAATGCTGGCGATCAGATAGGTGTGCTTGCCGAAAGCGTCGTGGATTCTCGAGTAATCAAGCGCGACTTGCGCGGAAACCGTCTGCTTCTTGTCGAGTTCGTAGGATAGGCCGGTGCTACCCTTGACCGAAAAATGGTCGTAGGCGTCGGGGTGCTCCAGCACGGTATTGACGCTGGCGATGAATTTCGACGCCGGTCCGACCACGCCCGGCTTTTCGAACATGACGCCGGCATTGTAATTGAGCTGGGTCAAGTCGTTGCTGCCGATGCCGCTGATCTTGCCGTCGATGCGCAGCTTTTCGGCGTGGCCAAACAGATTGCGGTGCCCCCAATAGCCTTCGAGGCCCAGCCCTTCGGTGTTTGAGAAGCTGCCGCCAATGCCGAAATAGCGCGGCTTGCGTTCGCTGACCTGGACACCGATCGGGACGTTGCCCTCGGCGTCGAGGGCGTCGGCTTCCTTCACCGTCACGCTGTTGAAGACCTCGAGCCCGAGCAGCCGGTCGCGTGCATCGTCGATCTCATCGGGCGAATATCGGCGGCCGCGCTTCAGGCCGGTCATATATTCGGTGAAGTCGCGGTCGACCTTTTCGGTGCCCTCGACAGTGGTGTCGCCATAGCCGGCGACCGGCCCGGCCGCGACGGTGAGCGTCACGTCGAGCGTCGAACCGGCGTGCTCGGCGACGATCTCGCGGCCCGTCACCTTGGCCAGCGGCCTGCCTTCTTGCTTGAGTGCCCGCACGATCGCCGCCTCGGCTTTGAGCACGGCGCCCGAACTGGCGTCACCGCCGGCGATCAGACCGAAATCGGCACTTGCCAGCCCCGCTGCATCGCCTTTCAGCCTGACGTTGCCAAGCGTGAATTTCGGCCCGGCTGCTATGCTTATCACCACCGGAATCGGCTGCGGGCCGGAAAACTCGGCATCGGGCGGCAAATCGTCTAGCGGCTTGCCTTGGATGGTGATGGTGACGACACCCTCGTAGCGCGCCTCCGCATAGAGCGCGGCGACAAGTTGCTCACGGTCGCTGCGCGCCTTGGCCAAAAGACCCAGCGAACCTGATACCGGGTGTTCCTCGTCGGCTTTCAGCGCGGAGGCGTTTTCGAGCTTCTCGGCGAGATCCTTGTCGGCGTCGGGCGCTTCTATCGTTACGGCATAGCGCAGCGGGTCGACGATGTCGGCATCTTCGTCCTTTGACGACCCCCACAGCTTGATGCCGAAAATCTCGAAGGCTGCCGCACTTCCGGTTTCGGCAACAAGTGCCGTCGAGCACAACAATGCAAAAAGCAGGGCGCGCGAAAGCGCGCGCCGTGGCGCGGTTCCTCCCGACATCTGCCTTTCATACGCCGGCATTATGCTCCTAGCCTAGCTCGCAAACCTAAAATTGGAATGAAGTTCTGAAGCACTCGTAAAGGGGCCACAATCCAATTGCTGAAATAGACAGGGCTTGGAACTCACACCTTCTGCGTCGCCGCAAGAAAGCGTGATCCCCTGTCCTATGGAGCTACTACCGGTCACCGACCGGAAAGCAATCCGTCGGCAGGCGCTTCCTGCCGCGTCCTGATGTTGACAAGCGCGACTGAAGCTTGAACATGTCTGGACGTTAGCACTTGTCTGGAGGGGTTTATGGCAATGCGTGCGGCTCGTGGTCTATCGATTCTTTTCCTTCTGTTTTTCGCGTGGGGTGGGGTCGCGCAAGCCGCCGAAGCCCGGCGGGTGGTGACATCGGACAATTCCGACTATTTTGGTTTCGATCTCAGATCCGACCAGAATGTCAGCCTCGACCAGTGCAAGACCACCTGCCTCGGCGACCCGGCCTGCCGCGCCTTCACCTACAACCTCAAGGCCAAATGGTGCTTCCTTAAATCCGATTACAATTGGTTGAAACCCTTCGGCGGCGCCGTCGGCGGCAAGGTCGTCAACATCGATGGCGATCCCGACATCGGCGCGCCACCCGAACTCGCCTTCTTCCCCAACTGGATGGCCGACCAGGCCCAGCAATACCGTAACAAGCTCACCGGCCCGACCTACACCAAGCCGACCGAGGGGCTGACGGCGCTGAGGGCGGCCGCCGAACAGTCGGCGCTAACCGGCGATCATCGTTCGGCCATGCACAAATACGAAGCGTCGGTTTCGGTGTTGCCTGATGATGGCCAGCTCTGGCTCGAGCTGGCGCGCGAAACGCTTGCCGTCCATCCGACCGCCAACAGTTCGGAGCCGTCGACCCTGCCGGCGAACGCCACTTCCGCCGCCTTCAACGCCTACAGATTGCTGCGCACCACCAAGACGCGCGCCGACGTGCTGGCGCTGCTCGGGGACGGCCTTGATCGCCGCGACCTCTACAGGCCGGCCCTGCAGGCCTACGAGGCGAGCCTCGCTTTGGTCAATTCGCCGGCGGTCAGGGCCGCCTATCAGGATCTCAAGGCCCGCAAGGGCTTCCGCGTCATCGATCATACCGTCGATGCCGACACCAGCGCGCCGCGCATCTGCGCCCAGTTCTCCGAGGAGCTGGTCAAGACCGGCGTCGATTATTCGCAGTTCGTCACCGTCGACAACGCCGCTCCCAAGGGCGTCGAAGCCAAGGACAAGCAGATCTGCGTCGAAGGACTCGAGCACGGCCAACACTATGACGTGACCTTCCGCGCCGGCCTGCCGGCCGCCATTGGCGAGGTCACCGCGGCACCGGTGGTTCTGTCGATCTACGTGCAGGACCGCGCGCCTTCGGCTCGCTTCACCGGCGACAGCTTCGTGCTGCCCGCCGGCGCACGCCGCGGCATACCGGTCGTCACCGTCAACATGAACGCCGCCGAAATGAAGCTCTTCCGCGTCGGCGACCGCTCGCTGGCGCAGCTTCTGTCGGGATATCAGTTCCTCCGCCAGCTTGACGGCTACGACATTTCGAACATCTCCGAACAGATGGGCGAGCCGGTCTGGCAAGGCCAGCTCGACATCGCCAACGACCTCAACAAGGAAGTCACGACCTCCTTTCCCATCGACGAGGCGTTGCCGAAGCGCAAGCCCGGCGTCTATGTGCTGACCGCACAAGCCGTTAACGATCGCAGCGACGACTATGATTCGCACGCCACGCAATGGTTCGTCGTCTCCGACATCGGCCTGTCGACCTATACCGGTCAGGATGGGCTGAACGTCTTTGCCCGTTCCCTTGCAATCGCCAAGCCGATCGCCGGCGCCGAGCTGACACTGCTGGCCAGGAACAATGAAATCCTCGGCACCGCGACCACCGACGCGGAAGGGCGTGCGGTGTTCAATCCCGGCCTGACGCGCGGCGACAGCGGCATGGCCCCGGCCGTGCTGATGGCCAAACAGGGCGACGACGATTTCGTCTTCCTCGATATGGGCCGCGCCGGCTTCGACCTTTCCGACCGTGGCGTCGCCGGACGGCCGGCGCCTGGCGCGCTCGACGTCTATGCCTGGACCGAACGCGGCATCTACCGCGCCGGCGAAGACGTCCATGTCGCGGCTCTTGCCCGCGACAGTGCCGCCAAAGCCGTCGAGAACCTGCCGCTGACCTTCATCTTCTCGCGGCCCGACGGTGTCGAGGACCGCCGCATCGTCAGCGACGGCGCATCGGCCGGCGGTCACGCCGTCGACCTGCCGCTGGAACCCAACGCCATGCGCGGCACCTGGACGGTGGCGATCCATACCGATCCCAAGCAGGCGGCGGTCGCCAGCCAGATGTTCCTGGTCGAGGACTTCGTACCGGATCGCATCGAGTTCGACCTGTCCTCGGACAAGCAGGAGATCGCTCAGGGCGAGACCGCCAACATTACCGTCGATGGCCGCTTTCTCTATGGCGCGCCGGCCGCGGGCCTCGCGCTCGAAGGCGAATTGACGCTGTCGACCGCCCGCGACTGGGACCGCTTCAAAGGCTATTCCTTCGGTCTCGCCGACGAACAGTCGGCGGAACCGACGGTGACGCCCTTCACCGGCCTGCCGGTGGTCGGCGAGGACGGCAAGGCGATTTTCCCGGTTTCCGTCGATCAATTGCCGTCGACCACCAAGCTAGTCGACGCCAAGGTCACGGTCAGGATGCGTGAAACCGGCGGCCGTGCCGTCGAGCGCTCACTGAATATCGGCATACGCCCGCAGGGCCACATGATCGGCATCCGCCCGGATTTCGACGACGACGAGGTGCCGCAAGGCGGCACGGCCAAGTTCAGCCTGATCGCTGTCGACCCAGACGGCAAGCGTGAGGCGCTGAAGGGCGCGCAGTGGTCGCTGGTCAAGGTCGAGCGCAGCTACCAGTGGTACCGCTCAAGCAACTCCTGGAACTATGAGCCGGTCACCTTCACCAAGGCGGTGGCCAACGGCCAGGTCGACCTGAGCGCCGATGGCGAGGCTACGGTGTCGCTGCCAGTCGACTGGGGCCGCTACCGGCTCGAGATCGAGACAGCGGATCCGGAAGGCCCGGCCACCAGCTACGAGTTCGACGCCGGCTGGTATGTCAGTTCCACCACCACCGAAACGCCCGACGGCCTCGAGATCGCCCTCGACAAGGATACCTATGCGGCGGGTGAAGTGGCCAAGCTCAAAGTGTCGCCGCACTTTGCCGGCGAGCTGCTCGTCACCATCGGCGCCGACAAGCTCCTGAAGACCGTCACCGCCAGCGTGCCGGCCGGCGGCAGCACAGTCGATATCCCCGTCGGCGACGACTGGGGTGCCGGCGCCTACGTCACGGCAACGCTGTTCAGGCCGGGCGATGCGCAAGAGACACGCATGCCGGCGCGCGCCATCGGCGTCAAATGGCTGAAGCTCGATCCCGGCTCGCGGAAGCTTGCCGTCAGCCTGGCGCCGCCGGACAAGACCATGCCGCGTCAGCAGCTGTCGATCCCGGTCGCCGTTGCCGGCGTGCAGCCCGGCACCAACGCCTATGTCATGGTCGCGGCCGTCGACGTCGGCATCCTAAACCTGACCAACTATAAGGTGCCGGATCCGGAGAACTGGTTTTTCGGGCAGCGCATGCTCGGCCTCGAGGTTCGCGACATCTATGGCCGGCTGATCGACGGCTCGCTGGGCACGACCGGCAAGCTGCGCACCGGCGGCGACGGGGCCAACATGCAGTCGCAAGGCAGCCCGCCGACCGAAAAGCTGGTCGCCTTCTTCTCCGGCCCGGTCCAGCTCGATGCCGACGGCAAGGCGCGGATCGACTTCGACGTTCCGCAGTTCAACGGCACCGTTCGCGTGATGGCCGTCGCCTGGACCAAGGAAGCCGTCGGCCATGCCCAGTCCGACGTCATCGTTCGTGATCCGGTGGTAATCACCGCCGGCCTGCCGCGCTTCCTGGCACCCGGCGATTCCGCCGTCATGCGGCTCGACGTCGCCGACACCGACGGCCCCGCTGGCGACTACAAGCTGAGCATCGACACGACGGGCGACCTGTCTACCGGCAGTGCCGCCTTGCCTGAAAAGCTGACGCTGGCCAAAGGCAAGCGGCAGACACTGGCCGTGCCGTTGATTGCGCGGACCGCGGGCAACGCCTCGATCACCATCAAGCTTGCGCATGCGGACGGCACCGCCGTCGAGCAGACGCTCTATGTGCCGGTGCGCCCGGCGCAATTGCCGGTGACCACCCGTATGGTCGTCGACCTCAAGGGCAATGGCGGCGCGCTGCGCGTCGACAAGGAACTGCTGGCGGCGAGCTTGCTCCATGGCGCTTCGGTGAGCGTCGGCGTTTCGCAGGCGGCTGCCTTCGACGTGCCGTCGCTGCTGATGACGCTCGACCGCTATCCTTATGGTTGCGCCGAACAGACCACCAGCCGCGCCATGCCGCTTCTCTACGTCAACGAGATGGCTTCCGGCGTCGGCATGGCCAGCGACCCCGATCTGCATGGCCGCGTCCAGGACGCCATCTACAAGGTGCTGAGCTACCAGGCCTCGGCCGGCAGCTTCGGCCTGTGGGGCCCGGGTTCCGGCGATCTGTGGCTCGACGCCTATGTCACCGATTTCCTGACCCGGGCGCGCGAGCAGAAATACGACGTGCCGGCCCTGGCGATGAACCAGGCGCTGAGCAATCTGCAGAACGCGATCGGCTACGATCAGGACGTCCAGGATCGCGGCAGCGAGATCGCCTATGCGCTCTATGTGCTTGCCCGCAACAAGAAGGCCTCGGTTGGCGATCTGCGTTATTATGCCGACACCCAGCTCGAGGCCTTTACCAGCCCGATGGCCGTCGCCCAATTGGCGGCGTCTCTCGCGCTCTACGGTGACACGCAGCGCTCGGAGGCAACCTTCCAGGCCGCGCTGCAACTGGCCAAGTCGACGCCCGAATATGACTATTACCGGTCCGACTACGGCTCGCCGCTGCGTGACGGCGCGGCGATCCTGGCCCTTGCAGCGGAAAGCAAACCGGTGCCGACCATCGTGCCGGCGCTGATCCAGCTGGTGACCAGGGAACGCGCCGACGTCAGGTGGACCAGCACGCAGGACGAGTCCTGGATGCTGCTGGCGGCCCGCGCGCTGAAGGCCGGCAACGATTCGATCGCGCTGACCGTCAACGGCGCACCGCATGCCGGCGGCTATTCGGACCAGGTCGCCGGTGGCGACCTGGCCGACAGTCCGCTGACCATCGTTAATACCGGCAGGAATCCGCTGCAGGCGGTCGTCACCACTGTTGCCTCGCCGATCCAACCTCTGCCGGCCGGCGGCAACGGCTTTACCATCAGCCGTACCTACTACAAGCTCGACGGCACAGAGGCTAACGTGACGGAGGTCAAGCAGAACGAACGCTACGTCGTCGTGCTCAAGGTTTACGAGCAGAACACCTGGCCTTCGCGGCTGCTGATCACCGACCTGTTGCCGGCCGGCTTCGAGATCGACAATCCGGGCCTGGTCTCCAGTGCCCAATTGACGAACTTCTCCTGGCTGGCGCAGACCGATGCCGCCCATCTCGAATTCCGCGACGACCGTTTCGTTGCGGCGTTCAATCCGAACGACGGCGACGGCGACCGCAACATCACGCTCGCCTACGTCGTGCGCGCGGTGACGCCGGGCACCTATGCCCACCCGGCGGCAACGATCGAGGACATGTACCGGCCGCAATATTCGGCCCGCACCGCCACCGGCATGATGGAAGTCAAGGCGCCGTAAGGCAAAGATGGCGAACAGAAACATGGCGATGGCGCTGCCCCTCATTGCCCTGCCGGGCATTTCTCCCCGTATAGAGACGGGGAGAAAGAGGCTTGCGCCGAAGCTTTCGCCAACCTTAGACGTCGCAGAAAAGGCACCAAGGGTCACGACAGCGCCCTTCTCCCCGTCACTAAACGGGGAGAAGGTGCCGGCAGGCGGATGAGGGGCGGCGCGATGCTCTCCCGAAAATTTCTGCGCCGAGCGGCCATCACGGGCATTTCCTTCGCCGGTCTCGCTGCAATTACCGCGGCCGCCCTCTGGCAGCTCGACCGCGCCTTTCCGCCGCCGCTGCCGGTTGCGCTGACGGTCTCGACCGAGGTGCAGGACCGTGACGGCCAGCTGCTGCGCCCCTTCGCCACGCCGGACGGCTACTGGCGGCTCGCCACCAGCCTGGACCAGGTCGACAAGCAGTTCCTCGACATGCTGGTCACCTATGAGGACAAGCGCTTCTGGGATCATGACGGCGTCGACGTGCTGGCACTGGCGCGTGCCGCCGGCCAATTCGCGACCAGCGGCCATATCGTCTCCGGCGGTTCGACGCTATCGATGCAGCTCGCCCGGCTGATCGAACCACGCGACAGCCGCAGCCTCGGCTCGAAGATCAAGCAGATGCTGCGCGCCCTGCAAATCGAACGGCGCCTTTCCAAGCGCGAGATTCTCGAACGCTATCTGACCCTGGCGCCCTATGGCGGCAATCTCGAAGGCGTGCGCGCCGCTTCGCTCGCCTATTTCGGCAAGGAGCCGAAACGGCTGGCGGTCTCGGAGGCGGCCCTGCTCGTCGCTTTGCCGCAATTGCCGGAAAAGCGGCGCCCCGACCGCAATCTCGAAATCGCCCATGCGGCCCGCGACCGCGTGCTGACCCGCATGGTCTCGGCAGGCCTGCTCGGCGAACGTGAGGCCGCACGAGCCGCGCTCGACGATGTGTCGGGGCTGCGGCGCACCTTGCCGGCGCTCGCTGCTCATGCTGCCTTTGCAATGCTGCCCAAGGCCATCGCCGGCCAGAAGCTGCAACTGACCATCCGCAAGAGTGTCCAGGAAGGGCTGGAGCAGGTGGCTAAGGATGCCGCCGCCAGGCTCGGCCCTCGCCTCTCGGTGGCCATGGTGCTGGCCGATGCCCGCACCGGCGATATTCTTGGCGAGGTCGGCTCTGCCGATTTCTTCGATGCCAGCCGTTCGGGCTGGATCGACATGACCAAAGTCGTTCGCTCGCCTGGCTCGACGCTGAAGCCGTTCATCTACGGCCTCGCCTTCGAGCAAGGCCTGGTGGCGCAGGAGATGCTGATCGAGGACAGCCCGGCCGATTTCTCCGGTTACCGGCCCAAGAACTTCGACATGGGCTATCAGGGCGATGTCAGCATCAGGCAGGCGCTGCAATTGTCGCTCAACGTGCCGGCGATCCGCGTGCTCGACGCGGTCGGCCCGGCCCGGCTGATGGCGCGCTTTCGCCAGGCAGGCGTGATGCCGATACTGCCCGTCAACGAAGCGCCTGGCCTGGCAATCGGCCTCGGTGGCGTCGGGGTGACGCTGCGCGACCTGGTTCAGCTCTATACGGGGCTTGCCAATGGCGGCAAGGCACACACGCTGCATGACGGCACCGAGCCGGCGAATGCCGAACGCTCGACCACCACCATCCTCGACGGGCAGGCGAATTGGCAGATCACCGACATCCTGTCGGGCGTCAAGCCGCCGCAGGGTGCTGCCCAGCGCGGCATCGCCTACAAGACCGGCACCTCCTACGGCTATCGCGACGCCTGGTCGGTCGGCTTCGACGGCCGCTACGTCCTCGGCGTCTGGGTGGGCCGCCCCGATGCCGGCGCGGTGCCCGGCCTGTCCGGCTATGTCTCGGCCGCGCCCATCCTGTTCGAAGGCTTTGTCCGTTCCAGCCTGGCCGCCGTGCCGCTGCCAAGCCAACCGTCCGGCGTCCGCCGGCCAAAGCGCGAGGAATTGCCGGTGACACTGACGCGCTTCGGCGCCGGCACCGATGGGCTGGTGCAGGCGGCGCCGACCGAACCTGCACCAACCATCGTCTTTCCGCCTGACGGCGCCCGTGTCGATCTCCGCACTTCCTCGGCCGACGCCTCGCCGCTGGTGCTCAAGCTGCAAGGCGGCCGCGCACCGTTCCGCTGGCTGGCCAACGGCAAGCCGCTGGTCGGCATCGACCGGCGGCGCACCGCGACCTGGCAGCCGGACGGCGCCGGTTATTCCACCCTGACCGTAATCGACGCGGCGGGGCGCGCGGCCAGTGTGAAGGTTTTTGTCGAGTGAAAGTTTCCCTTGAATAGTTTCCGGCAGGTGATTCAGCGGATTGGGTTTTACGCCTTGCTTTCGGCCGCCGGTATTTCCTCGGCCTCTGCTGACGCCCTCCCCGCCGGCTTTGTTCGGCTGGCCGACATCGACCCCAGTATCCGGCAGGATATCCGCTATGCCAGCCTCGAAAACTTCCTGCATCGCAAGGTAAGCGGTTACGATGCGCCGGGATGCGTGCTCACCAGGCAAGCGGCGCAAGCACTTTCGGCAGTGCAGCAAGCGATTGCCGCCGAAGGGCTGACGCTTGTCGTGTTCGACTGCTACCGCCCTGCACGGGCTGTCATCGACATGGGTGAATGGACCAAAACGGGCGGACCACCGGACCCGCAATGGTACCCGAAGGTCAAGCGCAAGGATCTCATCGCCAAGGGCTATATCGGCGAACTGTCCACCCATTCGCGCGGATCGACGGTCGATGTCGCGATCGCCCGGATCGACCACAAGCAGGCCGATCGCAAGAGCGCTCCGAAACCGGCCTGCGGCGCGACCGATGCCGACACGCTCGATTTCGGCACGGGTTTCGACTGTTTCGATCCGGCGAGCGAAACGGCTCACCGACCGATCGCCAGTGAAGCGGCGGCTAATCGCAAAAAACTTGTCGAGGCGATGCGCGCCAGCGGCTTCAAGAATTACGCGCGCGAATGGTGGCACTTCACGCTGGAAAACGAGCCGTTTCCAAGAGAGCGCTTCAACTTTCCCGTTACCGCCGAATAGCCAGCCGAACCTTCGGACGCGAAGCAGCCATTGCCGAAGAGCTGGCCGTCTCTAGTTAATCGCGTCGGGAGCGCGATCATGGTCCGTGCGGGGAAAATAGTTCCTCGCATCGCCGAAAGCAGGCGAAAAATTGCTTCAATGAGCCAAAAAAGGCAACATTGAATGCATCTAAATTCTATCAATTCGGTAGATTTGGCGCGAGTTCAACGGAGGCGGAAATGACCAAACCTCATTTCAGGAAACTGCTCGGCGCACTGGTCGCCACATCTGTCCAGTTCGGCACGCTCGGTTTCGCGTTTGCCGACGCCACCATTCTCAACGTGTCCTATGACCCGACGCGAGAGCTCTACAAGCAGTTCGACGAGGCCTTCATTGCCCACTGGAAGGCCGAGACAGGCGAGACGGTCACCGTCCAGCAGTCGCATGGCGGATCCGGCGCCCAGGCGCGCGCCGTGATCGACGGGCTCGACGCCGACGTGGTGACGCTGGCGCTCGAAGGCGATATCAACGCCATTGTCTCGAAAACGAAGAAGATCAATCCCGACTGGCGGACGAAATTCGAAAACAATTCGGCGCCCTACACCTCGACTATTATCTTTCTAGTCCGCAAGGGAAACCCGAAAGGCATCCATGACTGGGGCGATCTGGTCAAGGAAGACGTCCAGGTGATCACGCCGAATCCCAAGACCTCCGGTGGCGCGCGCTGGAACTATCTCGCCGCCTGGGCCTATGCCAGCGCCAAGGACGGCGGCGACGAGGCCAAGACCAAGGAATTCGTCGGCAATCTCTATGCGCATGTCCCGGTTCTCGACACCGGTGCGCGCGGCGCCACCGTGACCTTCGCGCAAAAGGGGCTGGGCGACGTGCTGCTCGCCTGGGAAAACGAGGCCTATCTGGCGCTCGACGAGTTCGGCGCCGACAATTTCGATATCGTCTACCCGCCGACCTCGATCCTGGCCGAGCCGCCAGTCGCCGTGGTCGACGCCAATGTCGACGCCAAAGGCACGCGCAAAGTTGCCGAAGCCTATCTGAGCTACCTCTATTCCAAGGAAGGCCAGACGATCATCGCCAAGAACCATTATCGCCCTTCGAAGCCCGACCTGGTGCCGGCGGAGGACCTGGCCAAGCTGCCTGAGATCAAGCTGATCACCATCGACGACCCGCTTTTTGGCGGCTGGAAGAAGGCACAGCCTTATCATTTCGGCGATGGTGGTATATTCGACCAGATCTATAAGCCGGCCCAGTAGCATCTAGATCAGGACGACATGACCACAGCACCCGCCAAGGCGGGGTGGCGGTTCAGACAGCCGAGCGTCATTCCGGGTTTCGGATTGACGCTCGGCTTCTCGCTTGCCTACCTCACCCTCATCATCCTCATTCCCCTGTCCGGACTGATCTGGCGCTCGGCGGCGCTCGGCTGGACCGACTTCTGGGCGATCGTCACCGACCGCCGCACCATCAACGCGCTTGAAATCAGCTTCGGCACCGCTTTCATTGCCGCCGCCGTCAACGTCGTCTTCGGCACGATCGTCGCCTGGGTGCTGGTGCGCTACAGCTTTCCCGGCCGCCGCATCGTCGATGCCATGGTCGACCTGCCCTTCGCGCTGCCGACGGCGGTGGCCGGCATCGCGCTGACCACGCTTTACGCACCGAACGGCTGGATCGGAAGCCTGCTGACGCCGCTCGGCATCAAGGTCGCCTACACGCCGCTCGGCATCGTCATCGCGCTGGTCTTCATCGGTCTGCCCTTCGTCGTGCGCACCGTGCAGCCGATCATGGAGGAGATCGACAAGGAGGTAGAGGAAGTGGCCGCCACACTCGGCGCCAATCGCTTTCAGATCATCAGCCGCGTTCTGCTACCCGGACTGGCGCCGGCCATCGTCACCGGTTTCGCGCTGGCCTTCGCGCGCGGTGTCGGGGAGTACGGTTCCGTCATCTTCATCGCCGGCAACCTGCCCTTCAAATCCGAGATCGCGCCACTTCTGATCGTCATCCGGCTGGAGGAATACAATTACGCTGCGGCGACCGCGATCGCGGCGATCATGCTGGCGCTGTCCTTCGTCATGCTGCTGGTCATCAACCTGGTGCAGACCTGGAGCCGCAAGCGCTATGGCTGACCCGGAGATCAAATCCTACGCGCCGCACCACGAAAGCCAGTCGCCAGCTGTGACCGAAAGCCGCACGGCGAGAGCCGTGCTGATGATCGTGACCTTTGCCTTCCTCGGCATTTTCCTGCTCCTGCCGCTGATCATCGTCTTCAAGGAAGCTTTCGCCAAAGGCATCGAGGCTTACACGCAGGCGCTGTCGGAACCGGACACGCGCTCGGCGATCCGCCTGACGCTTCTGGTCGCTGGGATCTCGGTGCCGCTCAACGTCGTCTTCGGCATTTCCGCCGCCTGGGCGATCGCCAAGTTCGAATTCAAGGGCAAGGCGTTCCTGACCACGCTGATCGACCTGCCCTTTTCCGTCTCGCCGGTCATTTCGGGGCTTGTCTACGTGCTTTTGTTCGGCGCGCAAGGCCTGCTCGGCGCCTGGCTCAAGGCGCATGGCATCGTCATCCTGTTTGCCGTGCCGGGCATCGTACTGGCCACCATTTTCGTCACCTTCCCCTTCGTGGCCCGCGAATTGATTCCGCTGATGCAAGAACAGGGCAACGGCGACGAGGAGGCAGCCCTGTCGCTTGGAGCCAATGGCTGGCAGGCGTTCTGGTACGTGACGTTGCCCAACGTCAAATGGGGATTGCTCTACGGCGTTCTGTTGTGCAATGCCCGCGCCATGGGCGAGTTCGGCGCGGTCTCGGTGGTGTCGGGCCACATACGCGGGCTGACCAACACCATGCCGCTGCATGTCGAAATCCTTTATAACGAGTACAATGCCGCCGCCGCCTTTGCCGTCGCTTCGCTGCTTGCCGGCCTGGCGCTCGTCACGCTGGTCTTGAAAACACTTCTCGAGATGCGCTACGGCGCCGAGATCGCCGCGACGCGCGGACACTGACAAAATGCATGTCGCCCAAAAGTGGGAACCGGTTTTTGGGATAACGACATGCATCAACTACAAAAGGGGTTTGCATGGAAGTTCGCGTTGCCAACGTGCGCAAGGAGTTTGAGCGGTTTCCGGCCCTCCACGACGTTTCGCTCGACATCAAGTCGGGAGAACTGATCGCCCTGCTGGGACCTTCCGGTTCCGGCAAGACGACGCTGCTCAGGCTGATTGCCGGCTTGGAGCGGCCGACCCGCGGAAAGATCTTCTTCGGCGAAGAGGATGCCTCGCAAAAGTCGATCCAGGAGCGCAATGTCGGCTTCGTTTTCCAGCACTACGCGCTGTTTCGCCATATGACGGTCGCCGACAATATCGGCTTCGGACTCAAGGTCCGGCACGGGCCGTCACGCCCGTCGGCGAAGGAAATCCGCCGACGCGCCTCGGAACTCCTCAACCTCGTTCAGCTTTCCGGTCTGGAAAAACGCTATCCGGCGCAGCTTTCGGGCGGCCAGCGCCAGCGCGTGGCACTGGCCCGCGCCATGGCGATCGAACCGGCCGTGCTTTTGCTCGACGAGCCGTTCGGCGCGCTCGATGCCCAGGTGCGCCGCGAACTGCGCCGCTGGCTGCGCGAAATCCACGACGCCACCGGCCACACCACGGTCTTCGTCACCCATGACCAGGAAGAGGCGCTGGAACTTGCCGACCGCGTCGTGGTGATGAGCCAGGGCCGCATCGAGCAGGTCGGCACCGCTGACGAGATCTACGACACGCCGAACTCGCCCTTCGTCTACGGCTTCATCGGCGAATCGAGCTCGCTTCCCGTCAAGGTCGAGGACGGCCAAGTCTGGATCGCCGACCGGCCGATCGGGCTTTCCGCGCCGCACGCATCGCAAGGCGAAGCGACGCTGTTTTTTCGCCCGCACGACGTCGATCTGGTGGAAGAATGCAACGGCTGCATAGCCGGCACGGTCGCCGCCAGCCGCCGCGTCGCCGGCACCAGGCGGGTCGAGCTCGAAATCGGCGGCGAACGCCAACGGGTCGAAATCGAATTGCCCGTCGACCATCCGGCGGCGCAGAAAAGTCGAGTGGCTTTTCGGCCGCGGCGCTGGAAGCTTTTTCCGGCCGCGTAGAGATGTCGACACGGCCAAAACACGCCGGAAAGACTCTATCTTGGAAGAAAATCCCACCAACCGGCTGTTTTGACGGTGGTTTTTCCCATAGCCGTTTTGGAGACCCGGCAGCATACCTCGTCCTGTGGACCTGATGCCCTATTATCTTGGACGTTGGACAACGGTGTTTCAGGGAGCCTGTTTACATGAAGCGATTTTTGCTTGGCGTCGCTACGTTGGCCGGCCTGTTCCTCGCATCCTCCCAAGCCTGGTCGGCCGACAAATTGCTGAACGCCTCTTACGATGTTGGCCGCGAACTGTTTGCGCAGGTCAACAAGGCGTTCGTCGCCGGCCACCCCGGTGTCACCATCGATCAGTCGCATGCCGGGACGTCTGCGCAGGCACGCGCCATTGCCGAAGGCCTCGGCGCCGACGTGGTCACCTTCAACCAGGTCATCGACGTCGACTTCCTGGTCAAGAAGGGTCTCATCTCCGCCGACTGGCAGAAGGATTTTCCGGACAACGCCTCGCCTTTCTATTCGCTGCCGTCCTTCCTGGTGCGCGCCGGCAATCCGAAGAACATCAAGGATTGGAACGATCTCGTACGCGACGACGTTCAGGTGATCTTCCCCAATCCGAAAACGTCGGGCAATGCGCGTTACACCTATCTCGCGGCCACTGCCTACGCCAAGGAAGCTTTCAAGGGCGACGATGCCAAGGTGAAGGAGTTTGTGACAAAGCTGTTCAACAACGTGCCGGTCTTCGACAGCGGCGGGCGCGCCGCGACAACCACCTTCGTACAGCGCGAGATCGGCGACGTGCTGATCACCTTCGAGTCGGAAACGCGCGGCGTCCGCAAGGAGTATGGCGAGGACAAATTCGAGCAGGTGACGCCTTCGGTCAGCCTGTTGGCGGAGTTTCCCGTGGCGATCGTCGACACGGTCGCCGACGAGCACGGCACACGCGATCTCGCCAAGACCTATCTCGACTTTCTCTATACGCCGGAGGGTCAGGACATCGCCGCCCGCAACGGCCTGCGGGCCCGCGACCCGGCGGTCGCCGCCAAATACAAGGCTGAGTTTCCCGATGTCCGCCTGCTGACCGTGGAGGACGTCTTCGGCGGCTGGGCCAAGGTCCAGGCCGAGCATTTTGCTGCGGGCGGCCTGCTCGACCAGACTTATGGCAGCCGCTGACGTCGCCAACCTCGCGAACTGATTGAACGCCGGCGCTTGCCGGCTTTTTCTTCATTTGCCCGACGAAAACGCGGCTTCCGCACGTTGCGGACCGCCCGCCGTCCAAAACGTTACGAAGAATCAACGCGTTTGCACGCAATATGTCGTCGGGCGGTCTGTCTGCGCGAACGGCGTCACATGGCCAAACCGTCATTATTTGCACACAAACAGCCGCCAGATGCGGTTGGTTGGGGCTTCATGGGTTGGTTCGGGCATGCTTACCAAAAAAGGCAAATACGGCCTCAAGGCCCTCGTGCATCTGTCGGGTCTGCCGGTCGGCCAGCTCGCATTCGTCAACGACATTGCGGTCGCCAACAACATCCCGAAGAAATTTTTGGATGCCATCCTGGGCGAGTTGCGCAACGCCGGCTTCGTCCAGAGCCGCAAGGGCAAGGAAGGCGGTTACCGCCTTGCCCGGCCGGCTTCCGAGATCAAGATCGGCCATGTCGTGCGCGTCCTCGACGGGCCGCTGGCGCCGATCCCCTGCGCCAGCCGCACGCAATACCAGCGGTGCGACGATTGCGACGAGGCGACCTGCCAGGTCCGCCACATGATGCTGGAGGTGCGGCAGGCGATCGCCGAGGTGCTCGACAACCGCAGCCTCGCCGCCATGCGCGACGCCGACAATGACGATTTCCCGGTCGAACT
The DNA here is from genome assembly GCF_055811815.1 of Mesorhizobium sp. WSM4836. Taxonomy (NCBI): domain Bacteria; kingdom Pseudomonadati; phylum Pseudomonadota; class Alphaproteobacteria; order Hyphomicrobiales; family Phyllobacteriaceae; genus Mesorhizobium; species Mesorhizobium sp. WSM4836. The sequence continues at coordinate 142,299 of NZ_JBVVQF010000009.1, forward strand.
GACGTCGCAAATCTAGCGCGCGAGCAGGCTCAAGGCGGTCGCAACGATGTCGGCGACCGGCCGCGTGCCATCCAAGGTTATCGCCGCCTCGTCCGCCGCTGGCGCCTCGAGCGTGGCGAACTGGCTGTCGACCAGGCTTGCCGGCATGAAATGACCCTTGCGACTTCCGACGCGCTGTTTTGCCGTTGCCGGGTCGATGTCCAAATAGACGAAAACGATATCCGGGCAGAAGCCGCGCAGGCGATCGCGATAGCTGCGCTTCAGCGCCGAGCAGGCGGCGACCACACCTTGCCCGCTTGCTGCCGATGCGGCCATGCGCTGGCCGATCGCGTCGAGCCAACCCTCGCGCAGCGCGTCGGTGAGCGGCTGCCCGCTCGCCATGCGCGCGACGTTTTCGGGGGGGTGAAGCCTGTCGCCTTCGATAAAGAGCGCGCCCAATGCCGCTGCAAGCGCTTCGCCTACGACCGACTTGCCGCAGCCGGCGACGCCCATCACCACGATGGCGGGTTTCGTTCGAACAGTGCTCGCCGGTCTATATGCCACGTCTTTCCCGGTCATGCAGGTCAGCGGCTTGCCGGCGCCCGGCCATAGAGCAGCAGCATGGCAACGATAACGACGCCGTAGATGATCTGCCGTCCCGCCTCCGGCATCTGCATGACCGAGAGAATGGATTGCAAAAGCGTGATCAGGATCACGCCGGCGACGGTGCCGAGATAGGAGCCGCGCCCACCGAGGATCGAGGTGCCGCCGAGCACCACGGCGGCGATCGACGGCAGCAGATAGGCATCGCCCATCGACTGTGCCGCCTTGGAGGCATAGCCGGCCAACAGCACGCCGCCGAAGGCCGAGAGCCCACCCGAAACCGCAAAGGCGATCATCACCACGCGCCTTGTATCAATGCCGGAAAGATAGGCGGCACGCTCGCGATTGCCGATCCCGTAGACGGTGCGGCCGAAGCCGGTGCGGGTCAGCACGAAGACCGTTGCTGCGCCGATCAGCGCCCAGATGAGGACGGCGTTGGGCACGCCAGGAACGGCAAAGCCGGTCGCCAGATAGCGCATCGCACCGGTTGCCGAATCCTGCGGCGAGAAACCGCCCGTATAGACCACCATCAGTCCCTGCGCGACGGCGTTGGTGGCGAGTGTGATGATCATCGAGGGAATGCGCAGATAAGCGACGCCAATGCCGTTGACGATGCCGATCAGGACTCCGCAGAAGATGCCGAACGGAATGGCAAGCGCCACGCCGACAGGGCCGTATGCGGCCGCGGCACAAGCCATCATGGCGCCGACCGCCACCGACCATGGCACCGAAAGGTCGATCTGGCCGAGCAGGATGACCAGCATCATGCCGGTGGCGATGACGCCGAGAAAGGATGCCACCTTGAGCTGCTGCAACAGGTATTCAGGCGACAGGAAGCTGCGCGAATAGAGGCTGCCGAGCAACAGCAGCAGCACGATACAAGCGAACGCCGTCAGCACCGCCGGGTCGGCGCGGCGAAGGAATTTCGGCATGCGGCCGGCGAGACCACTTACAGTCGTTTCGCTCACAGGAACCACTCCAGCCGGTTGCGGACCCGAAACAGGGCGAAGGCGCCGAGGCTGACCGCGATCAGCAGGATCACGCCCTGGAACAGGGGCTGCCAGAGCGGATCGAAATCGAAGACGAACAGCAGGTCGCCGATAGTGCGGAAGGCAAGCGCGCCGAAGATCGCGCCGATGGCGCTGCCCTTGCCGCCGAACAGCGACACGCCGCCAAGCACGACCGCGGCGATCGAAAACAGCGTATAGGCGTTGCCGCTCGCATAGGCCGCATCGCCGGTATAGGTGAAGAACGTCAGGAACAGCCCGCCGATCGCGGCAAGCAGCCCGGCAAGCGCATAGGCGGCGAACTTTCCACGCCGGATCGGCACGCCGGACATGTAGGCCGCCATCTCCGAGGAACCGGCTGCATAAGCGGCGCGGCCGAGCACCGACCGGCTGAACGGCACCCAAACGACAAGCACGACCGCCACCAGCGCCACCAGGCTCGCCGGCACGATACCAAACAGGCGCCCTGTCAGCGCGTCGGCGAGCCCCTCATTGACCGAGCCGCCCGGAAACGGCCGCAGCAGCAGCGCGATACCGAAATAGACCGCGCCGGTGGCGATGGTGGCGACGATCGGCTGCAGGCGTCCATAGATGACGATGGCGCCGTTGATTGCCCCGCACAGCAGCCCGGTGCCGAGCACGGCGATGACACCAAAGGCGGTCTCGATGCCGGTGCCGACGACCAGCCACGACGCCAGGCAGTTGGTCAGCGTGAAGATCATGCCGACCGAAAGATCGATGCCGGCGGTGATCACCACCAGCGTCTGCGCCATGGCGACGAAGGCGAGCAGCACGCCCTTGTTCGAAGCCGTCTGTACGACGTTCGCGGTGAAGCCCGCCGGATGGTTCGAGGTGTAGATGACGAACATGACGACGAAGATGCCGAACGCCAGCAGCGTTCCGCGCTGTTCGGCAAGCCAGTAGCGCCAATCCTTCACGCGTCCGCTCCTTGCTTTGGCATCTCTTCGTGAATGTTGAGCGCGCTGGCGATCAGCGCCCGCTCGGTGATTTCGGCGCCGACCAGTTCACGCTTCACCGCCCCGTCATAGAGCACCAGCACCCGGTCGCAGCAGCCGATCAGCTCGTCATAGTCGGTCGAATAAAACAGGATCGCCGCGCCCTGGTCGGCAAGCTTGCGCATCAACTGGTAGAGCTCCTGCTTGGTGCCGACATCGATGCCGCGTGTCGGATCGTTAAGCAGGATGATGCGCGGCTGCCGCATCAGCCATTTGGCGATGACGACCTTCTGCTGGTTACCGCCGGACAGCGCGCCGACCGGAATGTCAAGCCCGGCGGTCTTTATCGCAAGAAGACCGACCATGTCGTCGATCAGTTGCTGCTCGGCGACGCGATCGATGATGCCGGCCCTGGACAGCCGGTCGAGGGCGGCGAAGGAGAGGTTTTCGCGCACCGTCATCGGCAGCATCAACCCTTCGGTCTTGCGGTCCTCCGGGATCAGCGCCATGCCGATCCGGTCATCGCGCGCGGCGGCCGGGCTGGCGATCGCCACCGGTCTGCCGTCGATCAGGATCTGGCCTGACAGGCCGCGCAGCACACCGAAGAAGGCGAGCAGCAATTCGCGCTGGCCTTGGCCGTCGAGGCCGCCAAGCCCGACCACCTCTCCCGCCCCGACCGACAGCGAGACATCGTGCAGCCGATCCGTCCAGGACAGGCTGCGCGCCTCCAGAACCGGCGTGACTGCAGCCGCCGCCCGCGCAGGCTTAGGCGGAAAGATGTGGCTGTACTCGCGCCCGATCATCAGTTCGACGACCTCGTTGTCGCTCTTGGTGCCGGCCGCGTAGCTGGCGACATTGCGGCCATTGCGGAACACCGTGCAATGGTCGGCCAGTTCGGCGATCTCGTTCATGCGGTGCGATATATAGAGCAGCGCCAGCCCCTCCGAACGCAACCGCTTCAACACGGCAAAAACCCTGGCGACGTCAGCCGCGGTCAGCGCCGAGGTCGCCTCGTCGAGGATCAGGATGCGTGGCTTGCGCGCCAGTGCCTTGGCAATCTCGACCATCTGCCTTCTCGAAAGAGGAAGATCCTTCACCAGCGCCAGCGGATGGATATCGGAGGCGCCGGCGCGAGCCAGGGCTTGTTGGGCGATGCGGCGCTGCGCCTTGCGGTCGATCATGCCGAAACGCTTGGGCGGATCGGAAATGGCGATGTTGTCGGCCACGCTGAGTTCGGGGACGAGCGACAGTTCCTGGAAGATGCAGACGATGCCGGCCTGGTTGGCAGCGGCCGGCGAAGCGAAGGTCACTTCGCTTCCGTCCAGCATCATACGGCCCTCGTCGGGCGCGACGACCCCCGCCATGACCTTGATCAGCGTCGATTTGCCGGCGCCGTTCTCGCCGAGAATGGCGTGGATGCTGCCTGGAGTGACCGACAGTTCGGCCTTCTCCAGCGCTCGCACGCCGCCATAACGCTTGGATATGCCTTCCATCCGGAAGAGCGGAACCGCACCGTCCATCGGCCCTCCCCAGGCGCTTGGCAATCAGGATGTCGAGCGCCGACGCCGCAGGATTTCCCGCGGCGTCGGACTGTTGGAGTTTACTGGTTTTCCTTGCTCTGGCCCATGATTTCCTGCGCCGTGAAATTGATGCCGCAGGTCGGGAAGGAATTGCCGACGAAGAAATTGTCGGATTGGTCGGGGAAGAAATCCTGACCTGGCTTGAAGTTCGGATCCTCGACGATCGCCAGCGGCAGCTTGACCGCTTGCGGCACGACCTGGCCTTCAAGTGCTGCAATCGCCGTCTTGATGGCAACCGCGACCTGAGCCGGGCCGGTGCCCGCCGACGAACATTTCAGGCCGTCAGCGGCGAACTTGGCGCAGAATTTGCGGAAGCCATTCTCCGTCTCGCCGCCGAACGGCACGAACGGATGCTTGGCATCGATCATCGCCTGCACGATGCCGGTATCGCCGCCCTGCCCGGTAACGCCGTCGAAGGGACCATTGGTGGCAATGGCGTCGGCCGAAGCCTTTTGCGCAACGCCGTCATCCCATTTGCCGACGACCTCGGTGACATCCCACTTCTTGCCCGACGCGTCGAGAACCTCGTGGATGCCGTTGTGACGGTCGGTGTCGACGGACGTACCGGCTACGCCGCGGACTTCCAGGATCTTGCCGCCGTTTGGTATGTGCTTGACCAGCCAGTTGCCCCACAATTCGCCAAGGCCTTTCTGGTCGACATTGACGTTGATGGCATCCTTGGTGTCGAGGATGTTGTCGAAGGCGACCAGCACGACGCCTGCCTCCTTGGCCCGCTTGATGACAGGGCCGAATGCGGTCGGGTTCTGCGCGTTGACGACAATCGCGTCATAGCCGGAATCGATGAAATTGTTGATTGCCGAAATCTGGGCCGGCACGTCCTCGCCGGTCGAGACCACCTTGAATTCCTTGAGCTTGGCCGCGACTTCCGGCTGCGCTGCATAGGCCTTCGCCGTCTGCACCATCTGGATGCGCCACGTGTTGGCGATGTAGCCGTTGGCCAGAGCGATGCGATAGGGGCCGTCTTTTTTAGGGAACTTGAAGAACTGCGTATCGGCCGACCAGGGCGCGAAGCACTCAGGCTCGGCCGATGGCCCCTTGACGATTTCAGGGTCGGCGATCGCCGACGAGCTCAGCATGACGAAAGCAGTGGCGGCAACGATACCGCCAACGAGTGACTTGATCATCGATATTCCTCCCAGTTGCAGTTTTGTTTGTTGTTACGCCGATGAATTTGCGCGTTTCCGGTCCGGCACCTCCCGCCGTACCCGTTGCGCGTTCAGGTGGCCGAATGCCGACCCGATCCCCTCCTTTGTTGCCCGGCTAATCCCGCAAAAACTATCATATTATACATAATAAACAAGCGTGAGCTGTCGCTTATGTATAATAAACAGCCTCGCATCTTCGGGGCGACGTACCGCCCGGCGATAACTGGTAGCGCTACCATGACGTAGTGTAAAGCGCCATTGCGTGGAAGTTCGCTTCAGCGCGCCGTGCTCTCACGTCGCTTGAGTTCGAAGCCGAGATCGACGACGCGCTGTTCCGGCCTGTTGCCCTCGATAGCCGCAAGCGCCATGGCGACAGCCCGCCGGCCGATCTCGTAGCGATAGGTCCGAACGCTGGTGACCGACGGAAACGCCACTTCCATCATGTCGAGATCGTTGAAGCCGACGATGCCGATCGTCTTCGGCACGGCGATCGAAGCGCGATGGCATTCAAACAGCACGCCAAGGGCGATATCGTCATTATTGCAGAACACGCCGTCAAGGCTTGGCACCTTGGCCAGCGCGTCGCGGAACAATTCGCGGCCGAGGGTGACGCTGGAGGGCACCGGCGTCGTGGTGGTGAGCCTCGGATCGAACAGGCCGGCCGCCTCCATCGCCGCGCGATAGCCGGCAAGCCGCCGCTGCGAACGCGGATCCATGCGCGCGCCGATGAAGCCGATCCGGCGATAGCCTGCCTCGATCAGATGTTCCGCAGCCGCCTTGCCGCCCTCGAAATGTGAGAAACCGACCATCATGTCGACCGGATCGGGCCCGGTCTCCATCACCTGCACCACCGGACAGCCTGCCGTTTCCAGCAGTTTTCGCGACGCCGGCGTCTGGTCGATGCCGGCCACGATCAGCGCCGCCGGGCGTTGCGGGCCAAACACCTGCAGCAGCCGCTCTTCCTCGAGGCCGGAATAGTGAGTGTTGCCGAGCTGGATGCGGAAAGGGCCGCCCGACAGGCTGTCGTAGATGCCGCGCACCACTTCGGCAAAGACGTTGTTGGTAAGCGACGGCACCAGGACGCCAAACACCTCGGCGCGCGCCGAAGCCAGCGCCCGCGCATTCGGATCGGGCACATAGCCGAGCTCGTTCACGGCGGACGCGATCTGGCGGCGCAGATCTTCCGAGACACGTCCCGGCTCACGCAAGGCGCGCGATACCGTAATGGCGCCGACACCGGCCTTGCGGGCGACGTCGGCGATGGTCGGGCGGCCGCCGCCGCGGCGCGAGCGCGGCTTGATCACCGCATTGGTTCCGAGACGATGTTCAGCGTCTTTGCCACTGCTGCCTTGCCAACCTCGCCCATTGCCACACCTTGTCTGGCGTCGCGCAGGCTTCGGCTATTGTCAAGCGACGGCCGGCGAGACTGTACCCGTACCGCCGTGCTTCAGGCCGTCACAGCAGCGCTGCGCCGGGCCTTCCACAGCAGCAGCACCATGGCCAAAATGTTCAGCAGGTTCCAGGCAATGCCGTTGAGGAACGCGGCGGCATAGGAACCGGTCAAATCGTAGATCCAGCCCGACATCCAGCCGCCGATAGCCATGCCGAAAATGGTCGCCATCATAACGATGCCGACGCGCTGGCCAGCCTCCTTGGCCGGCATATATTCGCGCACGATGATCGCATAACAGGGCACGATGCCGCCCTGCGACAGGCCGAAGACCAGCGAGACGACATAAAGCGAGGCAAGCCCGTCGAACGGGATATAGAACAACAGCGACAGGCATTGCAGCACCGAGCCGATCAGCAGGGTTTTCACGCCGCCGATGTGATCGGCAAGGAAACCCGAGCCAAGCCGGCTGACGACGCCCGCCGCCAGCATGATCGACAGCATATCGGCGCCATGCGCCACGCCGTAGCCGAGATCCATGCAGTAGGCGACGATATGGACTTGCGGCATCGACATCGCCACGCAGCAGCCGAGCCCGGCGACGATGAGCAGCGCCTGCAAGGCCGCCGGCGATAACGAGATCGGCCGGACCACGCGGCTGCCCGGCGATCCCGGAGCTGCCTGGGGCGGTGCGCCGCGCCGGAGCAGCAGGATCAATGGCACCATGGTGAACAGGCAGACGACACCGATCGCGGCATAGGTGAAGCGCCAGCCTTGCGTCTGCATGACATAGGGCATCGCCGTCGGCCAGATCGCTCCGGCGAGATAGTTGCCGGACGCGGCAGCCGTCACCGCGACGCCGCGGCGCCGGTTGAACCAGTGCGAGATGTCGGCGATCAGCGGCCCGAAAATCGCCGACGAGCCGACGCCGATCAACAGGCCCTGGACGAGGGTGAACTGCAGGATCGAACTCGTCAGCGAGGCCAGCAGGAAGCCGGCGCCAAGTGTAATCGCGGCAATCAGCGCCGGGATCCAATACCCCATGCGGTCGATGGCGCGGCCGAACAGCACATTGCCGGCGGCAAAGCCGACCATGGTCGCGGTGTAGGGCATCGAGGCAGCGGCACGATCGGTGCCGAACTCGGCCTGCACGGCGGGCAGCACCACGACCACCGCCCACATGCCGACCCCGCCGATCGTTGCCAGCAGCATCGAGATGCCGAGACGTATCCAGGCATAGGCACTGTCGATGCCGGAACTTCCTGCCTGGCTTGAGACGATTGGGGTCAAGAGCGTTTCCTGTCCGCGGTTCTTAGATCGGCGGTTCTGACCACTATCGGCGCATTCGCCTCCCCGAGCAGCGCCACGACAGGCAAATCCGTGGCTCCAGGGATTCGGGCCGAAGTGGGAACAGGGTGCGCCATAAGGCGTTTTGCCGGCAACGACCTAGGAAGGAGTTTGCCATGACCGCGCAACGGAAATGGTCCGCCGACGTGACTGAGCATAGCGACGCGCTGGACCTCGAGGAACACATCTTCGAATCCCACGATCCAAGGAAAATCGCCGCCTCGCTGAAGCGGTCGGCCGAGCAAAGCGATCGGCGCAAGGCGGGGCCGTTTCAATCCGCCATGTCGATGCTGAATTTCTACATCAACCGCGCCGGCAAGAACCTGCCGGCGGCGCAGAAGAAAGTGCTGGAGGATGCCAAAGATGAATTGCGTGTCCTTCTTGGCCGCCAAAAGGAAGACTAGAATCGGTTGCCGTTGATTGGTTCCGCCAAATTCGGCTGAACTGGACCTAGTGACAGGGCCTCTTTGTCGCCAGTCTGCAGGCTCGGCTTGTATTCCCAAGCCCGCAAAAGCCTGGCGTCATGACGGTCAAGATCGGCATCAATCCCATCACCTGGAGCAATGACGATGTTCCCGCACTTGGCGGCGATACGCCCTTGGAGACCTGTCTGGCGGAAACGGCGCAGGCCGGCTACCGCGGCACCGAACTCGGCGGCAAATTTCCGCGCCAGGCTGATGTGCTTGGCCCAATCCTGTCCTCCTATGGCCTGGAACTCGTCTCCGGCTGGTATGATGGCCGCATTCTCGACCGCACGGTCGACGAGGAATTCGCGGCGATTACGCCGCATTTGACGTTGCTGCGCGACCTTGGCGCCGAGGTCGCCGTCTATGCCGATACCTCGCGCGGTCGCCACGACGGCATTTTCGCACCGATCTCCGAGCGTCCGCGCCTCGGCGACGGCGACTGGCGGGCCTATGGCGAGAAACTGACCGCCCTCGCCGAGCGCATGGCCGCATTCGGGGTCGGCATGGCCTTCCACCACCACATGGGCACCATCGTCGAGACGGACGATGAAGTCGACAGGCTGATGGCGGCGACGGACCGAAGCGTCGGCCTTTTGTTCGATACCGGCCACTGCCTGTTTTCGGGCGGCGAGCCGCAATCGCTGTTGCAGCGGCATCTCGACCGTATCGTGCATTTCCATTGCAAGGATATTCGCAGGGCGGTGCTGGAAAAGGCACGCCGCGAGGACATGAGCTTCATGGCGGCCGTTTTGGAAGGCATTTTTACCGTGCCCGGCGACGGCTCGGTCGATTTCCTGTCATTGCTGAAACCCCTCGCCGCGCGCGGCTATGAAGGTTGGATCGTTGTCGAGGCCGAGCAGGATCCGGCCAAGGCGCATCCGCTGACCTATGCCAGCAAGGGCTATTTCTCGCTGCTCGCCACCGCCCGCCAAGCCGGCTTCGAAGTGGCGACGCGGCAGGCAGACTGACCGGCCCGCATGCGAGCCGGAGGAACACAATGGGCGCGCGCCTCAATGGGGTTAGCGACGCGAAAGCGCCCGGCGATCCGCGCCGTCTTGCTCCCTGCGCGGCGCGGATCGCAGAATCCCGGCTGTGGATTTCAAACCCCGACTTTCAAGCTTGAGGCCGGCCGGAAGCCGTGCCTTGATGCAACCGAGGAGGAGCGACATGGCTTTCGAAGCTGCGCTTGGCATGGAACGGCTTTGCACCATCCGGGAGATCGCCGAGAAGGCGGAACTTGGCGCCGCCACCGTGCATCGCGCGCTGAAGAACAGCCGCGAGATCCGGCCCGAAACCAGGCGACTGGTGCTAGATACCGTCTGCCGGCTCAACGAGGAAAAGATCGCCCGCGCCGCCCGGTTCGTCGGGGGATAGTGCCTTGGCCGACCACATGCGCCTTTCCCTCGACATCATGTCGGTCGACCGCGCTTCGGAAGAACCGATGCATCGTCAGATCTACGGCGCCTTGCGACGCTTCATCCTTGACGGCCAAATCCCGCAGAACACGCTGTTGCCGTCGACGCGCTCGCTGGCCGAAGATCTGAAGGTCGGGCGCAACACCGTCATCGCCGCCTATGACCAGCTCCTCGCCGAAGGTTTCATCGAGGCGCGTGCCGGATCGGGCACCTGGGTCGCACCGATCCAGCAGAACCGCCCCTTGGCGTCCCTGCGCGCCGGACTGGCAGCGCCGCAAAAACTGTCGCGGCGTGGCCAGACCATCGTCAACGGCCCGCAACCGCCACGCAATGCCGGCGTCATCAATTTCCATCCCGGCGTGCCCGAAACGGCATCTTTTCCGTTCACCATCTGGTCAAGCCTTCTGGTGCGCAATGCACGCAGCCGCGACGAGAGCCTGCTGGGTTATCTCTCCTTTGCCGGCCACCCCGGTCTGCGTCAGGCCATTGCCTCGACCATCGGCCTGTCGCGCGGCATCAGCTGCACCGCCGACCAGGTGATCATCGTCACCGGTGCGCAAGCAGCGCTCGATCTCGTCTCGCGCGTGCTGATGGACGAAGGCGACCATGTCTGGATGGAAGAGCCCGGCTATCTCGGCGCCAAGAGCGCCTTTCTCGCCAGCGGCGCCAGATTAGCACCGTTGAAGGTCGACAGGCGCGGCTGGCATCTTGCCGATCCGGAGCTGCCGCCGCCGCGGCTGATCTATGTGACGCCATCCTGCCAATGGCCGTTCGGCACCATCATGCGCATCGAGGAGCGGTTGCAGTTGCTCGACATCGCCGAACGCAACGGCGCCTGGATCGTCGAGGATGACTATGACGGCGAATACCGGTTCCGCGGCCGGCCGGTGCCGGCGCTGCGCGGGCTCGATCATTCCGACCGCGTCGTCTATATCGGCAGCTTCGGCAAGACGCTGATCCCGGCGCTGCGCATCGGCTATCTGATCGTGCCGCGCGAATTGTCGGTGCCGTTCGACCGGGCGGTCAGCATCACCGGCCAGTTCGCGCCCCTGATCCTGCAGGCAACGGTCAACGACTTCATCACGCAGGGCTATTTCGCCACGCACCTCAAGCGCATGCGCCGGCTCTATGCACGTCGGCAGGCGAACTTCGTCAAGCTGTGCCAGGAGCATCTGGCGGAATGGCTGACCGTCACGGAAAACGATTCCGGCATGCAGCTGCTGGCGAGCTTCGTCAGGCCCTATAAGGACAGCGACGTGGTCGCCGCCGCTGTCAAGGAAGGGCTCGACGTCCAGGGCATTTCCATCAACTACCATTCCACTGAACCCGAACACGGCCTGCTGCTCGGCTATGCGGCGATGGACGAACGCCAGATCCTGCGCGCCGTGCTTGCCCTGCGCGCCGCGTTTCTGAGGTTGGACAGAAGCTAGGCAAGCGCGTCATCTCGTTCACCGCGGTTGCAACATTCGCCCGAGGCGATTAGAAATACGGCATCGGTCCTGGTCCTTCGCCACGTTTGCGCAGGGAGCCACTCACAAGGCCGAATCTCCCCGAAAACCAGAAGCCAACCGCCGAAATTGGCGGAGCAACGCACTCGTCTGACCGTGAGGACTGCAATGAGAACCGCATCCTGTGCCTGCGGGCAACTGAGGATCTCCTGTGAAGGAGACCCGCGACTGGTCGCGCAATGCCACTGCCTCGACTGCCAGAAACGGACCGGCAGCACATATGGCGTCGCGGCCTTCTTCGCGCGAGACAAGGTAAAAGCCGAAGGCGACGCCAATACCTACAGGCGATCGGCTCGGAGCGGCCATCACGTCACTTTCCATTTCTGCCCGGGCTGCGGCTCGAGCGTCTTCTGGGAGCCCGACCGAAAGCCTGAATGGATCGCCGTCGCGGTCGGCTGCTTCGCCGACCCCGCGTTTCCGGCGCCGGCGCATGTTGGGTGGGAAGAACGGCGTCATCCCTGGGTTTCCGGTTAGCGACGCCAACCCGCCAGGGCAGCTTTATCTTACTGGTTGATCTCGGGTTCGACGAGTTTCGCCAGATTTCGCAGCGACTCCTGCCAGCCGAGATAGCAGGCCTCAACCGGGATGACGTCTGGAATACCGGCCTGCGTGATATTCACTTCGGTGCCGACGGAAACTTTCTTCAATGTCACGGTCACCTCGATCTCGCCGGGCAGGTTGGGGTCGTCGAACCGGTCGGTGTAGCGCAGCTGCTCATTGGGCACGAGCTCGACATATTCGCCGCCGAACGAGTGGCTGCCGCCGGTGGTGAAGTTGCGGAACGACATTTTGAATGTACCGCCGACTTTCGCCTCGAAGTGATGAACCGTGCAGGTGAAGCCGTTCGGCGGAAGCCATTTCGCAAGTGCATCCGCTTCGAGGAACGCGCGGTAGACTTTCTCCGGGCTGGTTGTCAGAACGCGGTGCAGACGTACGGTGCCGGGCATATCGTTAATCCTCCATGTTGGTGATCGATGCCCCTAGGACGAGCGGAGCCCGGCCTATCCGACACGGGCCTGCGGATTTTTTGACGACCGGTTATGCCGGCCGGAATCCTCGCCCGGCCGCCGGACAGGGAACTCGGCCGCAGGGTAGCAAATCGCGTCGGAACTGGTCTAGTTCACACTGTCGAACTTCTGTAGATCAACCGGTGCCGCCTTGCGCAATTCGACATCATCCAGCGAAGCATTCTCCAGCGCCACCCGCGCCGCCGCGTCGATGTTGTGGATCATGTCCTGAATGTCGGTATCGCTGTGCGCCGGGTTCATGGCGACCATCACCGTGCGGTTGAGAATGTCGAGCGAGCGCTTGCCGAGGTCGTCGGCGTAATCCAGTCGCAGGCCCTGGTTCTCGGGCAATGCATAAGGATTGAGCGCCGGATGATGCGCGCCTTCATGCATCAGCACCTGGTCCCACTGGGTGAAATTGTGACGGCCGGTCTTGCCGGCAACGACGCTCGGAATGGTCTTCGAAAAAGTCTGCGCAGCCTGCTCGCTCGGCAGCAGGTACATCACCTGTGCAGCGCAATCGTCGTCCGGGCTGTTCATCGGCGATGGCGTCAGGCCGAGATTGCCGAGATGGCGGGTGCCGGCCAGCACCTTCTTCTTCTCGGCCCGCATCGCCTCGATGATGCCGTCCAGTCGATCGAGCTGGACGTTGAGCATCGCCCCCATCAGTTCGGAAGCACGCGCGCCGATGCCGGCGAAGGGTTTGATGCTATCGCTTCTGCCCTGCCAATAGAAATGGCAAGGGTCGATGGTGCAGCGCGCCCGCTCCGCCACTTTCGGGTCGCTGGTAGCGATTCCACCGCCCTCGCCCGAGGTCATATTCTTGAAGTAGTTGAAGGAATAGGCGCCGGCATGGCCGACCGAGCCGAGCTTGCGGCCCTCGTAGCCGCCGCCGATGCCCTGGCAGACATCCTCCAGCACCAGCAAGCCGCGCCTGACAGCAATGTCCATGATCGCATTCATGTTGCAGGCCGCGCCCCACATATGCACCGGGATGATCGCCCTGGTGCGCGGGCCGATGGCGTCGCGCAAGGCGACGGGATCGATGGTCAGGCTCTCGTCGATGTCGACGATGACGGGAATTGCCCCGACCGACAGCACCGCGGTCGCGGTCGCCATATAGGTGTGCGCAGGCACCAGAACTTCGTCGCCGGGGCCGATGCCGAGCCCGATCAGGCCGGCCGCAAGCCCATAGGTGCCGCTGGCGGCCAGCGCGAAATGCTCGACGCCGAGATGCCGCGCATAGCGTGCCTCGAAGCGGTCGCATTCGCTGTCCTTGCCGTAACGAAACAACGCGCCCGAGCGGATCACCCTGGCAATGGCTTCGATTTCCTCTTCGCCGGCGGTGTACATGACAGGCCTCCAACTTACTTGGTAATTTGGGTCACTTGATAATGTGGTCGCTTGATGGTGTGGACAGCTGTAGGCTTGTCGGCACAGTTTGAAAGAACCACTCCGCCGCAATTCGACCAAGCCATCTGGGCCCGAAAGACGGTTCCGATGAGTGGTTTTGAACCCTGATTTGGGAAATCGGCAGCTAAGTGTCTCAGCCGGCAGGCAAATCGTACCCATCCGAATTCGCCAAAGTGGCCCTGTCGGAAACCCAGCTTTCGGCGTTCCATTCCGGCCAGTTGGCAAACGGTTGGTTCCATGAAATACGGGACACACTTTGGAAGACCCTCGAAACCGGCGTGCCGGCGGAAAGGCGGCCATTCGTGAACGCGGCCGGCTCCAGCAAGCGGCTCGTGCTCCACGAGGACGATGTCGGCATGTGCCATGGCGCCAACAGCGCCTTTCTCGAATTGAGCGCGCTGGGTGTCTGCAGTTCCGGCGCGGTGATGGTGCCGTGCCCCTGGTTCCTCGAAATGGCCGAAAGCGCCGCCGCCGACCCTGGCCTCGACCTCGGCGTCCATCTGACGCTGAACAGCGAGAAGCAGCACTATAAATGGCGGCCGTTGACTGCGCCGTCGCGAGCGGCCGGTCTGACCGACGAGTTCGGCTTCTTCTGGCCCGACGTGGCGGCCACGCGCCGCAAGGCGGTGCCGCAGGCGGTCGAGGCCGAGCTTCGCGCCCAGATCGACAACGCCTATCGCGCCGGCATTGACGTCACCCATCTCGACGCGCATATGGGCGCGGCATTGTCGCCGGAATTTTGCGACATCTACATCAAGCTCGGGCTCGAATATCAGCTGCCTGTGCTGCTGACCAGGACACTGTCCGCCTATTCCCCCAACGACAATCTGGTCGGCGTCACCGAGGAGGCATTCCAGCGCGGCGTGGCACTGGCCCGTGCCGGCGGCTTTGCCATTTTCGACACCGCGATCCAGACGACCTGGGGCCGGCCGCGTTCCAAGCCGATCGAGCCCGCCTACAAAGCGCTCATCGAGGGCGTGCGCGAAGGCCTGACCTTCTTTTGCCTGCATTGCAACGCGCCCGGTGAACTCGAGCTGATCGAGCCGCGCTCCGCCTATATCCGCAGCGAAGAGTACGAGCTGTTCCGCGACCAGGGCTTTCGCGACTGGCTCGCCGCGCAGCCGATCGAAGTCATCGGCATGAAGCCGTTGCGCGAGGAGCTTCGCGCAACACTCTCGGCCGGGCGATCAACAACAACAAGCCGCGGAGACACCGCGGGCGAACAGCGATTAGCGTCGGCAAAGGCCCGCAAAGCGGCCACCCGATCCGCGACATGAGCCGATCGTCGCGACCGAAAACGGCGCCAAAGGGATTGGACAAGGGATTGGAACTGCAACGATAAATGGGAGAATAAGATGAAAACTCTTCTAAAAGTGGCATTGGGCGCCTTTGTCTCGGCGGGCCTGATGACAGGCATTGCGCAGGCCGCGGGCCTCAAGGATCCGAAGGACGTCCACATTACCTTCGTGGTGCATGGGTCGGCGTCCGATCCCTACTGGTCGGTGGTCAAGCGCGGCGTCGATGACGCGGCGGCGCTGACCGGCGCCAAGGTCGAATATTACGCGCCGCAGGTCTTCGACGTGGTCGAGCAGGCCCGGCTTCTCGATGCCGCCATTGCCACCAAGCCGGACGGCATCGCCGTCTCCATCGCCGACGCCAATGCGCTCGGCAAATCTGTCAAATCCGGGCTTGCCGCCAATATTCCCATGGTGGTTCTGGATTCCGGCGAAAAGGAAGGCGCCGAGCTCGGCACGACGCTCTATGTCGGCACCGTTTCCGAATATGATTCCGGCAAGAAGGCCGGCGAGCGGCTGGCCAAGGAAGGCACGCTGAAGGTCGTCTGTATCAACCACGAGGTCGGCAACGTCAGCCTCGACCAGCGCTGCCAGGGGCTCAATGACGGGCTGAAGCCCTCCGGCGGCGGCACCGAGGTTCTGGCCGTGGCGCCGGATCCGGCCGACATCCAGCGCCGCACCGAAGCCTATCTGTCGGCACATCCCGACACGCAGGCCGTCTTTGCGCTTGGCGCCACGGCCGCCAACCCGCTGATCCCGATGTTCCGCGACAAGGAACTGTTCGGCAAGCTCAAGCTCTACACGTTCGACATCAGCCCCGAGGTTCTCGACTCTGTCGTCGCCGGCGAAATGGGCTTCGGCATGGACGCCCAGCAATATCTGATGGGCTACCTGCCGGTGATCTATCTGGTCGAGCAGGCGACGCACGGCTTCTGGCCGCAGAACAATTCCTATACCGGACCGCTGTTCATAGACTCGCCGGAAAAAGCCAAGGCGATCCTGGCGCTCGCCAAAGAGGGCATCCGCTAATGCATGTCGCGCAAAAGTGTGCAGCGGTTTTGCGGTAACGACATGCATCAAAACAAGAATAAAGCGCGTCGCATGAGGCCGGTCGAACGCGACGCGCTTTTAGGCGAGCGCTCCGACGGAACGGGAGAATGCGGCCAGCGCTCTCCCGTTGCGTTCGAAGATTGCGAATTGAGCGATTGGAGAGCCTAATGGCGGTCGTGGAAGACAAAGCGATATCTTCGGGTGAACTGAAGGCGACCGACCGCTTCGGCATGACATCGAAGCGGGCCGCCGGCGCCGACGAGCGGCTGGCCAGCACCGGCAAGCTGACCCAGTGGCTGCGCCGGCCGGAAGCCGGTGCCGCTGGTGGGCTGCTTGCGACGATCATCATCTTTGCCCTGCTGCCGGGCGCGGCGAACCTCTATTCGCTGCAGGGATCGATGACCTTCCTGACGCTGTCGGCGGAGCTCGGCATCGTCGCCACCGCGGCGGCACTTCTCATCATCGCCGGCGAGTTCGATCTTTCGGTCGGCTCCATGGTCGGCTTTGCTGGCGTCGTCATCGGGCTGACGGTGAAATACTGGGGCCTGCCGCTATGGGGCGGCATTGCCTGTGCCTTCGCCGTCGCCATCCTCACCGGCTATCTCAACGGCCTGATCGTGGTGAAGACGCGCCTGCCCTCCTTCATCGTCACGCTCGCCACGCTCTATATCCTGCGCGGACTGTCGATCGGCATCACCCGCGCCGTCACCGGCCGCACCCAGATCCCCTACATCCTCGAAGGCGCACCGGACCCGGCGACGGCCGGCATTTTCAACGGTCATCTGCTCACCGGCCTGTTCCACTGGATGGGCGCGCAAGGCTGGATCGCCACTCGCAGCGACGGCATTCCCTTCGTCGCCGGCATTCCGATGTCGATCGTCTGGTGGCTCGGCCTGACGGCGCTGGCCGGCTACGTGCTCACCCAGACGAAGTACGGCAACTGGATCTTCGCTACCGGTGGCGACCTGATCGCAGCCCGCAACGTCGGCGTGCCGGTCGATCGCGTCAAGATCAGCCTGTTCGTCTACACCGCCTGCGCGGCGACGCTGCTTGCCACCATCCAGGTGATGGAGGCGGGCTCCGCCGACACCACACGCGGCCTGCTCAAGGAATTCGAGGCGATCATCGCCGCCGTCATCGGCGGCGTGCTGCTCACCGGCGGCTACGGCACAGTCTATGGCGTGCTGTTCGGGGCGCTGATCTTCGGACTGGTGCAGATGGGCATCTTCTACACCGGCATCGACACCGACTGGTTCAAGGTCTTCCTCGGCATCGTCATCCTGATGGCCGTGCTGGTCAACAACTACATCAGGCTGAAGGCGCTGGGACGCGGAGGTGGCAAATGACTGCGCCAGCCCAAATGAGCGAACCGGCCCGAACGACCGAACCGGCAATGGAACTGCGCGGCGTCAGCGTCAATTTCGGCTCGGTGCGCGCCCTCCAGGACATCGACATCAAGGTTTATCCGGGCGAAGTCCATTGCCTGCTCGGCGATAACGGCGCCGGAAAGTCGACGCTGATCAAGGTTCTGTCCGGCGTCTACCGGCCGAGCAAGGGCGAAATCCTGGTCGACGGCAAGCCGGTCACCTTCCGCAGCCCGCGCGACGCGCAGGAGCTCGGCGTTGCAACGGTGTTCCAGGACCTCGGCATGATCTCGCTGATGTCGATCACCCGCAACTTCTTCCTCGGCCGCGAGCCGACCAAAAGCAGCCTGCCCTTCTCGCGCATCGACAAGGAGCGCGCCAACACCATTGCCAGGCAGGCGATGGCCGATATCGGCATCGACGTGCGCGACCCGACGCAAGCCGTCGGCACGCTGTCGGGCGGGGAGCGCCAGTCGGTAGCGATCGCACGCGCCGTGCATTTTGGCGCGCGCGTTCTGATCCTCGACGAGCCGACCTCCGCACTCGGCGTCCACCAGGCGGCAATGGTGCTGAAGTTCATCATCGAAGCGCGCATGCGAGGCCTGGCCGTGATCTTCATCAGCCACAACATCCACCATGCCTATCCGGTCGGCGACACCTTCACACTACTCAACCGCGGCCGCAATCGCGGCACCTACGCCAAATCGGACATCTCGCGCGACGAGGTCATCTCGATCATGTCGGGCGGCGAGGATCTGAAGGCGGTCGAGGCGGAGATTGCCGGCCTGCTCGCCCAGATCGGCAACCGGCCGCCTGCGGCGCCTTGAGCTGACAATCGACATTGCGGGGAATGATGGCATGAGCAGGTTACGCGTCGCGGTCGTCGGCGCCGGCATGATCTCGCAGGTCGAGCATATCCCCAATCTGCTGCGTCTCGGTGAATTGTTCGAGCTGGTCGGGGTCGCCGATCCCTCGAGGATTTCGCGGCAGTTCGTCACCGACACCCATGGCATTGCCAATTTCGAAACGATCGACCAGCTCTTCGACCAGCGCCTCGACGCAGTGGTGATCGGCTCGCCGGACCCACTGCATCACGAACAGGTCCTGGCGGCGTTGGCGCGCGGCCTGCATGTCTTTTGCGAAAAGCCGCTCTGCTATTCACTGGCGGAAATCGCCGAGATCGTCGCCGCACGCGACGCCGCCAGGAAAATCGTTCAGGTCGGCTATATGAAGCGCTTCGATCCGAGCTACCGGCTTGCGCTCGCTTCGCTGCCTGGCACATCGAGCACGCTGCGCGCGGTCTCGGTGGAAGTGAATGACCCCGACGCCTGGCCGTTCATAGCCCATCAGCCCTACAGGCGCGGCACCGATATCCCGAACGACATGATCGCTGCTGTCGCCGCCAGGCAGAAGCGCCAGGTCGAACACGCCATCGGTGTTCCCGTGACCAAGCTCGCTTTCCGTGGATTTACCGGCGCTTACAGCTCGGCCTTGATTCACGACGTCAATGCCGTCCATGGCCTGCTCGACGCGCTCGGCGTGCCGGACGGCGAGGTCGTCGGCGCGCAGATCTTCGCCAATGGCGACGGCGGCCAGGGCGCCGTCAAGCTGCTGGACGGACAGGCGCTGTGGACCATGACCCATCTTACCGTGCCGAAGCTCGCCGAATACAAGGAGCGGATCACGCTGTTCTTCGACGATGCCAGCCTGGAGCTCGAATTCCCCTCGCCCTGGCTCAGCCATCATCCGACCCGGCTGACGGTGACGACCTCGGACGGTCACACATTGTCGAAGAAAGATTTGCGTGCCGGCTATGCCGAAGCCTTCGTCGAGGAGATGCGTGGCTTCTGGGCGGCAATCGTCAATGGCGATGCCGTCGTCAACCCGCCCGAACACGCCGCCCGCGACCAAGAGCTGCTCCTCGGCCTGACCTGGCAGCATCTCGCGACCGCACCGTTCGACTAAGCGCTCAAAATCTAGAGCCGAACGGCAGCTACCTGGACTTGATGACCTCGTCGGTATTGGCCAACAGCTTGCGCACCGCATTGCGCGCCGCGTCCGGCCGCTGCAGGCGGATACTCTTCTCGATTGCCTCATGCAGCCTCTGCGCATGCTGCAAATCGTCGAGTTCCCGCGTCGTATAGGCAAACAGATGATCGAATGCCGATTCTATCAGCACGCCGAGCGGCACCAGCAGATCGTTACCCGAGGCGCGCAGGATGGCGAGATGAAACCGCGTGTCGGCGCGCGTGCGCTCCTGCAGGTTGGTCGCTTCGCCCATCTCGCGGCAGGCCTGGCTGATCTCGGCCATCTGCTCGTCGGTGCGCCGCATGGCGGCAAAGGCCGAGGCCTCCGGCTCGATGATGTGGCGGAACTCCTGCACGGTTCTCAGGAACACCTCGCGGTCCGGCGAGGTCGCATACCAGGCCAGCACGTCGCGATCGAGCAGGTTCCAGCGCTCCTTGGGCTCGACCCAACTGCCGATTTTGGGACGTGACGACAGCAAGCTCTTCGCCATCAGCATCTTGATGGCTTCGCGCACCGCCGAGCGGCTGACGTCGAAGGTCTCCGACCATTTGGCTTCGTTGGGCAGGATGGTTCCCGGCGGATAGTCGCCGCGCACGATCCTCAGCCCGATCTCGTTGGCGAGCGACGCATGCACGCTCGTCCCCGGCATGCGTGCCGCATCGGCCCGGCGGACACCGCTGGTGCGTTCGGCGAAAGCCTCGGCCGCTGTCTTTCCCTTATCCGGCTTCGCGTCCTGCATGGCTCCACAAAGTCCGGATTTGGGGGCGTGTCAAGGAGATGAAATCGACGGCAATATCTTCGTTTGGTTTTCCGCATCCGTCGCCTCGCCGGCACCGCGCTTTGCCGGCCGTTCACGCGGGAGCGGCAAACGACTTCTCATTGTCCCGACTGAATTCCTCGATCAGGAAATCAAGGAAGACGCGGATTTTCGGGGCAAGATGCTGCCGTGTCGGATAGACCGCGTAGAGTGTGGTTTCGACCTTGTCCCAGTCATCCAGGGCCGATTGCAACCGGCCTGCTTTCAGGTCGCTCTCGACATAGGGATGGGGGATCAGGCTGACGCCGAAGCCGGCGCGCAGCGCATCGCGCACGGCAAGGCTTGAGGACACCGAATATCGTCCGTCGATGGCGATCCGCTCGCTGCGGCCGTCCTTGCCGAACTCCCATATGTCCGCATGTCCCGAGAGGCTGAACCGGATGCAATTGGCCGCCTTCAAATCGGCAGGCGTTTGTGGCCGGCCATGCTTGTCGAAATAGGCCGGAGCTGCGCAAAGCACGTGCGGCATGACCGCAAGCTTTCTCGCGACCAGGCTGGAATCCTCGAGATTGTCGCTGCCGCGAATGGCAAGGTCAAATCCCTCGCGCACGATATCGACGCGCCTGTCGTCAAGGTGCAGGTCGAGTTTCAAATCGGGATAGCGCGATAGAAACGCGGGGATGGCAGCCGAAAGCCGGGTCAACGTGACGGTCATTGGCGCGCTGACCCGCAACGTGCCGCTCGGCGCGGTCTTGATCGGACCGAGGACCTGGTCGGCCCTGGCCAGCGCATCGAGCCCCTGCGTGACATGCTCGAGATAGATCCTGCCCTCTTGGGTAAGTGCCATACGCCGCGTCGTCCGATTGATGAGCCGCACACCCAGATGCGCCTCCAGCTCTGCGATGTTCTTGCTGACCGCCGGAGGAGAGAGACCCAGCCGCCGCCCGGCTTCGGCGAAGCTGTTCAGTTCCGCCACTTGGCGGAAAACCTGCAACGCGGTCAGGCGATCCATCGCACCATTCTCTTTCAGTAAACAATGTCTTGCAATTGTTGCATATTATCGCTCCGTGGTAAATTCTCTATCTGCTGTCCGAACGGCTTACTCAATTTCGGAATGACATGATGACGAACCCCACAATCTCCCTTATCGAGCGACGCATGTCGGCCAATCGGTTCGATGCCTCGCACGCATTGACGGATGCCGAGGTCGAGGAACTGGCACGTCTCGCAACACGCGCGCCAAGCGCCTACAACCTTCAGAATTGGCGGTTCATCGCGGTGCGGACGCCGGAAGCAAAGGCGCGGTTGCGCAGCGTGGCCCACGGCCAGGCCAAGGTGCAGGAAGCAGCCGTCACCTTCATCGTCTGCGGCGTACTGCCCGACCACGCCGCCCTCGATGCCAAGCTGCGTCCTTTCGTCGAAGCCGGCTTCATGCCGGCGGATATGGCTTCGGGCTGGCAGGAAGGCGCCCGCGCACAATATGCCGATCCTCAGGCAGCCCGCGACGAAGCGGTGCGCTCGGCAACGCTTGGCGCTGCAACGCTGATTTTCGCAGCCGAAGCGCTGGGGCTCGTCGCTGGTCCGATGGGAGGCTTCGATGCCGAAGGCGTGGCGCGCGAGTTCGGCCTTGGACTGAATGAAGTGCCGGTGATGCTCATCGCGGTCGGCCGCGCCGCGCCCGGAAACTGGCCGCAAAAGCCGCGCCGCGCTCTTGCCGAAGTACTGGAAATCTTATGAAAACGCGCCGTTTCGATCTGTTGCTTACAGCCGTTGCACCCGCGATATGGGGCAGCACCTATATCGTCACCACCCAGTTCCTGCCCAACTTTTCGCCGATGACGGTTGCAATGCTGCGTGCCTTGCCCGCCGGATTGCTGCTGCTGGCGATCGTTCGGCAACTGCCAACGGGCATCTGGTGGCTGCGCAGTTTCGTCCTCGGAGCCCTCAACATCTCGATCTTCCTGAGCATGTTGTTTGTCGCCGCCTACCGCCTTCCTGGCGGGGTCGCCGCGACGGTGCTGTCGGTCCAGCCGTTAATGGTGATTTTCCTTGCCGCTGCCCTGCTTGCCAGCGCTGTCCGACCGTTAGCGATCGTCGCCGCCCTTGTCGGCATCGCCGGTGTCGCATTGCTGGTGCTGACCCCGAACGCGACGCTCGATGCGGTCGGCGTTGCCGCCGGCCTCGCCGGGGCGGCCTCCATGGCCTTCGGAAGCGTATTGGCCCGTAGGTGGCAACCGCCGGTATCGCTGCTTACCTTTACGGCATGGCAGCTGACTGCCGGTGGTCTGCTTCTCGTTCCGGTGACGCTGCTTTTCGAACCGTCCATCCCGCTCCCGACCGCGGCCAACCTGCTTGGACTGGCGTGGCTCGGCCTGATCGGTGCGGCGTTGACCTATGTCCTCTGGTTCCGGGGCATTGCGCGACTGGAATCTGCAGTGGTGTCGTCGCTGCTTTTCCTCAGCCCGGTGACCGCGGTGCTGCTTGGGTGGGTATTCCTGGACCAGACGCTGACCTTGCCTCAGATCGCCGGCGTCGTTTTCGTCATCGGCAGCATCTGGCTGGCTCAACGCCCGAATCGCAACGAGTCCTGATGCATGTCGCGCAAAACTGTGCAGCGGTTTTGCGATACGACATGCATCAAAACAAGAACCTGAAGCGCGTAGCATGAGGCCGGTCGAACGCGACGCGTTTTAGGCCGCCGACTTGTGTCGGCGGATCGTTCGGCACTATGGTCCAGCGGCATAGCCGGAGAATCCGCCGATGCCACAACGCCCCTATGATGAGCGCCTGCTCCGTCAGGCGTTCGAAGTCGCGCGCAAGGCCCGCGATGCTGGCGAACACCCCTTTGGTTCGCTCCTCGCCGACAAGGACGGCAATGTGTTGCGCGAGCAGCCCAACGCTTACAAAGCCGGCGGGGGCGACCGCACCGCTCATGCCGAAAGGCTGCTGGCCTCGTGGGCAGGGATGAACGTCAGTCTCGAAAAGCTGGCCTCCTGCACACTCTACACTTCGGCCGAACCTTGCGCGATGTGCTCCGGGACAATCTATTGGGCGGGCATCGGACGGGTCGTCTTTGGCCAGAGCGAACATGACCTCAAGGCGTTGACGGGTGCACATGTCGAGAATCCCACGCTCGATCTGCCCTGCAGGATCGTCTTCGAAGCTGGGCAGCGTCCGACTGAAGTCGTCGGACCGCTGCTTGCCGACGAAGCGGCGCAACTCCAGGCCGAATTCTGGAAAGACAAGTAGGGTCAGCCCTCATTGATTCAGAGGTAGAGGCGACTGCCGACGTGGACAACGACCTGTGCAATTCCAGGAAAGTGTGAAACGGCTTTCCGCTCGGAATTGCGTCAAAACGAAAAGATAGGGTTCGGCGTTTCTGTGAGGCGATCAAACCATTCTAATTTAAAGGCCTGTCAGCAATTTCTTAAGTAGAGCATTAAGAGTTTCCTGCTCCGCCGCCGTCAGCACGGAGATTAGTTGCCCTTCCAGCGCCGCCATTGGACCGATCAAATCGTCTATCGCGCGCTTGCCACCAGTCGTCAGCGCAATTTGCTTGCCGCGCCGGTCGTTGGGATCGGGGCGTCGTTCAATCAGCCCGGCGCGCTCCAGCCGGTCCAGGCGGCTCGTCATGCCGCCCGAGGAGATCATTGCCGATTCGTAGAGCTGAGTGGGTGAGAGCATATAGGGTTCACCGGCGCGCCTGAGCGGCGTGAGCACATCGAATTCACCTACGTTCAGGCCTGCATCTTTGAGCAACGGGTTCATGTGATCGCGGATAACCCGCGCAGCGGCATCAAGCAGACGACCTACCGTTTCAACAGGTAGCAACGGAAGATCGGGGCGCTCGCGGGCCCATGCCTTAGCTGCGGCCTCGGCACGATCCATGGCAGATATTCCCTTGGCAAAAAAGCATCTTGCAATCAAGATACATCACATCTACTAACATTGCAGCAAGATAATAGCGCAACGCGCATCCCTGGAGAAGGCGAAATCGATGCCCAAAATGATTTTCGTGAACCTGCCTGTCCGTGACCTGTCGGCGTCGACGGCGTTCTACGTGGCGCTAGGCGGCACTGTGAACCCGCAGTTTTCAGGCGAGAAATCCACCTCGCTCATGTTCTCGGACACGATCGGGGTGATGTTGCTGACCCATGACCACTACCGCGAATTCACCACACGCCCGATCGGCGACGCAAGGCGCGACAGCCAGGCAATGATCGTCCTCACTGTCGATAACCGCGACGCCGTCGATGCAACACTGACCAGCGCGGTCGCGGCGGGCGGTCGCGCCGATCCCAACCCGGCACAGGATCTTGGCTTCATGTATAATCGCCACATTGAAGACCCAGATGGCTACGTCTGGGAAATCGTGTGGATGAACCAGACGGCGAACGCCTGAACGTAGGGTGTGGGCGCATCGGTCGTAGCGGGCCCTGAGCCTGGCCTCATGACGACAAGTGGGGCCCAGTGCCGGCTCCGCGTCAGGTCCGCCCGTCAGGTCGTCTTGACATATTTTCGCCAGCTGTGCTCCGGCCGGAAGCCGAGCATGTCGCGTGCCTTGCGGTTGGAGAGCAGCGTCTCGTATTCGCCAAGTTCACACTTGACCGGCACGTCGGGGTAAAACCGCTTCAAAAGTTCGGCCGTCGGCAGGTCGGACGAGGTATCGTCGTTGGCGGCATTGAACACCTGGTAACCGAGCCCGTCCTTTTCGATGGCGCGCAGCGTGATCTGGCCGAGGTCGCGCGCGTCGATATAGCTCCAGGCGATGCGCTTGCGGAAACCCGGATCGGCGAACCATTTCGGAAACAGCGAATATTCATGCGGCTCGATGACGTTGCCGATGCGCAAGGCATAGATGTCGGTGCCATCGCGTTGTGCAAATGCCCGCGCGGTCTTCTCGTTGACGACCTTGGACAGCGCGTAGCTGTCCATCGGATCGACGTCGTAGTCCTCGTCGAGCGGAAAATGCGTCGGATCGCGCGGCTCGTTGGCGAAGACCAGGCCGTAGGTCGTTTCGCTGGAGGCGATCACCACCTTGCGGATGCCGAGCTTTACCGCCGCCTCGATGACGTTGTAGGTGCCGAGCGCGTTGATACGGAACACCTCGTTGTCGGGCGTGATCATGATGCGCGGGATCGCCGCGAAATGCACCACGGCATCGACCGGCTGTGAACGCAGCGACGGGTCGAATTCATGCAGGCCCATATAGCTCGACAGCGCATTGAACACCTGCCCGCCGTCGGTGATGTCGGTGATCAGCGTGCGCACCTTGGGATTGTCGAGCGGCTTGGTGTCGATGTTGAGCACCTGGCAGCCCTGCTCGACCAGATACTGCACGACGTGGCGCCCGGCTTTGCCGCTGCCGCCGGTGAACATGATCCGCTTCGTCATTTTGCTCTCCACATTCCCTAAGATTCATGTGTATTGTCAGACAATATCGAACTCTGCAATCGCCTGCCACGGCATGCGGCAAAAACCCGCTTCAACAATTCGCCGGCAAGGTGCAGCGCCGTCATCCATCATTGCAAAATAGGACGAAACGACATGAACACGACCGCCGCGAGCGAAAAGATCGGCTTCATCGGGCTTGGCCTGATGGGGCACGGCATAGCGAAGAACATCGTCGACAAGGGCTATCCGCTGACGTTTCTCGGCCGCAAGAACCGCGCGCCGGCGCAAGACCTGCTCGGCCGCGGCGCCGAGGAAGCAGCGACCTCGCGCGACGTGGCAGTGGCATCCGATATCGTCTTCATCTGCGTCACCGGCTCGCGCGAGGTCGAAGCCATCATCCGCGGCCCGGGCGGCCTCAAGGAAGGCCTGAAGCAGGGATCGGTTGTCGTCGACTGCTCGACCTCGGATCCTGTCTCGACGGTGGCGCTGGCCGCCGAACTCAAAGGGCTCGGCGTCGACTATGTCGATGCCCCGCTCAGCCGCACGCCGAAGGAGGCCTGGGAAGGCACGCTCGACGCCATGGTCGGCGCGCCCGACACGGTCTTTGCCAGGCTGAAGCCGGTGCTCGAAACCTGGGCCGGTCGTATCGTCCATATCGGCGACACCGGCGACGGCCATCGCATGAAGCTGCTCAACAATTTCATTTCGCTCGGCTACGCAGCGATCTATTCCGAGGCGCTGGCGCTGGCGCAGAAGGTCGGCATCTCGCCGCCGCGCTTCGACAGCGTCATTCGCAACGGCCGCATGGATTGCGGCTTCTACCAGACCTTCATGCGCTGGACGCTGGAAGGCGACCGCGACGCGCACAAATTCACCATCGCCAACGCGTTCAAGGATCTTACCTATCTCGAATCGATGGCGGGTGCCGCAGGGATCGCCAACCCGCTCGGCAACGCCACCAAGAACGCCTTCGCCGGCGCCTTCGCGGCCGGCCCCGCCGACCAATATGTACCGATGCTGGCCACGCAGATCGGCAAGGTCAACGGCGTCGACCTCATGCCCACCAGGGATGGCAAGAAGCAGACGATTTGAGAACGTTGGGATTAACGTCTGGCAGTGTCGCAAAACACCAACATTCGACTGCCGCAGGCTAGTTCGTTTGCACAGAGGATTTGGTTCTTCGATTGAGCCCGAAAGGAACTGTAGACGTTCGCTGCCGACCAGCTACAGCCGCCAATCTCCAACGCTGGCGATTAGCCACATGCCACCACACCTTCGTCATCCCAGGGCGGAGCAGGAGCGAAGCGACGTCGCGAAGACCCTGGGATCCATGCCGTGACATCCGCCGAAGAATGCAGCGGCTCAGAGCGGCGCTTGCATCCGCCATTGCGCTCCTTGCCCTTCCACCATGACCGCGAGCCAGAAGCTGCTGAAGCGCTGGTTCCGCCAACGGGAGACTGAATTGATCGAAACGACCAGTCCCAGAGTGCTTCGAGCTTTTTCGTAGGGGGTGGCAGCGTTTGGTTCTGGTCCGCTGGAGCACTGCCGCAAGGTATCGGCATGGATCCCAGGGTCTGCGCCGCGTCGCTTCGCTCCCTGCTCCGCCCAGGGATGACGAAGGGAGGGTTTCGGCTAATCTCCTAAATTTGCGATTGCCACCGACAGGAATGATCGACCTTCGTTGCCGGTTGACCCGAGTTACACGCTATTCGGCCGAGAAACGATCGAATTAGCGCCTAGACCGGCCGATAACGTCATCTGTATTCGCGAGAAGTCTATGCACCCCAGCACGCACAACTTCCGATCGGAAGACGCCAGAAACAAAAAAACCCGCCTCGGGAGGCGGGTCGTTGGAGCCAATTAGCACCATACCCAAATTAATAGCATAGCTGCCGGCACAAAGCAAGAACAAAATACGCCGCGGCGGTAAAAATCCGCAGCTCCGGCGCAATCATCACCGCCGCGACCGCCCGATGACGTCGTCGGTGTTGGCGAGAAGCCTGTGCACCGCGGCGCGGGCTGCAGCCGGCCGTTGCAGGCGGATGTTCTTCTCGATCGCCTCGTGCAGCCTCTGCGCATGCTGCTGGTCGCTGGTTTCGCGCGTGACGAAAGCAAAGAGGTGGTCGAGCGCCGATTCGATCAGCACGCCGAGCGGCACAAGCAGATCGTTGCCCGAGGCGCGCAGGATGGCGAGGTGGAACCGCGTGTCGGCGCGCGTGCGCTCCTGCAGGCTGGTCGCCTCGCCCATCTCGCGGCAAGCCTGGCTGATCTCGGCCATCTGCTCGTCGCTGCGCCGCATCGCGGCAAAGGCGCTGGCCTCCGGCTCGATGATGTGGCGGAATTCCTGCACGGTTCTCAGGAACACCTCGCGATCCGGTGAGGTCGCGTACCAGGCCAGCACATCGCGATCGAGCAGGTTCCAGCGCTCCTTCGGCTCGACCCAGCTGCCGATCTTCGGGCGCGACGCCAAAAGGCTCTTCGCCATCAGCATTTTGATGGCTTCGCGCACCGCCGAGCGGCTGACGTCGAAGGTCTCCGACCATTTGGCTTCGTTGGGCAGGATGGTTCCCGGCGGATAGTCGCCGCGCACGATCCTCAGCCCGATTTCGTTGGCGAGCGAGGCGTGCACGCTCGAGCCGGGAAAGTGTGCTGCGTCGGCACGCCGAACGCCGGCCGGCCGCTCAGCCTCTGCCTTCAACTTGGCGGGTCGCTTTTTTGATGTCGCGTCCGGCATTGGTATTCCCCGGCAGCTGCATGTCGAAAACCCGAACTCAGCACATGACAAAGCAGCGGCCTACGCTCCAAAGCAGCGTCGCCTCGTGCGTTTTGGACGATGCGTGACGGGGCGCCCGCCGAACGGGCGCCCCGAAATTGCCGACCTACTTCTGGATGCAGGTGTCGACGGTGTCCTTGGTGCATTCGTCGAGGCCGGTGAACACCGGATCGGCGACCGGCTTGCCGTCGACCAGGTCGATCATCACCGAGGGCGCCTTGTAGCCCATCTCGAACGGCCGCTGGCCAACCAGTGCGGTCACCAGTCCGTCACGAGCAATCGCCACCTCGTCGCCGATGGTATCGGCTGCGCCGATGACAAAGGCGTTGCTGGCGATCTTGTCGGCCATCGGCTTGAACAGGTCGCGGTAGGGCTGCGGAGCGCCGAACAGCGGCCAGCCGCCCATGATGCCGAAGGCGTCGAGATCGGGATTGGCGGCGAGGATGTCGGTCATCGCCTGCACGCCCTTGGCGCCGTCGTCATTGGTGAACACCGGGCAGCCGGCAACTTCCGTCCAGCCGCCTTCGCCCGCCAGCGCCGCGAGGCCTTCCTTGCCCGAAAGCGCGTCACGCATACCCTGCGCGCGGCGCAGGATGTTGTCGGCCGCCGGATTGCCTTCGATCGTGCAGATCTTGCCGCCATTCGGCTTGGCCTTCTTGATGTATTCGCCGATCTTGTGACCCATCAGGTAGTTGTCGGTGCCGAGATAGGTCTTGCGCAGTGTGGCATCTTCCTTGCTGAGGTCGGCGTCGAGGGTCATGATCGGGATCGACGGATTGGCGCTTTTGATCGTCTGCGCGATCAATGGCGCGTTCGACGGCGAAATCGCCATCGCCACCGTGTCGGGCTTGCTCAGCATGTCCTGGACGATCTGGGCTTCACCGGCCTCGTCCGAGGTCGATGCCGGTCCGGTGTAGAAGCACTCGTATTCCGAGCTGGCGTTTTCCTTGTTCCATTTCTCGCAACCCTGGTGGATGGCCTCGAAGAATGGATTGTCGAGACCCTTCACCACGATGACGAGCTGTTTCTTGGCCATGGCCGGCCCGGCACCCAACGCCAAGACGGCGGCGGCAGCGAGCAACAGTGATTTCCTCATGTCAGTCCTCCCTTTTGAAACAAACGGACACCACGTGCCCGCCACACACAGATCGACCCGGAGCAAGATGACAGAGGACGTCGCACTCGTGTCGCCAAGCCAGGTCGATAAGCATTTTCATCTTCAGTCTCAGACTGGCACCGACAGATATCGCCGGTTTCCAGATCCCTGACCGACAACCCTCACCGATTTCTTCCGGCAATCCGGGAGATCGGCGCAAGCTCCTCCGACACTTAGCTAATATCGCCTTGTCACCGACGTCAATGCTATTTGTCCTACAAAACTGATTTTTCGAAAGAGGCCGTGGTTGACGCCAAGGTGGCTTATGCGTAAATGGGCAAAATCGCTGCTCCCGGGAGGAACTGGGGCGCGAAAGGCCGCGGCAGAACCGCGGGCCGCAAAGCACGGGGAGGCAAGAAGGCTGGTGGCGGTTCTCGAACTCACCAACATCTCGAAGCATTTTGGCGCCATCCAGGCGGTCAACGACGTTTCGTTGTCGATCGAGGCCGGACAGGTTGTCGGCCTGATGGGCGACAACGGCGCCGGCAAGTCGACGCTGGTCAAGATGATCGCCGGCAATTTCCCGCCGAGCCACGGCACGATGCAGATGGACGGCAAGGAGCTGATCCTGCACAAGCCGGTCGAGGCGCGCCAGCACGGCATCGAAATCGTCCATCAGGACCTGGCGCTGTGCAACAATCTGACGGCCGCCGCCAATGTCTATCTCGGCCGTGAATTGCGCCGCGGCGTCGGGCCGCTTCGCATTCTCGACTACGCCGCGATGTACAAACGTGCCGGCCAGATTTTTGCCGAGCTGAAATCCGAAACGCGCCCGCGCGATCTGGTCAAACAGATGTCGGGCGGCCAGCGGCAAGCGGTGGCGATCGCCCGCACCATGCTTTCGCAGGCCAAGATCGTGCTGATGGACGAGCCGACGGCGGCGATCTCGGTGCGCCAGGTAGCCGAGGTCTTGAACCTGATCCGCCATTTGCGCGACCAGGGCATCGCCGTCGTGCTGATCAGCCACCGCATGCCCGACGTTTTTGACGTTGCCGACCGCGTCATCGTCATGCGGCGCGGCCGCAAGGTCGCCGACAAGACGATCGCATCGAGTTCGCCGGAAGAAGTCACAGGGCTCATCACCGGCGCGATCGAACAGGTATGATTGACGCCTCAACCATGAGTAAAAAAGGTCGATAATGGCAGTCACCCTTGATCAGACGATCGCGCACAAGCAACACACCTTGCTGAGCAAGGTGTTTGCCAGCCAGACCTTCTGGGTGGTGATCGCGGTCATCCTCGCCTGCCTGTTCCTGTCGGTGGCTACGGATTCCTTCGCCACGACCAAGAACCTCTACAACATCACCCGCAACGTCACCTTCGTCGCCATCGTGGCGCTCGGCATGACCTTCGTCATCATCACCGGCGGTATCGACCTGTCGGTCGGCTCGGTGCTTTGCCTGTGCTCGATGGTGCTGGCCGTGACCATGCATGCCGGTTACGGCATCGAGATCGGCATTGGCGCCGCGATCGCGACAGCGCTGATCATCGGCGCCTTCAACGGGGTTCTGATCGCCTATCTCGGCTTTCCGCCCTTCGTGGTGACGCTCGGCATGCTGTCGATTGCGCGCAGCCTTGCCATGGTCGCTTCCAACAACACCGTCGTCTTCCAGTTCGGGCCGGACCACGACAAGCTGCTTGCGCTCGGCGGCGGCGCCTGGGTCTTCGGCATCGCCAATCCTGTGCTCTACATGATCGTGCTGGCGTTGATCACCGGTTTCGTGCTGCGCTGGACGAAATTCGGCCGGCACATCTTCGCCATCGGCGGGAACGAGCATGCGGCAACGCTGACCGGCGTTCCGGTGCGCCAGATCAAGGTTGTCGTCTACATGATCTCGGCGTTGGCGGCTGGCCTTGCCGGCATCATCCAGACCGGCTGGCTGGGCGCGGTCACCACAAATCTCGGAAACGGCATGGAGCTTCAGGTGATCGCCGCCACCGTCATCGGTGGCGCCAACCTGGCCGGCGGCATGGGCACAGCTTTCGGCGCGGTCGTCGGCGCGGCGCTGATCGAGGTCATCCGCAACAGCCTCGGCCTGCTCGGCATCAATGCCTTCTGGCAAGGCGTGTTCATCGGCGGCGCCATCCTGCTCGCCGTGCTGTTCGACCGCATCCGCAATTTCAGGCGCAACGACTGACGTTCAAGTCCCAATGTCCCCTTCTCCCCTTGTGGAGAAAGGGACGCGCTCCTATCGCCGAGTCTGAAAATCCGCCGGTGCGGCGCATGGCCGGCGCCCGGACGTGCACGTCCGTCTTGACGCAAGCCTAAACTGAGCCGCACAATCGCCCACAGCAGGCGAAGGGAGGCCAGTCGCCTGCGGGAGGATATACCCATGACGGAAGCGATCAGGCTCTACTGGGGCCGGTTCGGACATGTTTCTGTCCTGAACGTCGCCAGCGACTTCGTCACTCATGCCCATGTCGAGGCGCATATCATCATCTGGCTGGAAGGCACGGCCGGCGAGATGACCATCGGCCGCGAGACGGTGCGGCTTGGACCGGGCACTGCCGCCGGCATCAATTCCTTCCAGCCGCACAGCCACGCTCTGTCCCGCGACGGCACGCCCGGCCTGTTCCTCGCCTTTTACATCGATCCGGACTGGGCTCGAAGGCGCCGCGAGCTGCCTTCCTCCGCGCCACTGTTCTCCGCCCCGGCAATCACGCTCGAGCCTTGGCTGCACAAGGCAGCGGCCAACCTTCTCGACCATCTCAGCGACAATGAGAGCATCGACGACATCGCCAATTACGAGATCGAGCGCTTCATCGACAGCGTGCTCGATGCCGCCGAAGCCTCCGCACCGCATACGGTGCGCGCCCGCGTCAACACCATGCAGGATTTCCGTGTCCGCAAGGCGATCCAGCTGATGAAAGCCAATGTCTGCGAGCGCATCTGCTTCGACGACGTGGCGCGCAGTGTCGGCCTGTCGCGGCCGCATTTCTTCGCCCTGTTCAAGGAACAGACCAATCTGACGCCTAACGTCTATTGGAACACGCTGCGCATGGAGGAAGCGGTGCGGCAATTGCAGTGGTCGCAGGAGCCGCTGATCTCGGTCGCCTGCAATCTCGGCTTCACCACCCAGGGCAATTTCTCGCGCTTCTTCCGCGATCATGTCGGCGTCCCGCCGACGCTTTACCGCGAGGCGGCGCGGGCGATCAGCTGAGCGCCCGTTTTTCAGACTAATTGATACGCGTTCAAGACGCATTGATAAGCGCCGCGGAACCCGCCGCCCTACCCTCCCAAACAGCTGATTTGCAAGGGAACGATCAAATGGCGAAAGTCACCATCTCCAGCGTCATCGACGCGCCGGTCGAAAAGGTTTGGGCGCGCATACGCGACTTCAACGGTCTGCCGACCTGGCACCCGCGCATGGTCGAAAGCCACATCGAGGACGGCAAGGATGCCGGCACGATCGGCTGCGTACGCAATTTCCAGCTCGCCAGCGGCGCCCGTCTCCGCGAAAAGCTGCTCGATTTTTCCGACGAGAATTTCCTCGTCAGCTACTCCATCCTGGAGACGCCGCAGCCGCTCACCAACCACAAGGCAACGCTGCAGTTGCGGCGGGTGACAGACGGCAACCGCACCTTTGCAGAATGGACTGCCAGCTTCGATGCGCCCCCAGAGGAAGCCGACAAGCTGGCCGAAGGCATGGGCGCAAACGTCTTCCAAGGCGGCTTCAACGCCCTGAAGGCCTATTTTGCGGGCAAGGCTGAGCTGACTTGAGCTGACAAACAGGAGCGTTCCATGGCGCTTGCACTGCAGACTTTTCCGACGGTGGAGGACGCCGGCGCGGCGCTGAAGGCCGCCGGCACCCGCTATCTCGGTGGCGGCACACTGGTCGTGCGCGCCGCCAATGAAGGCGACGTGTCGATTTCCGGTTTCATCCGGTCCACCGAACCGGCACTGTCGGTTATCCGCATTTCCGGCGGCGAGGTCCGCATCGGCGCTTCGGTGACCATGGCGGCGGTCGCCGGTCACCCGGATCTTGCTCCGCTGGCCCCCGCCGCGCGCGCCGTCGGCGGACCGGCGATCCGCAACATGGCGAGCGTCGGCGGCAATCTCTTCGCGCCAACGCCTTACGGCGATTTCACCGTTGCACTGCTGGCGTTAGACGCAACCGTCAGCACAGGCGACGGCGAACTGCCGATCGAGACCTTTCTGGCAAAACGCGAAAGCCACCACGCCATCGTCACTGCGGTCGGCTTCACGCTTCCGAACGAAGGCCGCTTTCGTTTCCTGAAAGTGTCGCGGATCAAGCCAAAGGGTATTTCGGTGCTGAGCATCGCGACCGTGCTGGAACGCGCACCGGACGGCACCGTGTCGTCCGCGCGGATCGCGCTCGGCTGCATGGCCGACCGGCCGATCCGTGCCAGCGCGGCGGAGAAAGCCTTGATTGGCCGCAAACTCACCAGCGACGGCATCGCACCGGCACTGGCTGTTGCCCGCGACGGCACTTCGCCGCCAACCGATCCGATCGCCAGCGCCTGGTATCGCAACGAAGTCCTGCCGGTCCATCTCGGCCGGCTGCTGCTCGCCTGAAAGCCGATGGCG
The DNA here is from genome assembly GCF_055811815.1 of Mesorhizobium sp. WSM4836. Classification (NCBI taxonomy): domain Bacteria; kingdom Pseudomonadati; phylum Pseudomonadota; class Alphaproteobacteria; order Hyphomicrobiales; family Phyllobacteriaceae; genus Mesorhizobium; species Mesorhizobium sp. WSM4836. The sequence continues at coordinate 176,503 of NZ_JBVVQF010000009.1, forward strand.
CGCACCTGGCTGCGGCGCAAGGAGTAAAAGATGGCAAAGGTCCCGGTTCAGTTCACGCTCAATGGCGCCGAAAAGGCCGAGTTCATCGACAGCGGCACGACGCTGCTTCACGCGCTGCGTGACAAGATCGGCGACACCTCGCCGAAGGGCGGCTGCCATCAAGGCACATGCGGGGCCTGCTCAGTCATTATCGATGGCGAGCTCAGGCTGTCCTGCCTGACGCTGGCGGAGACCTGCAACGGTGCGGCCATCACCACGACGTCGGGGCTTTCGGAAGGCGGCGTGCTGCATCCGCTGCAACGCGCTTTCCTCGATGCTTTCGCCACGCAATGCGGTTTCTGCACGCCGGGCATGATCATGGCAGCCAAGGTGCTGCTCGATCACACGCCGAACCCCAGCCGCGAGGACGTGGTCGAGGCGCTGTCGGGCAATATCTGCCGCTGCACCGGTTACGAGCCGATCATCCAGGCGGTGCTGACCGCGGCGCGGTCAAATTCGCAGAACGCGGCTTAAGGGAGTCAAAAAGATGGAACTCCGCAAGAGCTATTTCGCCGACCAGCGCAAGGACGATCTGCACGAGATCGGCCAGCCGCGGCCGCGTTCGGATTCACCCGGCCATGTCACCGGCAAGACCACCTATTTCGCCGACCGCAATTTTCCCGGCATGCTGCATTTGAAGATGGTGCGCAGCCCGCACCATCACGCCCGCATCCGCAGCATCGATACGTCAGCAGCGGAAAAGCACCCAGGCGTCGTTAAGGTGCTGACCGCGAAGGATGTGCCGCACAATGTCTACACCATCCTGATCCTGATCCAGATCGGGCCGGAGGACGAAACGGTGCTGGCCGACGGCAAGGTGCGCTGGAAAGGCGAGGCCGTGGTGGCGGTGCTGGCCGAGACCGAGCGCGCCGCGCAGGAAGCCGCCGCCAAGATCAAGGTCGACTACGAAGTGCTGCCGGCCGTCTTCGACATGGAGGAAGCGCTGAAGCCCGGCGCGCCGATCGTCAACGAATATCACGGCCGGAACTATTACCTCTACGACAGTGGCGAATGCCGCAAGGTGCGCTTCGGCGATGTCGAGGCCGGCTTCGCCGGAGCCGACCACGTGCTCGAACAAACCTACCAATCCTCGCCGATCGAGCATGCGCCGACCGAGACGACAGGCTGCATCGTCGCACCGGAGGGCAATGACCGCTTCACCTGCTACACCAACACGCAGGCGATGTTCTTCACCCTGGACAACGCCTCGATCATCCTGCAGATGCCCGGCAACAAGCTGCATTTCGTCGGCGGCACCGTCGGCGGCGGTTTTGGCGGCAAGGTCGACGTCATCGTCGAGCCGATCGCCATCCTTGGCGCCAAAATAACAGGACGACCGGTCTGTTTTATCTACAGCCGCGAGGAAGAGATGCAGATTTCCTCGCCGCGCGCCGCCGAGAAGGTCGTCATCAAGGACGGCGTCATGAAGGACGGCCGCATCGTTGCGCGCAAAGTGACCGGCTACACCGATGCCGGCGCCTATTCGCGGCATTCGCCCTACGGCGCGCAGAAAGGTGCTGGCCACTACCCCGGCCCTTACACGATCGCGAACGTCTGGATCGACACTTATTGCGTCTACACCAACCGCACCCCGTCCTCGGCGATGCGCGGCTTCGGCGTCACTATCGGCGATTTCGCGCTTGAGGTGCAGATGGACAAGCTCGCCCGGCTGATCGGCATGGACCCGCTCGAATTCCGCTTCATCAATGCCTACCGCGACGGCGACATGAAGGCGCATCGCCAGCCGACCGAGGGAGCGGCGCTGATCGAATGCATGCAGGAAGCCTCACGCGCCGCCAACTGGCCGGTGGCGGAACAATTCATGGCTATGTCGTCTTACGCGAAGGGAGCTTGAAATGGCGATCAGGCGCGGGCGCGGCATCGCCGCTATCAACTATCCGACCGGCATGAATCTCGGCGGCGACCCGACCCAGGCGCTGGTCCATTCGACGCCGACCGGCAATTTCATGGTCACGCTCTCCAGCGTCGACCTCGGCCAGGGCATGAAGCAGATCATGGCGCAGATCTGCGCCGAGACGATCGGCGTGCCGACCGACCGTGTCGTCGTCGACACCGCCGACACCGACACCGGCCCGCACTGCATGGGCACCTTCGCCTCGCGCGGCACCCACCGCGCCGGCAATGCCGTCATCCAGGCGGCCAGGGAAGCCCGCCAGGTGATGCTGGAAGTGGCGGCCGAGGAACTGGAGGTAAACGCCTCGGACCTCGAGACCGACGGCCTGGGCAACATCCTGGTCAAGGGCGCGCCGCAAAAATCGATCTCGATCTTCGATGTCGCGCTGTCGGCGCATTTCAAGCGCGGCCGTTCGATTTCCGGCCGCGGCATGCTTTTGATCCCACGCTCCTATCCGGAAAAAGAAACCGGCGCGATGAAGCCGTCTACCTGCTACGCGCACGCCTGCACGGTGGCGGAGGTCGAGGTCGATGACGAGACCGGCGAGGTCACGGTGCTGACGGTGAAGAACGTCTTTGAGATCGGCCGCGCGCTGAACCCGAAAATGGTCGAACAGCAATTGGTCGGTGGCTCATGGATGGGCATCAGCCATGCGCTCTACGAAACGACCGAACCGTATTATCCCAACCGCGACCATGGCGGCACCGACTTCAACCAATATCTGATGCCGGGTCCTGGCGATCTCGCGCAAACCGAGATCATCGTGCTGGAGAGGCCCTCGGCGGACGGGCCGTACGGCGCCAAGGGGCCGGGGGAAATGTGCGCTAACCCGCAGATCCCGGCGGTGGCCAACGCCCTCTTCGACGCGGTCGGTGTGCGCATCGACACGCTGCCGATCACGCCGGAGCGCATCCTGCGGGCGCTGAAGGCGCAAGCCGACGCGTCGAATTGAGTGCTGGAATGCCCAAGGCAAACGCCCGGACCAGAAGCGCCGAGACAGTCGCGACCTCGCCGGAGGCGGTGGCGTCCCGCCTCGCCGCCTCGCGCTATCTCGCCGATGAGAGCCTGGCCACCGCCATCTTTCTGGCGATCCGGCTGGGCAAGCCGCTGCTGCTCGAAGGCGCGCCCGGCGTCGGCAAGACCGAAGCGGCGAAGGCGATTACCGACGTGCTCGGGCGCGACCTAGTGCGGCTGCAATGCTATGAGGGCATCGACGCCGCACATGCGCTCTACGAATGGAATTACCAGCGCCAGTTGCTCGCCATCCGCCATGCCGGCGAGCACGAGATAGACATCTACGACGACCGCTTCCTGATCGCTCGGCCGCTGTTACAGGTGCTTAAGGCACCGGAAAAACGCGTGCTGCTGGTCGACGAGATCGACCGTTCCGATCATGAATTCGAAGCGCTGCTGCTGGAATTCCTGTCCGATTTCCAGATCAGCATTCCCGAGCGCGGCACCATTCGCGCGACGGCGCAGCCGATCGTCATTCTGACCTCGAACCGCACCCGTGAACTGGCCGAAGCGCTGCGGCGGCGCTGCGTCTACCACTGGATCACCTATCCCGACGCCGGGCGCGAAGCCGAGATCATCATGCTGCGCGCCGGCGATGTCGCCGAAGCCACGGCGCGCGCCGTGGCTGCCGCCGTGCGCGACATTCGCGCCCGTCCGCTGGCCAAGCCGCCCGGCATCGCCGAGGCGGTCGAATGGGCCAACGCCGCGACCATCCTCGAAAAAGGCGGCAGTCCGTGGCCGGAAGCGTTTCGCCGCGCCATCGGCGTGCTGATCAAGGACGAGGAGGACCTTTCCTGCATCGCGCCCGAGCTCGGCAAGATTGTCGAGGAGGCGCTGGCTTGATGCGCGACATCAACGATCCCCGTTCGCCTGTTTCGCGGGAGCCGTCGAGGTCGGCGGGACAGCGCCCCCCTCTGTCCTGCCGGACATCTCCCCCACAAGGGGGGAGATTGGACGCCCCCGAGGCTTTCGCTGATCTCCGTCGTTGCAGGACTAAGAGAGGCGCCGCAGCTGCAAATCTCCCCCCTTGTGGGGGAGATGTCCGGCAGGACAGAGGGGGGCGCGAAGGAATGCAACGCTCGGAGTACATCTGCTATGGCGCCCGACCGTAGCCTGCCCCGCGCCGCAGCACCCTTCCTCGGCTTCGGCCGGCTGCTGCGCCGCTACGGCTTTGCGGTGGCGCCCGAGCAGGTCTCCGGTTTCATGCAAGCGGTGACGCTGCTCGGCCCGCGCTCGATGGCCGACATCCGCGAAGCGGCCCTCGCCACGTTGGCGCCGTCGCCCGACCGCCGCGACGAATTCGAGACGCATTTCCGGAGGCATTTCTATGGGGACGCCGCGGCGCTGGTCGAAGGCGACAGCGACGAGGAAACCTGCATCAAAGATGACGGCGAAACCAGGGAACAAGAAATCGAAGTGGTCCGCCAGGAGCAAGGCGGCGAACTGTCTTCGGCCAGCGAACAGTTGAGCGTCCGCGAATTCAGCCGCGACAGCGACGGGCTTGCAGCCTTCCGCCGGAAGCTCGCCACCGCTTTGCCCGCCCGCCGCTCCTTTCGTACCGTGCGCACGCATGTTCGCGGCAAGCTCGACCTGCGCCGCTCGCTCCGCGAAATCGTCAATGCCGACGGCGATATCCCCTCGCCGCTGCTGCGCCGGCGGCAGACAGTGCCGCGCAAGCTTCTTATCCTGATCGACGTGTCCGGCTCGATGAAGCTCTACACATCGGACTATCTCAAGCTGGCACATGCGGCCGTGCAAGGCGCCGACCGGGCGGAGGTATTCACCTTCGGCACACGGCTGACCCGCATCACCTCGGCGCTGCGCATCCGCGACCGCGACCAGGCGCTGGCCCGCGCCGCCGCTCAGGTCGACGACTGGGACGGCGGCACCCGCATGGGACCGACGCTGCTCGCGTTTCTGTCGGTGCCGCGCTTCTCCGCCTTTGCACGCGGGGCGGCGATCGTCATCCTGTCGGATGCGCTGGAGCGCGGCGACCATGCCGAGCTGGAAATGGCGATGCGCCGGCTGAGCGCCCGCGCCTTTCGGCTTTCGCTGGCGACGCCGTTGGCCGGCGATCCACGCTTCCGGCCGGTCACGGCGGCGCTTCGCGCCATCCTGCCGGTGCTCGACGATCTGGTCGACGGCTCGTCGATCGCCGGCCTCACCGAGTTCATTCTGTCGCTCGCCCGCTCAGCTCCGGCGGCCGCGACAATCTGGAAGAGGGTTTCGTGATGCAGAAGGCGATCGACGCGCATTTCCACATCTGGCGCCAACAGGACCAGCCCTGGCTGGTCGGGCCGATGGTGCCGCGCATTTTTGGCCCCTACGAGCCGATCCGCCGCGATTATCCGATCGAGGAATTCCTCGCCGACCAGCAAGGTTCAGGCGTCGAGAAGGCGGTCTATGTCCAGACCAACTGGGCCAAGGAAGATTTCGAAAAAGAAGTCGCGTTCTTGCAGAAGACCGCGGACGAGACCGGCTGGCCGCATGCCATCGTCGGCTATGCCGACATTACGGTGGACGATGTGCGTCCCCAGATCGACCGGCTGAAAAAATACCCGCTGCTGCGCGGCGTGCGCATGCAGCTGCACTGGCACGAAACGCCGGCCTTCCTCTTCGCCCCCTCGGCCGATCAGGTCATCGACCCGAAGGTGCGGGCCAATGTGGCGCGACTCAGGGATTATGGTCTGTCCTTCGACCTGCAGGTTTTCCCCGCCCAGATGAAGGATGGGCTGACGCTGGTCGGCGAGAACCCCGAGACCAATTTCATCCTCACCCACGCCGGCATGCTGACCGACATGGAGCCCGAAACCACCGAGGCCTGGAAGGCAGGCCTGCGCACGCTGTCAGCGGCGCCCAACCTCTATGCAAAGCTGTCCGGCCTCGGCACCTTCGTCCATCGCAACGATCCGGCGCTGATCAGCTATATCGTCGACAACGCCATCGACATCCTCGGCAGCGACCACCTGATGTTCGGCTCGAACTTCCCGATCGAGAATCTGTGGACCAGCCATGCCGAGTTGATCAGGGCGCACAGGGAAGCGGTGGGCAAGCACGGCACGGCGGCCGAGGCCGACATGTTCTGGAACACGGCGGAGAAGGTATACCGGCCGGTGTGAGTGCGCGGAGACCTTCCCTTCTCCCACTGTGGGAGAAGGTGGATCGGCGCATAGCGCCGAGACGGATGAGGGGTGCTGGAAGAATCTCGGCGGAGGAAATCTCGGCGATTTGAAGCACTTACGTCTCCAAGCTAGCGATCCTTCCGGCACCCCTCATCCGACCGAGCTTCGCTCGGCCACCTTCTCCCACAAGGGAGAAGAGAAAACGCCGCGCCGCCCCTCACCGCACCTCGAACTCGCGATCGACCGGAATCTGCATCGCCGTGACCATCTGGTTGGTCTGCCCCGCCAGTCCGATGATCGACACCAACTCGCCATGCTGCGCGTCGGTCATGCCCTTGGCCCGCGCCGCCGCTGTATGCGAGTGGACGCAGTAGGAGCAACCATTGGCGGTGGAGACGGCGATGTAGATCATCTCCTTGGTCAGCGGATCTATGGCGCTGTCTGCGACCATCACCGCCTTGAGCTGTTCCCAAATCCGCTTCAGCGAGACCGGATCATTGGCCAGCCCGCGCCAGAAATTGTTGACGAAGTCGGATTTGCGCGTCGCGCGGATGTCGTCGAACACGGCCTTCACGGCGGGAATCGCCTCGACCTCGGCATCGGTCAGAAGTCTTGTGGTGGCCATGGCAGGCTCCTTTCGTTTGAATCAGGTTTTGAGCAAAGGCGGCTAACCGGTTCGACCGATTCAGTTTCTGCCGCGGAGTAGCGTAGAATCGTGGAGGTTGGCCGAAGCACCTCAGCGTCGTCATCCCAGGGCGGAGCAGCCGCGAACCGGCGTCGCGAAGACCCTGGGATCCATGCCGTGACCTCTCGCGAGGGGTGCAGCGGAGCAGAATTCCGGACCGTCGCAACGCTTGGAAGTCACGGCATGGATCCCGGGGTCTGCGCCGCGTCGCTTCGCTCCTTGCTTCGCCCCAGGATGACGAAGCGGTGAACGTTTCTGCCAATCTCCAAAGTATGCACCAACGACCATCGGACATGTCGACCCTCTAAGCCAAGCCCTAATGCACCGCCGCATACATGATCTTCTCCTCCGTCACTTCGGCCGGCGAGAACTCCTCGACGATGCGGCCTTGCCGGCAGACCAGAATGCGGTCGGACAGGTTCATGATCTCCGGCAGGTAGGACGAGATGACGACGACGGCCAGGCCCTCGTCGGCGAGCCGGTTGATGATCTGGTGGATCTCGGCGATGGCGCCGACATCGACGCCGCGCGTCGGCTCGTCCAAGATGACAATGCGCGGCTTCTGCACCAGCCCCTTGCCGATCACCACCTTCTGCTGGTTGCCGCCGGAAAGCTCGACCACCCGGGCATTGTCGTTGATCGCCTTGACGTTCAGCGTCTTCGTCCACTCCGCCGACAGCGCCCGCATCTCCTGCGCATTGATCACCCAGCTCTTTTCCCGTCCAGCCGCCAAAAAGCCGCCGAACAGATTCTCGGCAACGTCCATCGTCTCGAAAATCCCCTCGCTCTTGCGGTCTTCAGTGACATAGACGATGCCGTCCGCCACCGCCTCGCTGGGTACGAGATAGCGCACCGGCCGGTCGTCCAGTTCGACGGTGCCGCCGCGCAGGAAGTCGCGTTTGTAGATGCCGGAGACGATCTTGAACGTCTCGGTGCGGCCCGAGCCGATCAGCCCGAAAACGCCCGTGATCTGGCCCTCGAAGATCGAGAAGGAATTGTTGCGCACGACATTGCTCATCGATATGTCCTGCACCGACAGCACCTTCTTGCCGGCTTTGCGCAGCCTGGCCTCGTCGCGCTGGCTGTAGAGCTGTCCCGACAGCGTGCGCCCGACCATGGCGGCGACGATCCTGTCGCGATCGAAAGCGGCGGTATCGTCGGTGATCACCAGTTCGCCGTCGCGCAGGATGGTGATGCGGTCGGCGACATCAAGCGCCTCTTCGAGCGCATGGCTGATGAAGACGATCGACACACCCCTTGCCTTGAGCCGACGGATCAGGGCGAAGAAGTGCCGCTTTTCCTCCGGCGTCAGCGTCGCCGTCGGCTCGTCGAAGATGATGATCTCGGCATTGTGGTGGACGGCGCGCGCGATCTCGACCATCTGCCGTTTGGCCGCGCCCAGCGTCGCCACCATGGCGTTCGGGTCGACCGGAAAGTTCAATGACTGCAGGAATTGCTGCGCCGCGATGTAGGTGCCGCGCAGCCGGTTGAGAAAGCGCTCCGTGCCGAGATAGAGGTTCTGCGCCACCGTCATCGACGGCACCAGGCTGGTCTCCTGGAACACCATGGCGATGCCTGCTTGAAGAGCCGCATGCGGCGAGGCGTAGGCGATCTCCTGCCCGTTGTGGAACATCTTCCCCGAGGTCGCGTCGACGACGCCGGCGATGATCTTGGTCAAAGTCGATTTTCCCGCACCGTTCTCGCCGAGCAGGGCGTGGATCTCGCCCTTGCGCAGCTCGAAGCTGACATTCTTCACCGCCGGCACGCCGCGATAGGTCTTGGTCACGTTCTCCAGGCGGACGATCGGTTCCATCAGCGATGCCCTCCTGAAGCCAGGTCGATAGCCAGCAGGCAATCGCCGCCTTTCGAGGCAATGAACAGGCGACCGTCTTTCTCGGCCACGCTGCAGATGCCATGACGCGTGCCGTTGGCGCGGCTGTGCAGACTGAATTGCGGCCGCATCTCCCGATCGAGCCTGACTACCAGCCCGTAGGAGCGGCTCGGCGACCATGGCTTGTGGATGCCCATGGTACGGATGCCACCGCATTGCAGCGGCTCGAGGAAGCTGCGGTTGGAGGCGAGCGCCGGCGCGATCCAGTGCTGCGGCGGCACTTGCGCCAGCATGCCGTTCCGATAGTGCGTTTCCTGCAGCACGAATTCGATCAGACGGTTGCGGGGCGCAAACAGCGCCAGCCAGGCGCCGGCATCAGCGGCAGGCGACAGGCGAGAGGGATAGCCGGGCAGATGCGCCAGCACCGTCGAGCGGCTGCCCGACGCGCCATCGAAGCGGACAAGTTGGTGCCGCCAGCTCTCGCTAACCAACACATCCTTGCCGGTTGGATGCAGCCCATAGGGAAAGGCGATGGCGTCGGCGAGCTTGCGGAATTCGCTGCCCTCCGGTTCGCGCTTCCACAGCGAACCGGAAGCACCCTTATTCATCAGATCGGCCGCCCATTGCGACGGCGCGTGTTCGGCCGAGCCACTGGCCAGCCAAAGCGTGCCATCCGCCGCATAGGCGAGCGCTGTCATGCAGCAGATCTCGGCCGGCACGGCGGCTTCCTTGCCTGCCATCAACAGCCTGCCACTTTCGAGCGCCACCGTCAGATCTCCGGCGGGCGAGAGCGCGAGCGCGGTAACCGCGGCCGGAAATGTCTCGACCAGAACAGGCGCGGCACCGGCGGCGACCGCATAGACGGCATTGCCGCTGGAGGCCAGCAGCCGGCCGTCGGCAACCAGCAGATTGTCGGGCTCGGTCAGGCCGGCAAAAGCCGGAGCATCGTCCAGCAGTGTATTCGGCCTGAAGGCGCCATCGAGCGGCGGGATTGTCACCGCCTTGCCGCGAAAGATGTCGAGGATCGGGTCCAGCATCATGGCTTCGCTCCCCAATAGGAAACGGGGCTGGTCCAGTTCGGGTCGGCGCCGGCAATCCGGTAGCGGCCGATCCGGTTGTTGAGGATACCGCCCACGAACAGAAAACCCTTGTGCTCGCGCATCGAAGTCACCATCGGGTGCGCGGCGCCCGAGAGGTCGCCCATCGCTTCGACGATGCCGCCCTTCTCGTTGAACTTCACCACACCGCCGGTGTTGATGTTGGGGAACAGCCATTCGTCCTGCGGCAGCCGGCGCGTCATGCGCTTGCGCATGTCGGGATGGCGCAGCGACAGGTCGAAGCTCGGCGTGCGCATGCCTAGCCAGGCCATCCAGTAATTGCCGTCGGAGGCACGGTTGATGTTGTCGGGGTAGCCCGGCATGTCGCGGATGACGCATTCGGCGCTGCCTGCTTTCGCCCCTTCCAGCCAGTAGCGGTGCACGCGGCAGGCCCAGCTTTCGGCAAAGAACAGCGACTTGCCGTCGTGCGCCATGCAGACGCCGTTGGTGTAGCGGTAGCCGTCGAGCAATGTCTTGGTCGAACCGTCCTTCGGGTCATAGACGAGCAGCCGCCCGGTGGCCCGGTTCTCGATCGAGTCCAGCGCCCAGTCGTGCGCGTCGTAGCGTTTGGTAGAATCGGTGAAGTAGATGCGGCCGTCCGGCGCGATGTCGCAATCATTGGGGTCGCGCAGCCGCGCATCGTCGACGATCGAGGTCCAGGAGCGCGACGTTTCCGCCGATAGCCGCTTCACCTCCCGGTCCGGCGAGACCGAATAAAGGCCCATCGCGCCAACGCAGCTGATCAGATTGCCTGTTTTGTCGAAGGCCAGGCCGAGGGGAAAGCCGCCAATATGGGCAAAGACCTCCGAGCGTTTGTAATCTGGCGCGAAGAAACGGACGATCTCGCCATGCCTCGTTCCGCAATAGAGATGGTCGTCGCGGTCGAGGATGACGTCTTCCGGCCCTTCCAGTTCGCCGAGCCCGATATGGTCAGCCTCCGACAACCGGTTGTCGAGTTCGTAAGGCGTGCCCGAGCCCGGTGCGGCCGACTGCGTTGCGCCCATCTTAAGGTAGACAGGTGCGACGTAGACCTCGTCCAGCACCTTGTGGCGGTTCTTCAGCCAGCGAATGTCGATGGTGACGGCGACTGCCAGCATGATGCCCAGCACCATCTGGTTGGTGCCGGTGCCATAGCCGAGCCGGATCAGCCCGTTGGTCATCGTCAGCACGATGATCGCGCCCATCAGCCCCTTGATCACCGAACCGCGGCCGCCGCCCAGGCTGACGCCGCCGACGACCGCCGCCGTCAGTGCCATGACCTCGAGATTGAGCCCGGTGCCCGGCCCTGCCCCGCTCAGCCGGCAGGCGATGAGGAAGCCGCCGAGCGAGGCGCAGAAGCCGGAAAACACATAAGTCATGAACACGGTGCGGCGCACGCGGATGCCGGCATTGTGAGCCGATCGCCGCGACCCGCCCACCGCCTGCACGTGCCAGCCGGGCCGCGAGCGCGTCAGCGCGACATGGGTAATGATGGCCAGGATAATCGCCGCCCACACCGCAACCGAAAGGCCCCAGAAGGTATCGTCGCCGACGAAATCCAGCACATCCGATGTGGCATCGGAAAGCTGGACGTCGGCGGCATAGGTGGTGACCAGTATGTCGAACAGCGCCCGCCCGAAAATGAAGGTGACCAGCGTCGTCAGGAAGGCGCGCAACCGGAAATAGCCAATCAGGTAACCGTTGATCGCGCCGAACAGCAGCCCGGTGGCGATCGAGGCGGCCAGCGCCAGCCACACCGATTGTTCGAGGATGAAGAAGACGAACACGGCCGAAAAGCAGGACAGCGCGAAGATCGAGCCGACCGAAAGGTCGATGCCGCCACCCAGCATGACCACCGTCATGCCGGTGACGACCAGCGAGAACTCGCCGAGCTGGCGGGTCGATTCCTGCAGCGACATCGGCTTGAAGAAGCCGGGGATGATCGAACCGAACACGCTGAGCGTCGCCACCAGCGCCAGGAACGGAATGGCGTTGTCGGTCCAGCGTTTGCTCAGTATCTCGCCGACGAGATGGTCGGGCACGAGATTGTAGCGCCAGGATTGAAGGCGTTCGCGAAAGGACATCGGTTGCTGCTGCCACTCAAGAGAGACAGAGGCGGCCGAACCCCGTCCGGCCACCTCGTCGATGCTTCCAACGGACCCGCGGTTTATTTGGCCGCAGCTTGGGCTTGCAGTGCTTTCAAATCCCAGCAGCTGTCCGGCTTGAGGTCGGCCTTGGTCGTCGCCTTCTCCAGCGTGTAGATGTAGGTGTGCGAGGTGCCGGCCGGCTGGCCGCTCTGCAGCAGGAATTTTATGATGGCGTTCATGTCGCCCGACTGGCGGGCAAGGTCGGTCATCACCACCGCGCCATAGGTGCCGTCCTGCAGCTTGTCGCAATCAGCAGTCTTTTCGCCGCCCCCGGTCGTGACCAGAAAGACTTTGCCCTCGAGCTTGGCATCGCGGATCGCAGCCGATGCGCCCGTCGCGTCGCCGTCCCAAAAATCGATGATGGCGCAGATGTCGGGGTTCTGCTGCAGCATCGTCGTCGTCACGTTGCGCGAGGTCGTCGCATCCCAGTTGGAGTCCGGCTTGGCCACGACCTTGAAGTCGGGGTTCTTGTCCAGCACCTTTATGATGCCGGCATACTGGTACAGGCTCGACGAATTGGCCTGGTCACCCTGCACCAGCCCGATCTTCTTGGAAGAATTCGGCCCACAACCCTTGATCGCCGCTTCGGCTTCCAGCTGGCCGAGCCGATCCCAGTCGCTGCCGACAAAGGCATCGGCCGGAAAGTTTGCCGGGTTGTCGACCAGCAGGACATAGGTGCCTGCGGCCTGCGCCTTCTTCATCAGCTTGGCATAGGAGTTGAGGTCCGGCGAGTGGATGATCAGCACGTCCGGCCTGGTGTCCGACGAGATTGCGTCGGTTATCGCCTGCGCGCCGGCATCGACCACCCAGTTCGGGTCACGCGTCTCGAACACGCCGCCCCAAGCCTCGACCTCCGTCTTCAGGTAATGCGCCCAGCCCTGTGCCAGGTCGAAGCCCATCGCCATCGGCACCAGCATCACACGCTTGCTCTTGAGCGCTTGCGAATAGGCGGCCGGACCCGGGTCTTCGGCGGCGAAGCCTGGCGCCACGAAGGCGGAGACGGCAAGCGCTGCCGCGGCAGCCATAAATGTTCTGATGATTTTCATGTCACATCCTCTGGGTTTGGTATGTCGTTCGCGGCCGGCCCCAACCGTTCGCGTCAGTCTAAATGTCGCCTTGCTGCGCGGTCTGCTCGTCGCGCGGATTGATGAACCCATCGACGATGATCGCCGCCAGCAGGATCGCTGCCTTGATCAGGTTCTGATAGAGCAGCGGAATGTCGATAATGGTCATGGCGTTGAGCAGGATGCCGATCAGCGCGGCACCCACCAGCACGTTGCGCACACCGCCCCGCCCGCCCGACAGGCCGATGCCGCCGATCACTGCCACCAGCACGATGTCGTAGAGCAGCGTGGAATTGACGATCCGGGTGTTGATCGAATGCAGGCTGGCGGCGGTGAGCAAGCCGGCCACCAGCGAGACCAGGGCCGACAGCACGTAGCGCAGCACCAGCATCGGGCGCACTGGAATGCCGATATTGCGCGCCGCAACCGGGTTGTCGCCGGCGAAATAGACGTAGCGGCCCCATTTGAAGTAGCGCAGGAACAGGAAGAAGGCGAAAGCCAGCCCGGCGAAGACAAAAACTTCGACCGGGATGTCGAGGAAGCGCAGTCCGCCCAAAAGCTCGATCCAATGGCCGGGCGGCACCGGCACGGCATCCTGCGTGATCAGTTGTGAACGCACATAGCCGAAGACGAAGGATGCGGTCGCCAGCGTCACGAAGATCGCCGGAACCTCGGCGTAGGCGACCAGGATTCCGTTCAACAGCCCAATGGCGAGAACGCCGGCGAGCACATAGGCGAAGGCCAGCCCGTCGGATGTCCCCGCATTCAGCAGTTGCAGATACCAGGCGACCGACATCGCCATGATCGCCACCGCCGACAGGTCGATGCCCCTGCCGATAATGACGACAGCCATGCCGAGCGCCAATATTCCGAGCACCGAGACCGAGCGCACGATGGCAACGAGATTGTTCGAGTTGATAAACCCGGGCAGTCCGATGGCGGCGGCAATGAACAGCAAAACCGCGATGGCAAAGACAATGCCCTCCTGGTTCAGGCTTCTCCAGTTCAGCCAGCCGGTCGCGTTCATTGCCCGCTTTCACCCGCGATGGCTACGCTCTGCTCCCTCTGCGGCCATCGGAACGAAAGCTAATCGGCTCAAGACCAATTCGTCAAATGAATCCGTGCATTGTAGGCCGGCTTGCGAGGAAATTCTGCGGTTGGACGCACCGATTGGCGAGGCTGGCGTAATGCCCGGAACTCAAGCACTTCTGCGATTGATCGCGCCGATCGGACCGCTGGCAAAAGTTTGTTCCAGGACGAGCGGAGCAGCCGCAGCCGGCGTGTCTCATGCGGCTTCGATCTTCTCCAGGAACAGGCTGAGCTGGTCCGGATCCATGTGCACGACGTGCCTGTCTTCCGGATAGGCCAGGCTGTTCACATCGGCGACATATTCGGAAAAGGCGGCGATGCGTTCGGCCTGCAGGCGATCGTATTCGGCGGCGAAATTGCGATAGACCTTGGAATGGCGCGGCATGTGGCCGCGGTTCTGGCCGAGGATGTCGTCCGCGAACAGGTATTGCGCATCGCAGCCGGTGCCCGCTCCCATCGACAACATGATCAGCGGCGTCCGTTCCGAAATCGCCTTGGCCACCTCAACCGGCACCACTTCGATCTCGGCGCCGACAGCACCTGCGGCCTCCAGTTGCTTCACCGCCTCGAACACCTGCATGGCGGTGTCGGCGGTCTTGCCGACAGCCTTGAAGCCGCCGGTCCAGGTGGCGCGTGACGGGATGAGGCCGACATGACCGATCACCGGAATGGCGTCGTCGGCCATCCGCTTGATGGTGGCGTAGCCAGCGCTGCAGTAGACCGCATCGGCGCTGGCCTTGTAGAGCCGGAACGCCCAGCGGACGAAATCGTCGGCGGTGCCGATCTCGAAGAAATTCTCGCCCGGCATGGTGAACAGGCTGGGTGCCGCATCGCGGTATTGCGGATTGAGCACCAGCTCCGGCGGCACCGAGACGATGTCGACGCCGGCGCGTTCGGCAGCCTCGGCCTCGTCCATCGTCAGCACGCGCAGCATCGTCAGCTGCCGCTTGCCCTTCATGGCGCGCAGGTCTGCGACGGTCGGTCTTTTCCGGCTCATGGATTTTGGTCCCCTTTGCTACGTGACAGAAGGCCGGTCAGGCGATCTGGATCATCACCTTGCCAGCTTCCACCTTGACCGGATAGGTCTGCAGATTGACACAGACGGGAGCCCCTTTGGCCTGGCCGGTCTTGTAATTGAAGCGGCCATTGTGCTTTGGGCATTCGATGATGTCGTCCATGACAAGCCCGGCGGCAAGATGCGCCTTCTCATGCGTGCAAAACCCATCGGTGGCGAAGAATTCATCGTCCGGCGAACGGTAGATAGCGAAGGTGCGGCCGCCATGGTCGAAGCGGATGACATCCTCCTCGTCGACATCGTCCACGGCGCACGCTTCGACCCAATCGGCCATTTCTATCTCTCCTGAAATTTCTGCGTCACGCTGGTGCGCGGCACCTATTCAGCCGCCGCCGACATGTTCACTTCGTGGAACTCGCCGCGATAGGGCCGTGCCGTCGGCGGCAGTTCGCGCTTGAGGAAATAATCCTCGTATTTGAGCTGCCTGAGCAGGACCGGCCAGACCTCGCGATAGGCATGCCACACCGACGGGTTCGGCTCCGGCAGATCGTGCTTGATCAATTCATGCAGCCTGGGCAGCGCGTGATATGGTACCATCGGGAACATGTGATGCTCGACGTGGTAGTTCATGTTCCAGTAGATGAACCGGCTGATCGGGTTCATGTAGACGGTCCTGGTGTTGAGCCGGTGGTCGACGACATTGTCGGCCAGACCGATATGCTGCAGCAGGCCGGTCAGCACCATGTGCCAGGTGCCGTAGAGGCGCGGCACGCCGATGAGCACCACCGGTATCCACGACCGCATGAAAACGGCAAGCGCGATCGTCGCAACGTAGATGGCGATGTGCCAGCGCGCGGCGATGACGGCCTTGTGCTGCTCGATCTCGGGAACATAGCTTTTCTCGTCGGGCGTCAGCTTGCCGAACGCCTGGCGTACCAGCGCCGGAAGCGAATAGCGAAAATCGAGAATGCCGGTGAAGGCCAGCGCGGCACGCAACAGGTCCGGCGGGCGCATCACGGCGATCTCGGCGTCGCGGCCGACGATGATCGTGTCTGTATGGTGGCGGGCATGGCTCCAGCGCCAGGTCACTGGATTGCGCATCAGCATGAAGCTGGCGATCTGGTAGACGACATCGTTCATCCAGCGCGTGCGGAAAGCCGTGCCGTGGCCGCATTCGTGCCAGCGCGAGTCGCTGGACGAGCCGTAGAGCACGCCGTAGACGAAGAAGAACGGCACGCACCACCAGGTACCCCAAAAATAGATGGCGCCGGCGGCCGAGCCGAGGATGGCGACGATCCAGATGATCGTGTCCCGGATCGCCGGGCCGTCTGAGCGCTGCATCAACTCCTTGATCGCCTTGCGGGGCACATCCGTGTGGTACCACTCCGCCGAGGCCAGTCCCGTCTCGATCGCCCGACGCGTGCTTTCGCCGAGCAGGCTGTAATCGCGCTTTACCGTGCCAGCCATTGTGACCTCCAATTCCAGCTCGGCCGCGAGCCCTCCCCGCTCCGGCCGGGACCAGCCTCCCAACTGGTGTCTCGTATCGTCTTCGCCATTATCACGACCTGCCTCCAAGAACAGGAAAATGGCCCGACGGCCGCGGGTAGTCCTCTCTCGGCTGTCTGGCAATCGCCGCGATCCGGCGTTCGGCGGCGGCGATCTCGCCGGCGCCGTCGAGGACCCGGAACACCGCATCGTAGGAGCGGCTCTCGCCGTGCTCCAGCCAGATCATCTCGCCGCGTTCGCGCGCCGCCAGATTCCCAAGCACATGATGCGTCGACGGCTCGATCCCAAGCGCGTACTGCCCGGCCTGGAAATTCTGCCATTGATAGGCGCAGGGCAATTGGTCCTTGCGCGTGACCACCTCGAAGCCGAGGCCGAGCCTGTCGTTGACCATCGCCACCGGAACTTCGCCGCTGCTGTCGGCGCCGAGTTCGTGCTGCCAGACCTGTTCCTTGAACCCCGGTTGCGGCGCCGGCACTGTGCGGTAGCCGACCTTCTGCGCTTCATAGTGCTCGCCGGCATGCCCGGCCCAGACGACGTCGCGGATCGGCGCCAGGTAGCGCGATCCCTCGTCGAGCACCGGATGACTGATATTGATGTGGTAGAAATACATATGCGGCGTCCGGTTGAAGCCGTGATTGACGACACGGTCCGAAAGCCGGATCTCGTTGCCGCCAACATCGGCCTCGATCCGCCGCAGCAGGTGCAGATCCTCGCCGAATACAGTTGATTGCTGGACGATGCCTTCGGCCCACAGCACGCAGCGGTCGCCGGCCCAGGTCTCGCCATAGCCGGTCAGCCGCGCCGGGATGGTGCTGATGCGGCCATGCAGCGAATGGCGCACCGTCTTCTTGGGCGGGTAGTTGTAGGTATCGGCGGGTACCTCGTTCATGAACAATATATGGTCGAGGCCGCAGGTCAGCAGAAGGCCGGAAAACGACCGCGCCCAGGCCAGCCCCTCCTCGCCTTCGTGTTCGTGCAGACCGGGATGGCGAAAGCCGCTCGGCGAATGCCAGCCGATCGCCTGGCCCCTGAAGTCGCAATCGGCGATATCGAGCGCCCGGTCGACCAGCGCGGTGAAGCGCAGGCCCGAGCCGGTGCGGAATTCGAGCATGCGGATGCCGCGCTCGACTCCGTCGCCAAGCGTCATCAGCCGCACGCCGGCGAATTGCGACAGCATGCCCGAGCGTTCCGAGACCTGCCGGCGCGACAGCGTCTTGCCGTAAAGCTCTACCATGTGACGGCCAGTTCCTTCACTTTGCTCGCGTCCTTCACTTGGCTCTCGTCTCCTTGAGCAGGGCCGACATGTCGGCGCCGGTGATGATGCTTTCCACGGTCAGCAGGTCGGTATCGGCGACCGTCTGCTCGGCGACGATCTCGCCGCGGCGCATGACGATGATGCGGTCAGCGACCTGGAAGACGTGATGGATGTTGTGGGTGATCAAAAGCACCGAGTGACCGGCGTCGCGCACTTCCTTGACGAAGCGCAGCACGCCGTGCGTTTCCTCGACGCCGAGATTGTTGGTCGGCTCGTCGAGGATGATGACCTTGGCGGCGAACTGCATGGCGCGCGAGATGGCGATCGACTGGCGCTCGCCGCCCGACAGCGTGCTGACCAGCGCATCGGCATCGAGTTTTTTCGAAATGCCGACGCGCTTCAACAGAGCCGAGGCGGCATCGCGCAATTGGGCGAGATCGAGCGGCGCGAACACACCCAGCCATTTGAGGTTGACCGGCTCGCGGCCGAGGAAAAGATTGCGCGCGATGCTGATATCTGGAGCCAGCGAAGTGTCCTGGTGGATGGTCTCGATGCCGAGATCCATCGCGTCGCGCGTCGAGCGGATGGAGACCTTCTGGCCGCGCACATAGATGTCGCCGCGATCGACCGGAAAGACCCCGGAGATCGCCTTGATCAACGTCGATTTGCCGGCGCCGTTGTCGCCAAGCAAGGCCACCACTTCGCCCTCATTGAGCGTGAACGACGCGCTCTTCAGGGCGCGGACGCTGCCGAAGGACTTTTGCAGGTTCTGCAGCCGAAGCACTTCCATGATCAGCTCCTGGCGGCGTTCTTCTGCAGCAACGCGTGCAGGATGAGCATGGCAAGGATGATGACGCCGACGAAGATGTTGTAGGCGAGCCCGGGCACGCCGATCAGCACGATGCCGTTGCGGATGCTGCGCAGCATCAGCGCGCCGACGATGGTGCCTAAAATGGTGCCGCGCCCGCCGGTCAGCGCCGTGCCGCCGACTACCACCATCGCGATCACTTCGAGCTCGTAGCCGGTGCCGGCCACCGGCGAGGCGGCAGAGATGCGGAAGGCGCTGATCATGCCGGCGAGACCGGCCAGCACCGAGGTCAGGATGAACAGCCATATCTTGACCGCATCGGCCGGCACACCGCGCGCCACGGCAGCGTTACGGTTCGAGCCGATAGCGCTGATCCAGTTGCCGAGCTTGGCGTAGTGCAGCACATAGATCGCCAGTAGCGACAGGCCGATGAACCACCACAGCGAGGTATAGAAACGGAACGTTCCGATACTAAAGCTGCCGGCCAGCAGCGTCACGAAGAAGCCCGGCTGGTCCCAGGACTTCAGCGGAAAGCCTTGGGTGATGTAAAGCGCTGCCCCACGCACCACCAGCAGCATCGACAGCGTCACCAGGAAGGAGGAGATGCCGATCTTCGTGACGATCAGCCCGTTGATCGCACCGATGGCTATGCAGAGCAGTAGGCCGGCCAACAGCGCCACGCCAATATCAACCCCGCCGTTCTGGACCAGCAGCATGATCACGACCGGCGCCAGCCCGAATACGGCGCCGACCGAAAGGTCGAACTCGCCCGCCGTCAGAAGCAGCGTCATGCCGAGTGCGATGATGCCGAGCTCGGGCAGGAACGCCATCATGTTGGAGATGTTGAGCGGCGACAAGAAATTCGCGTCGGCGATCGCGAACACCGCCAGCAGGACGATCAGGATGACGAGCGAAGAGAACTGCGGCGAGCGGATCAGGCTCGACCTGCGTTTGGCACGCGGCATTTCCTCTTCTGCGGCAATAGTCATGACTGCTTGGACCATATCTCAGGGTGACGCCCGCCGCCTGCGCGGCGAGCGTCAGTTCCAATCACTTGTTGTAGAGTTTCAGGATCGGTTCGACGCTCGAGGCGTCGTAGAGGCTGAACGTGTGGATATCGTAGCCGATCGGCTCGCCAGCGGCGGCCAGCCCGAGCAGCGCCACCGGCATGAAGCCCTGCGCCGACGGGAACTGCCAGGCAGCCGCGTTGACGAAACCGGCCTTGACGGACTCGGCCGTTTCCTTCGAATTGCCCCAGCCGACGACCGGGATCTTGCCGGCCGGCACGCCGGCGCCATCAAACACCCGCTTGATGCTGGCCGCAACGGAATCGCCGAGCGCGATGATCGCCGGCGGGTTGTTGGCCACCATGTAGTCGGTCATCTTGGCGATGATGCCGGCCGGATCGGTGCCGCAATCGACCACGTCATATTTGATGCCGAGCGGATCGAAGACGCTGGCAATGCCTTCGGTCTCGAGCTGCTGGTAGCTGGCGCCCGGCACTTCGACCGGCAGGAACACCTTGTCGCCCTGCTTCACCATCTTGTGGTCGACCAGATATTTCGCCCAGATGACACCGGCTTCCTTGAGATCGGCGCCGACATAGGCTTGCCGGCCGGTTGCCGGATCGTCGGTATTGAAGAACACGATCGGGATGCCGGCCACCTTCGCTGCCTTGACCTCCTCGGTCCATAGGCCGGGCTGCGCTGACGTGGTGGCAATGCCGTCCGGCTTAGCGGCAAGTGCCGAGTTGAAGGCCTCCTTCTGCGCCGCCATGTCGCCACCGCTGAACGAGATCTTGCAGATCACCTTGAGCTGGTCGCAGGCCTTGGTCGCGCCGGCATTCCAGTCGATCCAGAAGGCATCCGACGGGCCGCCATGCGACAACAGGTAGAACGTCTTTTGAGCGTCCTGCGCCAGCGCCGGCGTACCCAGCGCCACACCGGCGAGAACGGTCGCCGCGGCCGCGATTTTCAACGCGAATTTCAACATTTCTCTTCCTCCCTTGTTTCGTAGCCGAACCGCGCCATCACAGACCGTTGGCGCGGAATTTGCCGTCGAGGAATTTCTTGGCGCGCGGCACGTCGTCTTCCGAAAGATGCTCGATGATGACTGGGATGTTCGGGTGCTTTTCGGCCAGCCGCTTGAGATAGAGGTCGTAATTCAGCGAACCGAGGCCGGGCGCCGGCAGCTCGATCTCGCCGACGCCGCGGAAAGTGTGGCTCTCCAGCGCGTCCTCGTCGCCGATGTCGGCGTGCTTCTCCGATTTGTCGCCGCCGGAGCGTTTGACGTCCTTGGCGTGGGCTATCTTGATCTTGTCGGTCAGCGTGTCGAACACCTGGTTCAGGATCTGGTCCATCCTGTCGATGTTGTGGGTTTCGAAATAGTTGGTCGGGTCCATCAGCAGGCCGAGACCTGGGTGGTCGACCTGCGCGAACATCCTCACCGTCTCTTCGACCGAGCCGACGACATTGTTCACATAGGTTTCGAGCAGGAAGACCGCGCCGTGGTCATAGGCGGTCTGGGCAAGGTCGGCGATGACCTTGCGGCATTCCTCAAAACCTTCTTCGGTCTTGTTCTTCGGGTGATGCACCCAATCGGATTCCGTGTTGTAGGTACCGGTTTCCGAGATCACGTAAGGGGTGCCGAAATGGCGTGCGTGGCGGATGATCTCCTTCAGATAGCCGACGCGCCTCTCGCGCTCGCCCATATCCGGATGGATGATGTTGGTGTAGCCCGACACGCAGCAGATCGGCAGATTGTGGTCGCGAAACGTATCGCGGACGGTCTTGGCCTTGTCCCTGGTGATCTGTCCGGCGGACAGGTCGATATCCCTGAAATGCAGGTCGAGCTGCACGGTGTTGAAATCCAGCGCACGGATCTTCTGCGCGGTTTCCTTAAGGCCATACGGGAAATACCCCGTGAAAATACCTGCCTGCATCATGGTGTGAATTCCTCCCTTTAAGTGATTCAGTCTGTTGATATTTCGGAAAGCTTGACCGTCCGGCCCATGTCGATCGAGCGATAGCCGGCTTCGACCAGCGCCATGGTCTTGACGTTGTCGGCGACGGACAGCGCCGGCGGCTCGCCCGTCTTAACCGCGTGCTGGAGCTGCTCCATGACGCCGATGAAGGCATGCGGGAACCACATCGTGTCCCAACTGGGCGTCACCCATTCACCACCGGTGGTCTCGGTCGAGGCATAGGTCAGCGTCGAGGCAGCGCCAGTCGGCCAGCCGATAGTGCCCTTGGCGACCCCCTTGGTGCCGTCGACGCGCCAGTTGATGTGCTGGTCGTCCTTGTAGCCCTCCTGGCGCGGACCGGACCAGACATCCTCCAGCGATACGGCAAGCACGCCGGACGGGAACTTGATCGTCGACACGGTGATGCCGTCCGAATGGTCGAAGCGGGTGCGCGGGTCCTTGCGGTTCAGGGTGGTGATCTCCAGGGGATCGCCGAACAGGAAGCGCAGTACGTCGAGATGGTGGACGCTCATATTGGCGAGCGTCAGCCGGTCATAGTCCTCGAGGAAGCTCTGCCAGTGCGGGATAGCGTGCATGTCGATCTGGGCGAAGACGATGTCGCCGAGCGCGCCGCTGTCGATGATCTGCTTCAAGACGCGCATCGACTGGTCGTAGCGCATGTTCTGGTTGACCGAGAGGATCTTGCCTGCCTTGGCCGCCTCGTCGCGAAGTTTGACGGCCTCTTCGAGGGACAGCGCCAATGGCTTCTGCGCCAGGATCGCCTTGATATGTGCCTGCTTCAGAGCATGGCGGATCAGCGCCGGCTGCTGATCGGGCGGAAAGGCAAGATCGATGATCTCGACGTTTTTGTCCTCGATGAGCTGTTCCGGCGTGTCGTGGACGGTCGGGATGTCCCAGCGTTTGGCGACCTTCTCGGCACTGGCCTTGGTCCGCGAGGCAATCGCCACCACGGGGAAACCGGCTTCCTTGTAGGCGGCAAGGTGACATTCGGCCATGATCATGCCGGCGCCGACGCAGCCGATCCGGTATTCCCTGCTGCGGACTTTAACGTCCGGCTCGAAGCCGTTGCCCGCTATTTCGTCGCTTGCCATATGTTCCTCCCGAAGCTCGTTCCTTGCAGCCGCTGTCATCTTGCCAGCGCTCCCCCGCTTTGTCCGAAATAGTGCACCCTGCCCGGCTCGCAGGACATCGCCACCATCGCGTCCGGCCTGATGTCCGGCTGGCCGCGCAGCAGCGCCCGCAGACGCGCCTGCCCGGCGGCGAGCGTCACCACGGTGTAGCCGCCGAGCGGCTCAACCTCGAACACTCGCGCCGGGCGGCCCGCGCCCCCCTCCGACCAGGGCCCAACCTTGATGTCTTCCGGCCTGAGTCCAATCTCGACGGCATCGGTGGGGGCGCCGGTATCCGCGATGCGGATCGTGCCTTCCGCCGCCTCCACGCCTTCCGCGCCCGGCACCGACTTCAATATGTTCATCATCGGCGAGCCGAGCAGCCGCGCCACATAGGTGCTGGCCGGCCGGTCATAGATCTCGGCCGGCGCACCGATCTGCCTGATCTTGCCGTTGTCCAGAATGGCCATTCGGTCGGCGACCGACATCGCTTCCTCCTGGTCGTGCGTGACATAGATCAGCGTCTTGCCGAGCTCGCGCTGTATGCGCTTCAGCTCGACGCGCGTCTCCTCGCGCAGCCTGGCGTCGAGCGCCGAAATCGGGTCGTCCATCAGATAGGCGGCGGGATCGCGCACCAGCGCGCGGGCAATCGCCACGCGCTGCCGCTCACCTCCGGAAAGCTGCGCCGGCGGCTTGTGCAGGATGTGGCCAATATGCAGCTTGGCCGCGACGTCGGCGACACGCCTTTCGATCTCGGCTTCGGCGACCCGGCGTTCGACCAGCGGAAAGCGGATATTGTCGCGCGCGCTCATATGCGGAAACAGCGCCAGGTTCTGGAAGACCATGGCGACATTGCGCTCCGCCGGCGACACTGCGTTGACCGGCCTGCCGCCGATCAGGATCTCGCCTGCGTCCGGTGTCTCGAGCCCAAGCACCAGGCGCAGTATCGTCGACTTGCCCGACAGCGGCGGCCCGAAGAAGCAGAAGAACTCATTGTCGTCGACCGTGAACGAGGCGTCGTCGACGGCGAGCGTGTTGCCGTAGCGTTTCGTCACATTGCGGAAAACGATATCGGCCATCTCAACCTGCTCTCAACGCAAGGCCGGTAGCGGCGTCAAAGACGCGCACCGCCTCCGCCGCAGGCGCGACAACCGCTGTCTGCCCGATAGCCAGCCCAATATCATTGTCGAACACCGCCTTCACCGCAGTCTCGCCGTCGCCAAGATGGATGACGGTGCGGGCGCCGATCCGCTCGACGAAACTCACCGGGATGGACAGGCCACGGCCGCCTTTAGCCAGCGTCACTTGTTCGGGTCGAAAGCCATAAAACACTTCGCCACGCATCCGGCGTGCGGCATCGGCGATCTCGACCGGCAGCGGCGGCGTCACGCCGAGCGGGCCGAGATCGACGACCAGGCCACGGTCACTTTCCGCCGGCCTGCCCTTGAGCAGGTTCATGCCCGGCGCGCCGATGAAGCGGGCAACGTAGACATTGGCCGGATTGTTGTAGACCTCCAGCGGCGTGCCGACCTGCTGCAGCATGCCATGGTCCATCACCGCGATGCGGTCGGCCATGGTCATGGCTTCGAGCTGATCGTGGGTGACATAGACCATGGTCTGCCGGAACTGCCGCTGCAACTGCTTCAGTTCGGTCCGCATCACCGCCCGGAAGGCGGCATCGACATTGGAAAGCGGCTCGTCGAGCAGGAAGATCGCCGGCTCCATGATCGCCGAACGGCCGATTGCGACCCGCTGCAATATGTTGACCGACAGCCTGTCCGCCTTGCGGTCGAGCAGCGGCGTCAGTTGCAGCATCTCGGCAATGGCGCCGACGCGGCGGTCGATCTCGGCCTTTGCTGCGCCGCGCATTTTCGGCCCATAAGCGAGGTTCTGCCGCACGCTCATATGAGTGAAGATCGCATAGTTCTGGAAGACGAAGCCGACGCCACGCCGCCCCATCGGCACGCCGGCCATGTCGCGTTCGCCGAACAGGATCTTGCCGCTGGTCGGCTCTTCCATGCCGGCGATCATGTTCATCGTCGTCGATTTGCCGCAGCCGGACGGCCCGAGCAGCGCCATGAACTCGCCGTCGGCGATGGCCAGGTCCATCGTCTTCAGCGCGGTGAAATCGCCGAATTTCTTGACCAGGTTCTGCAGATGGATGGTGCTCATGCCGCCACCTCGCGTACCCGAGCCATGCGTTTCATGGCAAACACCGCGGCGATGGACAGCACGATCAATATGGCCAGCGCGATTGCCGCCACATAACCCCAGATCAGGTCCTGGGTGGTGAGCTTGTAGATGTAAACGGAGATGGTTTCGGTGGCGACGCCGGGACCGCCGCCGGTCATGATGTAGAGCGTGTCGAAGATCTTGAAGTTCTCGATCACCCGGATCGCCAGAGCGATGACGATGATCGTCTTCATCTTCGGCAGCACGATGGTGACGAATCGCTGCCACGGGTTAGCGCCGAGCAGCGTCGCCGCCTTGATCTGGTCCTCGGGCACGCCGACCAGGCCGGCAAGCAGGATCAGGAACATCAGCGGCGTCCACTGCCAGATGTCGGCGACCATGACCGCCACGAGCGCCAGCGTCGGGTCCGACAGCCAGGCGATGGTGACGGGAAAGCCTGAGATCGCCGACAGCAGGTCATTCACCGGGCCGCCCGACTGGAACAGCATGAAGAACATGTAGCCGGCCACCGCCGGCACCACCATCATCGGCATCAAGAGGATCGAGTAGAAGATCCGCTTGCCGGGAAACTCGTCGGCAAACAGCGTGGCGAGCGCCAAGCCGAGCAGGAACTCCGCCGGCACGCAGACGATCATGACGATGGCCGTGCGCTTCAGCGCACTCCAGAAGCGCGCGTCCGCGGCAAGGTCGGTGTAATTGGCGAAGCTGTTCCACATCGACCAGGCATTCCACCAGCCGGTGCCCGACAGCGGCGACCAGTCGGTGAGGCTGATATAGAGCTGCATGAGCAGCGGGAAGACGGCGATGAACAGCACCAGGATCTGCGCCGGCAGGGTCAGCCGGAAGCCGAGCCGTGCGCCCTCGTCCGGCAACACCGATGCCGCTTTGGAGGCTTGCATGTCGCCCTCCGAAATCGTGGCTGTCACCACGCTCATTGCTTGAGCGCCCCGAAGGTCAGCCCGCGCACCAGATGGCGCTGGATGGCGATCCCCATGATCACCGGCGGCACCGCAGCGATCAGGCCGAGCGCTGCCTTGGCGCCATAGAGCTGGCCGGTCATCGAGGAGGACAGCGAGGCCATGTAGACGGGGACCGTCACCCATTCGCGCGTCGTCAGAAGCAGCGCAATCAGATAGTCCGACCAGTTGAGGATGAAGACGAACAGCGCGGCACTGGCCAGCGGCGCGCGCATCATCGGCAGCGTGATGCGGGTGAAGACGCGCCACCGCGAACAGCCCTCGACCAGTGCCGCCTCCTCGATCTCGCGCGGCATGTCGTCGAAGAAGGTCTTCATCAGCCAGAAGGCGAAAGGCAGCGTGACGATGCCGTAGATCAGCGACAGCCCCCACCAGCTGTCGGTGAAATTGAGGAAGGCCCACATGATCATCACCGGGGTCATGACCGCCATCGGCGGAAACAGGCGAAGCTGGATCAGCGCCAGCGGCAGGTTCTGGCCCGAGCCGAAGCGCGACAGCCCGTAAGCCGCCGCGGTGCCCGCCGACATGGCGATTGCCGTGCCGAATATGGCCGATAGCAGCGACGACAGGATCGGCTTCAAAGCTGTGCGGTCGAGCGCGACGATCAGATTGTTGGTCGATTCACCGAAGACGAAGCGGAAATTGCTGAGTGTCGGGTTCTTCGGCCACCATGTCAGGTCGGCGCCGGTCGCCGACCATTCGGCGATCGGCTTGAACGCCATCGACACCATCCACAGGATCGGCACCAGCGTCACCGCCATCGCCGCAAAGATCGCGGCATAGCGGAATATTTCGAAAGGAACTGAACGCTTCATCTTGCGGCTTTGCTGGGTCCTTCGTTGCCGAGGGGAAGAGCGACCGCTCCTCCCCTCCTTGGTAGGATCCTGGGGAGGATCAGGCGACCGGATCGAGGACGGTCGGCCAGGCCTCCTTGTTGGTCTTGATGGCTTCGAGAAGCTTCTCCTCGCCGGTGCGACGGGCAATCTTCTTCCACTCGGCCTCGGTGTCGGCCATCGCCTGCTCGGCTGTCTTGGCCTTGGTAAGTGCTGCGACGAGGTTCTCGTCCAGCGCATTGTGGAAGGCGGTGGCGCCGGGATAGTTGATGGTGGGCACGGTGCGGGCGACCGTCTCGCGCACCACGTCCATGTGGTACGCGTGATAGGTCTGGCGAACCAGCGGATCGGAAAAATCCGACAGCCGGAACGGATCGAAATAGCCGCCCGGGTTGGCGGTCATCCAGGCATAGATACGGCTTGATCCCAGCCACTGCAGGAACAGGTAGCAGGCCTCCGGGTTCTTGGCTTGCGAGGACACCGACGCCGACAGATTGAGCCACAGCACCGACCGGCTGACCAGCTTGCCGTCGATCTCGCGGCCGGGCGGCAGCATCGAGCCGATCTTGCCGGTGACAGCTGAATCCTTGTTGCCGGCATTGTCGAGGAATTTCGGCAGGTTGGAGAAGGCACACGTCATGGCCGCGCCGCCCTTGGCGAAATTGCCGTACTGCTCCGGCCAGCCCCAGGAGATCGCATCCGGCGAATGATGCGAAAGCGACGCAATGTACTCGGTGGTCGCCGCGATACCTTGCTCCGAATTGATCAGCGGCTTGCCGGTATCGTCGAACAAGAACTGATTGGGCGAAGCCATTGAGACATAACGCTGATACCAGTTGGTGTAGCCCCAACCCTGGTTGCGCAGATCGGTCGAGCCGAACAGGCCCTTGTCCGGGCGCTGGAAGAAGGCCGCGATCTCGTCATGCTGCTTCCAGGTCTTCGGCGCCGCCAGTTCATAGCCGTATTTGTCGGAGAAGGCCTTCTTCTCGGCTCCGTCGCCGAACAGATCGGTACGGTAGACCCAGGTCTGGAAGTCGCCATCCAGCGACACGCCATAGGTCGAGCCACGATACTGGTTGAGCAGCGACACGCCCTTGGCACCGTTAACGTAGCCGCGCTCGGGATCGTCCCATTCCGGTTTGTATTGCGCGACGAAGTCGTCGAGCTTGAGGATGCCGCCGGTTTCGGCGAGGTCGCCAAGACGGTTCCATTCGACCGCGTAGATGTCATACGCTCCACCCTTGGTGGAGATGTCCTGCATCGTCTTGGTGAATTCCTGGCCGTTCGGCACACCGACGATTTCAAGCGGAATGCCGGTTTCCTTCTCCCACAGATCCTTGATCGACGGCGCACCGGCCGGAAACGGCTGGGTCAGCTGGCCGATCGAACCGTCGGACAGGCCAAGCACGATCTTGGCCGGCGCCTTGCCGGCGCCCTTCATCGCCTTGGCCGCTTCGATGGCGCGACCCTCCGGCGTATCTGGCCCGTACTGATAGCGCTCCGAGCCGTCGAAGCCCGTCGGGCCACCGATCATGCCGGACGCCAGGGCATCGGCCGCATAGGCACGGCTCGGACGAATGAATTTCGGTGCAATACCTGCGGCAGCAACAAGGACTGCCGCCTTTCCACCGGCCGCTAGCAAACGGCGTCGCGACACGCGGATCAAATTCGACATTGGAACTCCTCCCTCAGGGCCTTGTTCCTCCATGGCCCTTATGATGGATATTGACGGCACTATACGAAGGCTGTCAACATCATAAATAATCAAGATCCATCATAACATCTCAAAGGGGGGGGGAATGGCGTTTATCAAGACTCTCACACCGAAGCCGGTGCTTGAATTTGAGGGAGCCCGGCTGCCCACCTCCCTGATTTGGTCCTTTTGGCCATTTTGGGGTAGCGCAGCGACTTGCACATCGGCCAAGGCCGGTTACATCATTTCCCATCAGAATCGCGGGTTGCGATGAAGCCGCTCTGCGACATCGGACCCATGAAATGCGTAATCTCGATGCGCCCTTGGCGCATTTTGGAATGAGGTGATCGACAATGCGGTCCACCCTGACAGACATAGCCCGGGAAGCCGGTGTTTCCGCCGCCACGGTCGACCGTGTGCTCAACAACCGCGCCGGGGTCAGGGCGCGCACCCGCGAGGTCGTGCTCGAAACGGCACAGCGGCTTGGCTATATCGCTGAAAATTCGAATAATCCGAGCTCGCTCAACGCGCTGCGCGGTGAGGTCATGCGGCTCGACTTCGCCCTGCCCGCCGGCACCAATTCCTTTATCAAGATGCTGCACCGCCAGATCGAGGCGCAGGCGCAGTCGCGTCCGGACCTCGACGTCCGCGTCGCCACCATCGAAGGCTTCAATCCGGACCGGCTTGCCCGCCTGCTGCAGGAACTGCACGGACAGACGCAAGGCGTCGGTGTGATCGCGCTCGACCATCCAACGGTGCGTGAGGCGATCCGCTCGCTTTCGGCCAGCGGCGTCAGGGTCGTCACCATCGCTTCCGACATCCTGCATGTGCCGAGGGTTGCCTATATTGGCATCGACAACCGCGCCGCCGGCCGGCTCGCCGGCTACCTTCTCAATCGCTTCAATGGCGCCGGGCGTCCAGGCAAGGTCGCGCTGTTCGCCGGTTCGCTCTCCTATCGCGGCCACGAAGAGCGCGAGATGGGCTTCCGCCACATCCTGACGGAAGAATCGCCCAATCTGCAGATCGTCGAGATGCGCGAAATGCTCGATGATCGGGAAAAAGCCTATTCTGAGGCCTCCGCCCTGCTGGACCGGCACCCGGACCTGGCGGCCATCTACAATGTCGGCGCCGGCAATACCGGCATCGCCCGCGCACTCAAGGAGCGCGGGCGCGCGCTGTCGACGGTCTTTCTCGGCCATGAGGTGACGGAAGGCACCAAGGAGCTTTTGCTCGACGGCACGCTCGACGCGGTCATCGACCAGAACCCGCGCGTCGAAGCCCGCGAGGCACTCAACACCTTGAGTCACGCGGTCAGGGGATTGCCTTACGAATTGCACCAGCCAAGGCTGCAGGTGATCTTCAGGGAAAGCATCCCGGAGATCTGAACGAAGGCCCGCGTGAACCCGCCGCGCAAGTGACACCCTCGTGGTTTTAAATTATTGGCGGCGCGGCGGGACTGATGGCCGACTAGAGCTTGCTCACCATCGCTTGCGCATCCTCGCCCAGGCCGATTGCGATCCGGTCGCCGGAGACAATGCCTGACATGTTGCAGACGACCAGCGGCATGCTGATTTGGTAGAGGAATTCCGCAACGATGGCGCCGACGGCAAGGATCGGATCCGGCCGCTCCAGGATAATGCCGGCCGGCGCCGTGCCCCTGCGGATCGCTTCGGCCAGAACCGAAGACGAGGACGACGACCCTCGCCCGCTGGGCATCACCAGGATCTTGCCGGCGATATTGCCGCCGAGGTCCGGATGCGAATGGTCGATGATGTCGCCCGTTTCGACGTCGATCCCGCCCCAGAAGCTGAGCGCCTGCGAAAGCACCAGCGCCGGGCCTTGTGCCGAGCCGGAAAGGAGGAATGTACCGGTTCTGGCCGGCGCCTTCATGGCGCGGCTCGCACGACGCGGCCGGCCGCGGCCGAGCGGACACAATCTTCCATGTCAGCGAAGGCCACCGAGACACCGATATTGCCAGGTGCGTAATGCGCCCATTTGCCCGAATTGGTCATCACCACGCCATCGAGACGCTTGAGGATCGACGTGACATAGGTGCAGGTGTCGGTAACCGGAACGAGGCCGAAGGCTCCCATGCCGGCCAGTGCGCCTTCGTCCTGCAGTCGCGCCAGCGTCGCACGCCCTGTGTTGACATAGATCGGGATGCCCTTGCCCGGCGCAACGTCGCGCAGCAACGGCAACAGGCGCATCCATTCTTCATGGGAGAAATGCGGCGTGCCTAACGACACGGCTGCAAGCTGCACGCCGTCGGGGACGCTCGACAGCCTGGCCAGCGCATGGTGGATATCAGCGCGAGAGGTCCGGATTTTTTCCTCTGGCACCAGGCCGTGCAATGCCTGATCCAGCGTCTCCGCCTCCGGCGTGATGCCAACGGCATGAAATAGTGCCACGGCACCGGTCGTTGCCGCCGCCGCCCCCAGCGCCTTCAATTGGTCCTCGTCGCGCGGCTGCGGCAGGCCCGATATGACGGGGACGCGGTCGCCGGCCCTCTGCCCGACGATCAGCCCGACGCCGACAAACAGGGCGTCGGTAGGCTCGAAAGCAGCGTCAGTCAGCTCGAACAGGATCTGGCCTCGTCGATTTTCACTCAGATGCAGTCCCCAGGCCGGCGCGCGCCCGGTCATTGCGCAGCACAAATCGATGAAATCGCCATAGCGGTTGGTCCGCGCCCCGATCACCGAATTGGCAAACACGATGGCGTTGGACTCACCCCAGGCGATCTGCTCGCCGAACCTTGGCCGGAACCGAGTCTGATAGGGCGCGCAGGTGAAGCTCGCCTGGCAGCCGAGTTCCAGATGCGCCTTCATCAGGCGTCGCGCCGGCGCTTCTTGCGACACCGGCATCTTCACCAATCCGGGATGGATGAGGTCGAACGAACCGACATTCAGCGTCGTCGGCACTCGAACGCGGCCGCCGCCCTCGATCAGCCTTTCGACGAAATCAAGGCTGGCCTGGCCGTGATAGAGGCAGCCGTCGATATGGGCACCGGCAATGTCCAGCAACCTGCGCGCGCCGACCGCTTTCGAAAAGGCAACGAGGATCTTCATGGCGGCAGCCGCTGCCGAGCCTTGCTCGCCATGCAGCATCGACTGGTCGTCGGCCGTCAACTCCAGCGTCATCGGCAAATTCCCGAGCCCACATTATGCCAATCAAGCACTCCCTGATTGCGGAGCTTCTGGCAAGACAAAGCTTTGGATCTCTTCTATTTCGCGGCGATCAGCAGACCAGACGTTCACAGCTCATCGCGAAGCAGGAGAGGCGCGAAGCACGGTCGGAGAGCGGGCGGTCGCGGCGGAACTGCTATTCCTTCTGGGATGGTCCGTCGGCCGCGCTGCGGTCGCCATCTGCAGAATGCGGCAGAATGCCGAAATCGCGCGACTTGGTCCCGTGCGCCGCGGTCAGGAAACCATCGGCTGTGAGACCTCGCCTCAAAAGCTCACGTACCGCGGCCGACCGGCTCGGCATGTGCTTGTCGAAGCGCCAGTTCTCCAACGCCGCCAGTTCATCGACGGTCAGCATGATCTGCAATCGTTCCGGGCGTTCCAGTTCGGACATCTCGGTCTCCAATCATACCAGCCTAAAAGCAGCTGAGTTAGTATGTGCCTAATTTTCTGTAGAAGTAGGTATGTGAGCAGAATGCGTCAAGGCCTTCAAATGAGAGAGTCGTGCAAAAGTCCGATGAAGCGGATCACGCATCAAATGGGCAATCAACAAAATACGCTAACTAGTTGACATGAAACGAGTTTTTAGGATTTTCGCTTGCCAATCACGGAACCTGGGCGCATGGTAGAACACGAGGGACAAACCGCTCCTGAAGGAAGGTTTTTCCATGCGCTACGGATTTTCGCTTCGCCTGCACGAAGACGTCAGTTCCCGAATTCGAGCTACATTGCGATCCGGGATTGCCATCAATCTGACTGCTGTCGCCGAAGACGTGCGACTGCGGAACCTCGCCGAGAATGTCGCGCGCGAAGACATTGAATGGCTCGTCATGCAAGCCGCCCAGCTCCAAGGCGCAGCTATCGAGTTCGACGGCTTCGCGGAAGCCGATCTGGCGGAGTTTGCGTGCACTCAGCTGATGCAAAGCAGCCGCGCAGTGGGCTGGGACGCCCTGGGAGACGGAACAGCCACTTCGCCGGATCTTGGCCGTCAAACGCAGTGAGGCGCGTGCTCTTGTGAGCCCAGCCATGCTGCCGCCACGTGCTCGGCAAAAAAGCCCGCCGCAATGGCGGGCTTTGGACTGCTGGAGGTTTGGTGGACGAAGGCCTCTCGGCCCGGTCCGACATTTCATCCGATCTGTTCGCCTTAGCGGCGAGCGATCAGCAGGCACAATTGGCGCAGATCGCTGTCGTAAGTGCCTTCGCTGCTGAGCACGTCAACGCAGCGCTTCTTCATCCTGGCCAACTTGTCGCCCGACATGTCGGCAACGACCTGGGGCAAGCTGGGATTGCTGGGATTGGACGGATTGCTCGGATTGCTTCCCCCACCGGTCCCGACACCGGCGCCGGCATTGATACCACTGCCGATGCTGACCCCTGCGCCAGCCTTAACGCCGCTGCCGATACCTACCCCGGAGCCCGCCGCGATGCCACTGGAACCGCCGATCGTCGCGCCGGCACCGGCGTTGATGCCGCTTCTGCCCCCGGCCGATGCGCCGGTGCCCGCGGCGATGCCACTGGAACCGCCAATCGTTGCACCGGCACCGGCGTTAGCGCCGCCGCTGCCGCCTACCGAGGCACCGAGGCCTGCCTTGATGCCGCCGCTGCCGCCAACCGTTGCGCCGGCACCGGCGTCGATGCCGCCGCGACCGCCAACCGTCGCGCCGAGGCCGGCTTTAATGCCGCCATTGCCGCCGATGGATGTTCCAACACCAACGGCAATTCCGTCCGCGGCATTCACGGGCATCGAGAGCATGAAAATAACTGCGCCGCATGCCACCGCATCGGTGATTGTTTTGATTATGGTGGTCATAACACTCTCCTTGCTGTAGTTGCGCTGAACAGCCCGCGACGGCGCCGGTTGCATGTCTACTAATTTGCAAGGAGATGATCGGTTTCGCTGCCAATCAACTTACTAGCCTCATGGTATCTGTTCACAGAACAGCCCAGTGAACTTTGTAGTCAATTTTTCCGAAAATTTTACTTGGAAGGCGGAACACCAGCGAAATCGGCCGAACTGTCCTCTACCTGCTGAAGCAGATGCGAGTGTCAGCTGATGGGCACCGCGATGGATGAACACAGCCGCAATGGTGGGCGATCGAATAAAGCGAGGCAATAGTTAGCCGCACAATTGGGCTTCCGAGGACGGGCTTCCGACAGCGGAATCAAATCCGCTCGAGTTCACGCTTTGCGTGGTCGCGCCTTGGGTTTGGTTCCGTCCTTGGCGGCGGGCGCCGTCTTAAGCTGACGTGATGTCGGTTTCGGCCGGCTGGCGGTCTTTTCTTTCGTGGCGATTTCTGCGTCGATTTCGGCGGTAGCCTGATCCCAATGCTGCTTATGCGCCCCGTCGGGCCTGCCTGTCTGTTCCCAGATCGCGTGTGCCCGCTGGCGAATCCGTTCCTGCCTGTCCGTCACTGATGCCTCCGTCGGCTCGGTTCATGCGTAAGCAACTTTGTTCTAGCTGAAATTTCGACCGGCGTCTTGGGCGCCAGGCAACAGCGTCATTGAACCTCTCTGTCACACAGGACGGCGACGCCGAGGAGCGCCGCCTTCTTGATGATCAGCCCTTCAAGGTCGGCGTCCGAGCGCTCGGTTCCGGTGCGTTCACGCAGCAGTGCAATCGCCGCCTTCATCGACAGCAGGCCATCCCCTCGTTCTGCAAGCAGTTTGTCGACGGCGGCGGCCACGTTGACCGGCTCGACATGCGGCAGCATGGGAATGGCTCCTTTCCCTGGACGGCAGCGGCTCCATCCCGATCGCTCGGGATGGAGCTCGATTTTCATAAGACCGTGACCTTTACAAATCCGGTTCGCGGTTTGGGAACGTCGATCAGTCGAGAACGTGCACGATCTTGCGGGTGCCTGGGTCGACGAGCACCGTGCGATTGCCGACGACGACGTATCTGTACCGCACGTCTGGAACATCGATCGGTTGCAGCTCGACTGTATCGGGCAACGTGGAACCGATATTGAGCTCCACCCCCAGAAGATTGATCGACGCCAACGGGTGCTTGTGGACGTATTCGCGGATGACCGTCTGCTGTTCGGGCGTGACAATCACCTGGTCCGCGGTGGCCACGCCGACGCCGGCAAGCAACGCCAATCCCGCCGCAGCAGGAACAAGGTGGATTTTCATCGTCTACTCCTGTTGTTACGGGCCTCGCCTTTAGGTTGCGACGCGGCATTCCGGTCGAAGCGGCGAACCCTGTAGGCAAACGCCCACGCCTCCTTGTTGTTCCGTAAGTGGCGGCTAATCGAATCGCGGTGAAGTGCCCGCGCGGTGCGGCGCCGGATGAGCTGCGGTGGCCCGCGTCGCAAGACGCGGGCCGATCGGTTTCCCGATCAGCAGCGATACCGGAGGGGGTGATATCGGCTGCGTCTGAAATAACCTTTAGAACAAGCTAATGTTCCTAGGCGGCTGCGACAAACCCGCCGGCTCAAGCGGCGCGAAGTTGCCGCCCGTCGCTGCTACTGCTGTGGCGGCACCTCGCCGGGCTTGATCACCGGCGTCTTGCCCTCATCCGGCGGTGGCGCCGCCATGCCCTGATCGCCCGTTGGCGGCGGCTTCAGCACCCCACCGCATGGCTCGAGCGTATCGGACAAATTGTTGCCGGCCGGCTTCTGCTGCTGACTGTTCTTGTCCGGCGGCTCGGCCTTGCAGTGGTCGGATTGCGCCTGTTCGCCCGGCTGTGCGGCCGCCGGCGCCGCCAGCACCAGCGCGCCTAGCATGCACGGCAAGAAAACGAGCGGTCTCATGTCGAGCTCCTTTCGCGCCAATATCTTCTGAAGGCAGGCAGGCGCGATTGGTTCCGTCGTGCGGCAACGCGCCCGGACCCCAGTGGCCCGGAACCGGCCGCCAGACTTATGAGTTCAATCACTGAGCCAATTCAGGGCCGCTGAAATCATGGAGAAACGGCGATGGAACCGCGCAGGAAAGAACGAACCGACGACGAGACGGAGAGCCCGACGATCCAGCAACAGGACTGGGACGCCATCCGGAGCGGGAGAATCCTCCCTGACGGCGTGCCGCAAAACGGCGATATTTGCTATGACGTCGAGAAAAGCGGCGAACTGCCGGAGGAGGACGACGATAACGCTTACCAGGAAAGCGACGAGGCCTTGCCGGATGATACCGACGAACGTGTCATTTCGCGCGATCTCGCACGCGAGGGTGGTTCCTTCGACGAGGAATGAGGCGCCGCCTGCTTTCAATTCGGGAGGTCGAAGACCGGCTCCTGGCAGCGATAGACCAGACATGATCCGTCACGCGTCTTGATATACGCGGCGCCTGGCACGTCCGGCCAGTCGCATTCATTGCCGAATTGTCGGACGTATCGGTCGTAGGTGTTCTGGCCGGTGGTGAGCACTACCGAGCGATGCCTCTGGATCAGAAGCTGTGTCTGTTCGCACGTCATCGCGCGGCTGTCCGGCCGGGCGTAGGCCGTCGCGGCAAACAGAAGCGCCCCGGCTGTCACGACTGCCGCTTCTGAAAGGACCCTGGCAAGCATGAGACCATCTCCCGTGAAGCCTAGCGCGCATGTTGGTCTGGCAAGCGCTGGATCGAGCTGCCCTCGCGCGAAAGAAAGATCGTACAGGATGCGAGGGAAAATGCAAAAAGCCCGCCGCACTTTTGGCGCGGCGGGCTCCAACTAAATGTCACTCTTTCGTCCGGCGGCTTACTCCTCCTTCACCGGCCCGAACCGGCGCACGATCAATTCGAAGACAATGTCCGAAATCCACATGGCCGAGACGCCGATGAGGAACGCCGCGGCCAGCGTCGTCGTGTCGTCGTCCGGAGAAGGAATGGGCAGGCCGGCGGCGCGGAAATAATGCACGACCGGCAGCGTCAGATATGCCGCAGCCAGCGCGCCGCAGATCGGCGAGGCCACCATTTCGCGGACCTTGTAGCGATGACGGGACAAGGCCCGCAAAATGCCGCCGGACAAGCCGGCGACCAACACCGGCGCCTTGATGCCCAAGACGTCGAGCAGCTCGTGCATCATGGCGTCCACCCGCACCATCTGGCGCCCTGCCCGTTGAAGGCGTTCATCTCGTCGAGCTCGGGCCGGCTCATGGCGGCGACGACCGGGGCGGATGGCCGGCGCGGCTGGTTGTGGTCGCACCAGACCTGGCGCGGATTGCCGGCCGGCTGGGTTGTCGTGCAGCCCGCGAGCACTACGCACAGGATCAGCGCTTTGCCCATTTGGCAGCCTCCGCTCTTGCTGCCGCATCGGCCATTCCGGCGGCCTTGCGCTCCTCGGCGGCGGCCTCGCGCCTCATTTCCAGGCGGTCTTCGGCGGCCGCGACTTTTGCCTCGGCCTGTTTGACCGCCTACTTCTTCGCCCGGTTGATGCCGCCGGCAACGTAAAGGCCGATGCCGCCCGCGACAGCAGCGAATACCGTCATGACCACCTTGTTGCCGATGATGGCGCTGAGAATCGTGAGGAATGCTGCCATCACAAATCCTCCGCGCGGCGGCGGCGCAGGAACTCGGTCAAAACGCCGTTGATCACAAGAAACCAGGGGAACCATTCCCCCGGAATGACCGGCGACAGCACTTGCGGGTCGACATAGGTGACGATGGTCGCAGCGATGCCGATGGCCGTCTGAAGCCGCGCCCAGAATATTGTTTCGCTGTCGCGGAAAAAGCTCTTGATCCGGGTCCACATGTCATATCCTTTCAAACAGTTTGAGGACGGCTGAGAATTTGAGGATGGCTGCGATCAGCGCTGCCCAGAAGCCGGACCTGGCGGCATGCACAGCAGGTACAGAGGGCGCGGGCGTGGCGGTCGGTTGTGGAACGGGAATTGGCTTCGCGGGCTCTGGCGGGGCTGCAGGGACGACCGCCGATGACACCGGGCCGGCAGACGGCCAGGGCGTGTCCTTGATACGCGACCATTTGCGATAGGCCTCGGCAAGCCTGGTATCGTAGGAGGTCTTGCGATAGCCGGCGCCATTGTAGCCCTTGGCGAATCCCGCCCAGTCATGGTTGCGCAGATTGTCGTCGAGCCGGTTCTCGATGATGAAATCGATCGCCGCGCCGAGCTGCAGCGCCTCGTCCGCCATCATCGCCCCGACCATCGCCTGCACGGTAAGAAAGCCGGCCGCCTTGAAATTCTCGCCGAGAACCTGGCCCAGCCCCCACGAAGCGGATTTGAGCGCCGCGGTTTCGTCGATCGCACAAGCCGCTTTGAGCCGTGGGTAGCTATCCCTGGGATAGGGCTTCTCGCCCCACTTCGGATAAGCGAGGCCAGTGGCTACCGCTCTTGCCCGCTTGGCACCCGACAGGTTGCGGTAGAAGACGTGCGGTTCGAACAGGATGACCGGCCGGCCAAGGGCGTCGAAGCCGTGCCCACTGGTTTCAACATCGAGGAACGCGTGCATCTCGTCCTCGCCGACGCCGATCCGGGCGCCGAGCCTTGGCAAGTCTATGTCATCGAGGCGCCTGGCGGCGCCCTTGAACGTCATGTCCATGGGCAGTCCTTTCCGCCCTCGCGGGCAGGTTGTGATGGTCGGAGGATGTGCTAAGTGCTTGGCGCTCTCAAATGAGCGATGGAGCGGACGAGCTTCGAGGAGGGAACCACACGATGCTGTCGAGACTGACCCAACACGTGCTGAAGAATACAAACAGGCTTAGAGTGCCTGCCGTCGCCCGCTCCGTGCGACGCGCCCGGCTGACGTATCTTTCGGACGCCAAGTTTATCAGCCTTCGCGACTCAATCAGGCAACTGAGGCGTGAAAACGTCTCCGGCGACTTCATTGAATACGGTATCGCGCTCGGTGGCTCGGCAATCTACATCGCGTCCGAACTAGACGGGGACCGTACTTTCCACGGCTACGATGTGTTTGGAATGATTCCGAGCCCCACGGACGAGGACGACGAAAAATCCAAGGCCCGCTACGAGACTATCCGATCCGGACAATCCAAAGGCATCGGCGGCGACGCGTATTATGGATATCTAGGCGACCTGTTCGAGAAAGTGAGTGCCAGCTTCAAGGACTTTGGTTTCCCAGTCGATGGCAAAAAGATTGTGCTGCACAAGGGCCTGTTCGAAGACACAGTGCAGTTTCATCCGAAAAGCAGAGTAGCACTGGCCCAGATCGATTGCGATTGGCACGATCCGGTCAAGTTCTGCCTTGAGCGGACTCTCGAAGTCTTGAGCCCCGGCGGGTTCATGATCCTTGACGATTACAACGACTACGGCGGATGCCGGACTGCGACCGACCAATTCCTTGCAAGCCGTTCTGACTGCCGTCTGATACGGACTCTTCCGCATGCCGTGATCCAGCGATCGTAATGCTCTCGCGCCGGAGGACGTTGCTTTCCCCCGCCCTTCGCGAAGAGGCTCTGAGCAGTCGGCGTCTCGCCCTATCTAGCTGCACGTGACGAAATCAGCTAAAGGAGAACGCGGGACTTGGGGACTTCCGCACATGCTCTTGCATCTGCTTAGGACGTGGATCCACGGCGGAGATCCATCGGAGTGGTCTGACACCTATGCCGTCAGATCGAAGGAAGTGCCGGACGGTTCATTTGCTGCTGGCCCGCTTATGCGTCGTTGGCGGCGTGGCCGTTGGGAATACAGGCGGATGACCGAGGACGAGGCCCAAAGCAAGGCTGAACGAGCAGCTTGGTAGCAGCGAACTGGCCGCCTGCCCCATCGCAACGCCTGCCGTTCCAGCCTTGCCACTATGGCCGCCGCGACTGTCCGGTGCGTCCCTTCGATGTAGTACGTTGCGTTGGTGTGGTCTTGCCCTGAGCCGTGGGTAGCTGCCCTGGGGTATGGCTTTTCGCCCCACCGCTGATAGGCGAGACCGCCTGCCCGCGCTTGTCGCCGGACAGATTGCGGTAGAAAATGTGCGGTTCGAACAGGGTGACCGGCCGGCCAAGGGCGTCGAAGCCGTGCCCGCTGGTTTCAACATCTAGGAAGGCGTGCATCTCGTCCTCGCCGACGCCGATCCGGGCGCCGAGCCTTGGCAAACCAAGGTCATCGAGGCGCCTGGCGGCGCCCTTGAACGTCATGTCCATGGGCAGTCCTTTCCGCCCTCGCGGGCAGGGTTTCGAGGTCGAAAACACAGACGCGTGGCGGCAAGCAGAATTGGGCGGCAGCGCGCGCCGATGTGGCAAGGAAGGTTGATGTTTTCGATCCGCCGTGTGAAATGGCCGCGGGATGGTGAGCATGTCTGATGATGAACAAACCGCTGCGACGC
>NZ_JBVVQF010000010.1:0-12011 GCF_055811815.1 Mesorhizobium sp. WSM4836
CACGCCCTACGAGTTCATTTGCAAGGCATGGGCTGCACAGCCAGAACGCTTCAAGCTTGATCCGCTCCAGCAAATGCGGCCGGGACTAAACATCTAGCCGCCCAGAGCGACCTGCTCGGCAATGGCCGAGAGCACACCGCGAACGTCCAGCATGCTGAACGGTTTTTCGAGGATTGGCGGCCGCTGCTGCGCGGGCAACGCCTCGATCTCGCCTTTCGCGCCGATCAGATCGCCGGTGACAAGCACGAAGCGCCGCGCCAGACCCGGCAGTTCGGCGAGTAGCTCGCGATAGGCGGCTGTGCCGCTGGCTCCGGGCATGCGCAAATCGGAAAAAACGATGTCCGGCGGCACATGGCCGCTCAGCGTCGCGGCGGCCGATACCCAGGCCGGCACGATCCGCGACTTGATGCCCATCAACTCCAGAATGTCGGACAGCGACGCCGCGACGTCGGGCTCGTCGTCTATGATCAGCGCGTGACGCAAGCCGCTCGACCGCGACGGAGCTTCGCCGGCGGCGGCCGCGCCGGCCGCGATCGCCGGCAGCTGCACGACAAAACGCACACCTCTCGGCGAAACCTCCTCGAACCAGATATTGCCATTGTGCCGCTCGATGATCGATTTCGAGATCGACAGGCCGATGCCGGTACCGACACCGACCGGCTTGGTGGTGAAATAGGACTCGAATATGCGTGAGCGTATCGCTTCCGGGACACCTGGGCCGTTGTCCTCGACCGAGAATCCGGGATTGCCGCGGTCGCTGCGAAACGTCCTGACCTTGATCCGGCGGTCGCCGGCAATGCCGGCCAAGGCGTGCTGGCTATTGATGAGGAAGTTGGCGGCCACCTGCGTAACGTGGTCGGCATCGACCATGGCCAGCAGCGGGCCGCTGGCGAAATCGGTGTCGATGATGATGCCGCTCGATCGTGCGCCATAGGCGGTCACTTCGAGTGCGGCGCGGATCACCTGGTTGAGGTCCGTTTCGGCTTGCGCGGCCGGGTGCAGGCGGACCATCGATAGGAAACTCTTGACTATACGGCCGCAGCGCTCGGCAGCCGCGCGCACCTTTTCGGCGCGCACCTTGGTCTGCGGATCGGCGGCGAATTCGTGCAACAGCGTCGACTGGGCGACAACAACGGCCAGCGGATTGTTGAGCTCGTGCGAAACGCCGGCAAGCAGCGAGCCCATGGCCGCCATCTTCTCGTTCTGGTGCAGTTTTTCGCGCTGGCGGTTGATTTCCTCCTCAGCCCGCAACTTGTCGCGCAGGTCGCGGATGGAGCCGAAGATCAGCTGGCGATCGGCGACCCGCATCTCGGTTGCCGTCAACTCGATCGGAAAAACCTCACCGGCGGCATTCTGGGTGACCGTTTCAAGCCGTTGGCCGACCATCGGCGCGCCGCGGCCCGACATGTATTCGGCGCCCGACGCATACCCCTTGCGATAATATTCCGGCACGACCGTATCGAGCAGGTCCTTGCCGAGGATATCGCTGCGCCGATAGCCGAACATCTTCTCGGCGGCCGGATTGAATTCGATGATCGAGCCGGTCTCATCGATGACGATGATGGCGTCGAGCGAGGCCTGCAGCATGGTGCGGCGAATGACGTCGCTGGCATGCGCGTCGGAGGGCGACCGTTCGATGGCGTCGCCGATGGCGAGTGCCACCATGTGCAGCGCCGCCTCCTCCTGGTCGGTCCATTCGCGTTCGTCGACGCAGTCGTTGACCGCCAGCGTGCCCCACAAATTGCCGTGCGAAAAGACCGACACCGACAGGAACGACTTGATGTTCTGCTTTTCGAAATCCGTCCGCAGAAAGCCATCGAGATCGCGTGTGTGCCCCGCGAAGATCTTGCCTTGACGTTCGTCCTCCGCCAGCCGTTCCAGCAATGGATCCGAATCGACGACCGACTGCATGATGACTGTTGGTGACGCCAGCTCGCCGCCAAACCGGGGGGCGATCCAATGAGCGGCGACCGACTGGGCGAAGCCCTGGCCGGGTAGTTCGCGCAGGCGAAACAGGATGCCACGGTGACAATCGATGGCTTCGCAAAGCGTTTGGAGAATACCCTCCATCTCGCGCTGCCAGTCACCGGCTTCGCGCAGCCGGCGAACCACATGCACGGCCGCCATCGCCGCGCCCTGCCTGGCGCCCTGCACGTTCGCGCGTATTGTTTCAGCCGTCATTGTCAGCCGTCATTTCCTAGCCGTGTGGCTTGCTCCAAGCCGCCGCGCCTTAGTTATTTTCACCGGCTGGCAGCGAGAAGATATAGCCTTCGCCGCGCACCGTGCGCAGGAATTTCGGATTGGCCGGATCCGCCTCGATCTTCTTTCTCAGCCGCATGATGCGGATGTCGACGGCGCGGGATGATTCCGGGTCCTCGACGAAACCGATCGCCTCGGAGATCGCCGCCCGCGTCAACAGCCGGTTGGCGCGCGTCAGGAACACCTCCAGCACGTCGAACTCGCTCTTGGCCATGTCGATGACCGCGCCGTTGGCGCCGGTGACGAGCCTGCCGTCGAGATCGGCGTGAAACGGGCCGAAGCTCACGGACCGGCGGCCGCCGGATGTTTCAGCCTTGGCCATTTGTGGCTCGGTCGGCTCCGGAACGCGACGCAGCACGCTGCGCACCCTGGCCAGCACTTCACGCAATTCGTAAGGCTTGATCATGTAATCGTCAGCGCCGAGTTCCAGTCCGACGATGCGGTCGAGCGCGGTACCGGCGGCCGTCGCATAGATGATGCCGATCGGCATTTTCGACCGCATCCAGCGGCCGAGCGACAGGCCGTCCTCGCCCGGCATAGCGATGTCGAGAATGGCCAGATGGAAGGACTGCGTTTCCAAAAGGTCCCGCGCCGCCGCCGCACTTTCGGCCGTGGCCACATCATAGCCGCTGGCGCCGAGATATTCGGCGACCGCATCCCTCAGGTCCGGCTCGTCCTCGACAATGACAATTCGTGCCCGCACGATGCCTTCGCTCCCGCTTTCAGCGGAAAGTAAATTGGGTATAAACATGATGTCCAGCACTCTTCTTGGGTTGCCGTCTGCGGGGTAGAAAAACATGGCTGCACGATCCGTCATCGCGCTTGTTTCCGTCGCTGAAGTAGTCGCGACCGATCTCGCCGATCATCTCAAGCGGCGCGGGCATGACGTTCGCGCGGCGCGACAGCCGTGGGAAGCCGAATCGCTGCTTTCGGAAAAGGGTGTCGATGTCGTGGTTGTCGGTGACAGCGTCAGCCAGGCGGAGGGGCGCGACCTGCTCAGGCGACATGGCGGCGAAGGTGGACCGGATTTCATCCTGATCTGCCGCCCGGCCGATCTGGTCGACAAGGTGCTGGCGCTCGAACTTGGCGCCGCCGACGTCGTCGAAAGCCCGCTCAATGTCAGGGAGCTCGCCGCGCGCGTCGGCCGCCTTCTGGCTCGGCGCGGCAGGAGCGCCGGGGAACTGATCGTGCTGGAGAACGCCACCGTCGATCTTCGATCGGCCATCGTCATGCACCGCTCGGGCACGGAAGAACAGCTGTCCCCCGGACAGGTGGCGCTGCTCAGGCTGTTCCTGGCCAGCCCGCGCAAGGTGCTGACGCGGGACGACATCATCGCCGCCGCGCCCGCCGAAAATGCCGAAGCTTTCGACCGGTCGATCGATTCGCGTATCGTGCGACTGCGCCGCAAGCTCGATACCGAAACCATCACCACCATACGGGGGGCGGGGTACCGGTTCGATCCGCCGACGCAATTCGCCGATTGAATGCAGGACAGCCACCTTTTGTTGTGAGCATCGGATTTTTTCGAAACCGGTTTCCACTCTTGGGGTCCGATGCTCTTTCCTCAGCGCACCACGAGAAGCGACGGGCCGGACGGCATGTCACTGTTCGTGCTGATCTCGCCGGCATGGGCACGTTCCTTCAGCAGCACGGTGGCGAGGCCGGCAATGCCGAGCAGCCCCTGCACGTAAAGCAGGGCGGAAAGCACGGAAGCGGCGAATTTCGTTTTCATCCTGTTCGTTCCTCAAAATTGGAATTTGCGGGCACTTCAGGGAACCCCCCCGAAGCGCCCGCGCCGCCAGCGGAGCCCCCCGTTGCGGCGCGGGCCTTCGGTCCTCTCGGCTGCAAGTTGCCGGAGGCGCCGCGCATCCTCAACGGCTCCAAGCCGCCCCCGCCAGGGGGCTTGAGCCGGTTGATACGCAGGCTGGAAACTGTCCAGACCAATCCAGACCATGGCGAAAACAGTATTGGCTTCCGATCGTTCGTTGCCGGCTGTTTTCGTTAGGTCAACTTTGCCTGTTCGCTGTATCCGGATCATGCCGCCGACGCCGCGCTTTGTTGCAGCTCGGTTTCGGAGTGAGGTGAATTCCT
The DNA here is from genome assembly GCF_055811815.1 of Mesorhizobium sp. WSM4836. Lineage (NCBI taxonomy): Bacteria > Pseudomonadati > Pseudomonadota > Alphaproteobacteria > Hyphomicrobiales > Phyllobacteriaceae > Mesorhizobium > Mesorhizobium sp. WSM4836. The sequence continues at coordinate 4,351 of NZ_JBVVQF010000010.1, forward strand.
CTCAAAAGAAAAGCATCACGGATTCGTGCCGCGGTTTGGCCGATCCGCTTAGGCAAATACGCCAGCGTCATGAAGACGTCGCGCAACTGCAAGCTGCTTTGCACGGACCTTTTCTGTTAACCAGGGGAAACAGAATCGAAACACAAACGAGCATCTAGCGAAATCGGCTTGAAACACGACGCCCCGATAAGCCGGTCATCGAATTGAGCCGATCGCCACCGGCAGAACAAGGGGGACATCATGCATACAGCCATTTCCGCCAAGCTCATCAACATCGCCGCCGCCGTCGTCACCGGTGCTGCCTTGCTTGTCAGTGCCGGCAACGGCGCAGCCCATGCCGCCGCCAACAAAATCGTAGCGCGAGTGTCGCTGTCGCAGCAGACCATGGAAATCCTGGTCGACGGCCGGCCGACATTCGCCTGGAAGGTCTCGACCGGCGACAGGACGCATGTCACGCCGACCGGTTCGTTCAAGCCGACCCGCATGCATGAAATGTGGTACTCGAAGAAATACGACAACGCCCCGATGCCGCATTCGGTGTTCTTCAGCGGCGGCTACGCCGTACATGCGACAAGCGCCATCAAGCGCCTCGGCCAGCCGGCCTCGCATGGCTGCGTGCGCCTGCATCCGGACAACGCCGCCGATTTCTACCAGCTCGTCGAGGTCTTCGGCCCGGCCAACACCAGCATCGTCATCGTCAAATGAGCGATGCCGCTCTCCTCGCTTCCAAGAAGGCCGGAAATCCGGCCTTCTTAATTAACACCTAATCCGGCATTACCGGCATCAGCTTCGGATCGGGCTTTTCGGCGTGATGCGGCAGGTCCTTGCTGGCGATAAAGGTATAGAACATCGGCACCACGAACAGCGTGAACATGGTTCCGACCAGGATGCCGGTGAAGATCACCAGGCCCATCGAATAGCGTGCCGCGGCACCCGCGCCGCTGGAGATGATCAGCGGCACCACGCCGAGCGCCATCGCCGCCGTTGTCATCAGGATCGGCCGCAGCCGCACCTTGGCCGAGGCGATGATCGCATCGCGCCGCCGCATGCCGTGCATTTCACGCTGCTGATTGGCGAACTCGACCAGCAGGATGCCGTGCTTGGTGATCAGGCCGATCAGCGTGATAAGGCCGACCTGGGTGTAGATGTTGAGCGTGCCGAGCCCGATATTAAGCGGCACGATCGCGCCGAAGATCGAGAGCGGCACCGCCATCATGATGATCAGCGGGTCGCGGAAGCTCTCGAATTGCGCCGCCAGCACCAGATAGATGACGAGCACAGCCGCCGCGAAGGCGATGATGATCGTGTAGCCCTGTTGCTTCTCCTGCCTCGACTGGCCGGTATAGTCGATGAAGAAGGTGTCGGGCAGGCTTTGCTTGGCAATGTCCTCGATCGCCTGTAGCCCATCCCCGGTAGTGATGCCGGGCCGCGCCAAGGCAGAGATCGTCGCCGAGTTGAGCTGGTTGAACTGCTCGATGGCGGCCGGCGACGCGTTGGTCGAGATCTTCACCACCGCCGAGAGCGGCACCATCTCGCCCGACACGCTGCGCACGAAATACTCGCCCAGCTTTTCGGGATTGTCGCGGAATTGCTGCGGTACCTGCGGGATGATGTCGTAGCTGTTGGATTCGCGGTCGAATTGCGCCACTTCGGCGCCACCGACCAAGAGGGTCAGCGTCCGGCCGATGTCGGCGATCGGCAGGTTGAGTGCCGCGGCGCGATCGCGGTCGATCGTCACCGTCACTTGAGGTGCGTCGAACGTCATCGAATTCTGCACGACGATGAAGCGGCCGGACGCTTGCGCCTTGTTCTTGATGTCTTCGGCCGCCTCGTACACCTGCGAGGCGTCGCCGGTAGAGCGTACGACCATCGTTATCGGCAAGCCGCCGCCGGACCCGGGCAGCGTCGGCGGCGCGAAGACGAAAGCTTCGACGCCCGCAACCTTGGCAAGGCGGGCGGTGATGTCTTCCTGAAGTTCCTTCGAGCTGCGCGCGCGCTCGGCCCAGTCCTTGAACGCAAAGCCGACGAAAGCGCTGTTCGTCGGGCCTTGGAACGCGACGGCGGAGAACCGCGCCCTGGTTTCGGGGATATCATTCACCAGCCCGAGAATCTGGTTCACATAGGTCTCGGTGTAGTCCGACGTCGCATAGCGCGGCGCGTTCACAATAGACAGCAAGAAGCCCTGGTCTTCTTCCGGCGCCAGTTCGCTCGAGGTCTTGGTGAACATGAAGCCGGTCGTGGCGACCAGTGCGATGACGATCATCAGCGTCACCGGGCGATAGTTCAACGAACCGGTGACCAGCCGCTCATAGATGTGTTCGACGCGCCCAAACGTATTGTCGACAATGCGCTGGAAGCGGCTGTGCGAGCCGGCCCTCAGGATGCGTGCCGACATCATCGGCGTGATGGTTAGGGCAACGACACCCGACAGGACCACAGAGCCGGCAAGCGTCACCGCGAATTCGCGAAACAGCGCGCCTGTCAGGCCGCCGGTGAAGGCCAGCGGCGCGAACACGGCGGCCAGCGTTATCGTCATGGCGACGACGGCGGACGAGATCTCCCGCATGCCGTTGAACGCCGCCTGCATCGGCGACAAACCATCTTCTTCCATGTGGCGGTGGATGTTTTCCACCACCACGATTGCATCATCGACAACCAGTCCGATCGCCAGCACCATGGCCAGCAACGACAAAAGGTTGATCGAATAACCCAAAGAAAACAGCAGGAAACAGACGCCGATCAGCGACAGCGGAATGGTCACGATCGGCATCAGCACCGAACGGAACGAGCCGAGGAAGAGCAGGATGACAACGATGACGATGGCGACCGCCTCGCCGATGGTCTTGAACACCTCCTCGATCGACGCGCTGATCTGCTCGGTCGAATCGTAGACGATCTCGATCGTCATGCCGAGCGGCAGCGTCTCCTGGATGGTCGGCACAATCTTGTGGATCGCCGCTGCGGTGGTCAGTGGATTGGCGGCCGGCGTCGGAAAGATGGCGAGAAAGATGCCGGGCTTGCCGTTGAAGGTGACCCTGGTGTCGGTGTTCGCCGCGGCGAGCTCGACGCGGGCCACGTCGCGCAGTCTCACCACATTGCCGTCTTTCGAGCGGAGCGGAAGAGCAGCGAAAGCCTCCGGCGTCTGCAGGGTCGAGCGAACAGTAATCGAGGAAGCCACATATTCGTTTTCGGTATCGCCGGGCGCGGAGAGGAAATTCGATTCGTTGATGGCGGTCAGCACTTCCGCCGCCGTCACGCCGCGCGCCGCCAGTTTTATCGGGTCGATCCAGACGCGCATCGAATATTCGGCGGCGCCGAAGATCTGCACGTCGGCGACACCCTCGACCGTCGACATGCGCGGCCGCACGACACGCTCGATATATTCGGTGAGCTGCTCCGGCGTCATGTTCGAATTCTGCATCGAGATGTACATCATCGCGAACTGCTGGCCGGTGCCTTTGACGATCACCGGGTCTTTGGTTTCGTCCGGCAGATCGCCGCGAACGCTCTGCACCTTCGATAAGACTTCGTTCAGCGCGACGTCGGGGTTGGAGCCGAGTTTCATCTGCACCGTCACGGTGCTGGACGACGGCCGGCTCGCCGACGTGACATAATCGATGTTTTCGGTCGAAGCGACGGCACGCGCGATCGGCGCGGAAATGAACCCCTGGATCAGGTCGGCGCTGGCGCCGGGATAGGCCGTGGTGATCGTGATGGCCGTTTCTTCAACCTCTGGATACTCCCGGATCGAAAGGTTGAAAATGCCCTGAAAACCCAAAAGCAGGATCATGCAGGCAAGCACGGTCGAAAGGACCGGGCGGCGGATGAAGAGGTCGGAAAAGCTCATCGCTGGGCTGCCTGCTGGTTCCCCGGCTTGCTCGGATCGATCGTGTTGTCGACTGCAACGGACATGCCATTGGAGAGTCGGTTCTGGCCGGCGGTAACGACTTCGTCGCCGGGCTCGATGCCCTCCAGGATCTCGACCAGGCCGGCGTTGCGGCGGCCTGGCTTGACGAACACCTGGGCGAGCACGAGCTGCGGCTTCTGTTCTTCCGCTGCCGGTTTGGCTGGGGTAGCGGCCGGCTTTTCTTCGGGTCTTGCCGCGGGTGCTTCGGTTGCGGGCTTGGCAGCATCTGCAGCCGGCTTTTCTTCCGGCTTTGCCTCGGGGGCCGCGCCGTTGGCTTCGGCGGATTTGGCCGGGCGCACCACGAAGACGAAGTCGCCGTACAGGCTGGAGGTCAGTGCTGTCTGCGGCAGCGCCAGCACGTTGTTCTCCTCGGGCAGTTCGACGCGCACCTGGACGAACTGGCCGGGCGTCAGCTTGCCTTCCGGATTGCCGACCTCCGCTCTCACCGTCACCAGCCGGCTCGTCGGGTCGATCTTCGGATCGATACCGCGGATGCTACCGGCGAACGGCATGTCGCCGCCGCCGACGCCGAGCCGCACCGTCTGTCCGATCTTCAGCTGCGGAAGCTGCTGCTCCGGCACGGTGAAATCGACACGCATCGTATCCAAGTCCTGCAAGGTCACCACAGCGGTGCCGGGTGTGAGATACTGGCCAAGGTCGATTTTCGGAATACCGACGGTGCCCTTGAAAGGGGTCGTCAACTGTTTTTGATCGAGCACCGCTTGCAGCTTGTTTACCTGCGCGGTCGAGACCGAGGCTGCCGCCTGCGCCGTATCGAGCGTAGCGTCGGTGCCGACCCCGCGCTTCTGCAGCTCGAGAGCGCGCATCAGCGTCGTCTGGTCGGCTGTGGCTTGCGCCATCGACGCAACGAGGTCGGCTCGCTCGACGGCATCGTCGAGCCGCAGCAGCACGGCGTTGGCGGCGACCTTCTGATTGGCATGAAACAGGATGTCCTTGACGATACCGGCCGTTTCGACCGTCAGGTCGACGCCGCGTACGGCACTGACAGTGCCGATCGCCTGGATGCCGGGCGTCCACGAAATCGGTTTGACGATGACCGTCGACACGGTCGCGGCCGGCGGCTTCATCGTGGCGAAGAACTGTTTGATCGCATTGTCGCGAAACAGGTTGAAGCCGACGATGCCGCCGCACACCAGCACGAGCAGAATGAAGGCAATTAGGAAGCGCTTGATCACGAACAGTCCTCTCGGCCATGGCCCAGCATAACGGTCGGACGACCGGAACACATACCTGTGACTGGTCCCAATTTCAAATGATGGCGATCTTACTGTACCGTCTGGACGGTCTTGTCAATTCCGCCTAAGCTAATGTATGGGGAACGCTTGATGAAGGCCCGCCGAGCAAATTCGCGTGAGAAAATTCTCGCCGCCGCCGCCGACGTGGCGCGCGAGACGGGTCCTGGCAGTCTGTCGTTGGATGCGGTCGCCAGCCGTGCCGGCGTGTCGAAGGGTGGCCTTCTCTACAATTTCCCGACCAAGGCGAAATTGATGCAGGCGCTGGTGGAGGATTATCTAAGCGCGTTCCAACAGGCGCTTGAGGCCGCTCGCACGAACGGCGTCAGGGGCGAGAGCCCGCTTGCGGCCTATATCAGGCTTTCGGCCGAGCATGCCGAGGCAACGAAACCATCGGCGTCCTGGATCTTTTCGGCGATTGCCGAGGATCCCGATTTCCTGACACCGATAAAATCGTTCAGGCGGCAAGTGTTCGAGCGGCTAAAGGACGAAACGCCGAACCTCAGGGCACTGCTGGTCTGCTATCTCGCCATCGAAGGGCTTCGCAGCATGAACCTGTTCGGTTCGGACATTCTCTCGGCCGAAGAGCGCCGGCTACTGATATCGACCCTGCTGGAGATCGCGGAATAGGTCAGGAACCCGTCCAGCATTTTCTGCTTCGTCTCAAAGCGCCCCGCCGTCACACAGGCTTCATTGTGCGGACCTAGCGTCCTCCCATTCTTTGCTGCAATGCACGAGGAGTGGGGTATGGTCGATATTGTTTCAAGCGAAGCAGGAATTCCAAGGCCGGAGCATCCGCTCGACCGGCCATACGGCACCGGCAAATGGTTTCTGCCGGCCTTTGCCGTCATCATTCTGGGCGGCCTTGCCTATGTCGGCTGCGCGCTCGGCCAGGACCTGACCAGCACCGTCGCGGTGCCGTGGATCCTGCTTGGCCTGGCGCTGCTGATCGCGATCGGCTTCGAATTCGTCAACGGCTTTCACGACACCGCCAATGCTGTGGCAACGGTGATCTACACGCATTCCATGCCGGCCGAGCTCGCGGTGATGTGGTCCGGCTTCTTCAACTTTCTTGGCGTGCTTACCGCCAGCGGGGCGGTCGCCTTCGGCATCATATCGCTGCTGCCGGTCGAATTGATCCTTCAGGTCGGATCGAGCGCGGGGCTGGCCATGGTCTTCGCGCTGCTGGTCGCAGCGATCCTGTGGAATCTCGGTACCTGGTACCTCGGCCTGCCTGCCTCGAGCTCGCACACGCTGATCGGCTCGATAATCGGCGTCGGCCTCGCCAACCAGTTCATGGCCCCGGCCGGCTCCGTCACCAGCGGCATCGACTGGTCGCAGGCGTCCAATGTCGGCCTGTCGCTTCTGATCTCGCCGCTGGTCGGCTTCTGCCTGGCAGCGCTGCTGCTTCTGCTGATGAAACTGCTGGTCAGAAACCGCGAACTCTACGACGCGCCAAAGTCGAGCGCCCCGCCGCCGCTGTGGATTCGGGCGCTGCTTATTTTCACCTGCACCGGCGTGAGCTTTGCCCATGGCTCCAATGACGGGCAAAAGGGCATGGGCCTCATCATGCTCATCCTGATCGGCGTCGTGCCGACCGCCTTCGCGCTCAACCGCACACCGGACGTAAACTATCTCGAGGCTTACAAGTCCGCGGCGACGCAGGTCGAAACGGTACTCGGCAAATACGTCAAGCCCGGCGTCGCCGTGACCGACGCGGCGACCGTGGTCGGCGATGCCGTTCGCACCAAGACCTGGAAGGACGAGACCACGCCTGCCCTGCAGAGCTTCATCCACGACACCAGCGCCATGTTGTCGCCCTATCCGTCCGTGGAAAAGCTGCCGACAACGCTGGTCAGCAACGCCCGCAACAACATCTATCTTATCGGTGAAGCGCTGAAGCTGATCGACAAGAAGAAGCTGCTGCCGATCGAGGCGGACGACCTGAAGGCGGTGACGACCTATCACAAGGCGGTCGACAACGCGACGAAGTTCATCCCGCTCTGGGTCAAGGTCGCCATCGCGCTGGCGCTCGGCCTCGGCACCATGGTCGGCTGGAAGCGCATCGTCGTCACCGTCGGCGAGAAGATCGGCAAAAGCCATCTGACCTACGGTCAGGGTGCGTCCGCCGAGCTTGTGGCGATGGCGACGATCGCATCGGCCGACTATCTCGGCCTGCCGGTCTCGACCACCCACGTGCTGTCGTCGGGCGTTGCCGGCACCATGGCGGCGAACGGTTCGGGCTTGCAATGGTCGACAGTGCGCAACATGCTGATGGCCTGGATACTGACCCTTCCAGCCTCCATCTGTCTTGCCTTCGTGTTGTTCGTAATCTTCCGCCAGGTGTTCTGAGCGGGGGAAAAGGTTTTGACCAGAATGTCGCGGCGCCCGCCCCCCCGCCCCCCCCAGCACACGAACCACGCGAGAGAAAGGGGGCCAAGCAAATAACAAAGCGAAATAAAATAGATTTACACCCCACCCCCCCCCAACATACCCGGCGG
>NZ_JBVVQF010000010.1:12021-199482 GCF_055811815.1 Mesorhizobium sp. WSM4836
TTGGGCTTGAATCCCCCCCCCCCCACCCCCTTGTTTTTTGCGTTGGTGTTTTTTATTAATCTCCCCGGGGTGGTTGGGGGGGTTTTTTTTTTTTTTTTTCCGGGGGGGCCCCCCCCCCCCCGGCCCCCCCCCGGATCACCTGAACGTGCATCGTTTCGGCCGGCCATGAATGACGCATCGCATCTGACATTGCTTGCCGCCGACGACCCGCATCATGCTCCCGGGCTGGTCTGGGCCTATCGTGCCGCTCCCGGCAAAGCTCCCGAACCGCTGGCGCCCCGAGACGTAGAGGCCGCGCTAACCTCAGCGGACGGCTGGGTCTGGCTGCATGTCGACCTTGTCGACCGGCGCGCCCATTCCTGGGTCAGCCACGCCTGCGCGCTGCCGGCGTCGGCTCATGCAATCCTCGAAGGACATGAGGACAGCCTGGTGCTGGCGCATGAGAATGGCGTCGTCCACGGCATTTCGGCCGACCTGCATGGCGAAATTGCTCATCAGTCGACGACCATCGGCAGATTGCATTTTGCGGTCTCGGAGCGGCTGCTGGTCACCGGCCGCCGTCATCCGCTGGCGGCGGTGGAGGAAGTGCATACCGCCCTTGCCGCGGGGCTGCGGCCGGCCACGGCATTCGAGCTGTTCGAAACGCTGGTCATGGCTTTTTGCAAGACCACCAGCCTGCGGCTCGCCGCGGCGACGAAGCGGCTCGATGCAGTCGAGGACCATCTCGTGACCGAGCGGCTTGCCGACGAAAGACGGCAGCTGAAGGATGTGCGCCGTCTTGCCGTATCCCTGCATCGGCCGATCTCGGCCCTGGCAGCGCTTTTCCAGGACGAAGACCGTTCCGCCTGGAACCTTTCCGCCGGCGCACATGACGTTCTGCGCCGGCTTGCTGCGCGCCTTGAACGGCTCGACCGCGAGGTCGTCATGATCAACGACCGGGCAAGGCTTCTGCAGGAGGAGCTTGCGGCCGAGCTTGCCGACGAATCGAACCGCAGCCTCAAGGCGCTGGCGGTTATGGGCGCGCTACTTTTGCCGGGCACGCTGATCGTCGGCATATTCGGCATGAACACCGGCGGACTGCCATTTGCCGAGAGCTCCAGCGGCTTCTTCCTGGCGATGCTGCTCGCGGTTGGCGCGACCGGCCTGTTCTACTGGCTTCTGCTGCGCGCCGGCGCCAATCTGCGGTTCTGAGGCCGATTAAGGGCGGCTTTCGTTCGCCTGTGCCAAAGTAGGGGCTGGCATGCAGGCACCGCGCCATCCCGCCTCCCGAAAATCGGTTCCGATTTTCGGGCCGATGCGCTAGAGCCTTTCGGGATTGAACCGTGCCTTTAACCCGGAAAGGCTGCCTCCGCTGCCCATGCCCCATCTTCCCGAGCATCTTCTCGCCGGCTACCGCAATTTCATGAGTGGCCGATATCTCACCGAAAGCGGGCGTTATCGCTCGCTGGCGCGGGAGGGCCAGGCACCGGAAACGATGATCGTCGCCTGCTGCGATTCCCGCGCCGCGCCGGAAGCGATCTTCGATGCCGGGCCCGGCGAGTTGTTCGTGCTGCGCAATGTCGGCAATCTGGTGCCGCCCTATGCGCCCGACGATCAGTTCCACTCGACATCGGCGGCGCTCGAATTTGCCGTGCAGAGCCTCAAGGTCAAGAACATCGTGGTGATGGGCCACGGCCGCTGCGGCGGCATCCGCGCGGCACTCGACACCACGGCCGCGCCGTTGTCGCCGGGTGATTTCATCGGTAAATGGATGAGCCTGATCGCGCCGGCGGCCGAGACCGTATCGTCGAGCACCTTCATGACCGCGACCGAGCGCCAGACCGCGCTGGAGCGCATCTCGATCCGTTATTCCATCGCCAATCTGCGCACGTTTCCCTGCGTCTCGATCCTCGAAGGCAAGGGGCGGCTATCGTTGCACGGTGCCTGGTTCGACATCTCGACCGGCGAGCTTTGGGTGATGAACAAGGACACCGGCGATTTCGAACGGCCGGAGATGGAGTAGAAAACAGGGCATGGTGCGAACTCGGATCGCGTTCGCGGCGGCGGCACTGCTGTGCTCGGCAGATTTCGTCCGCGCCGACGATAGCGCGATCATCGACCGCTGGTATTCGGCACTGCTCGTCGCCGACCGCAGCGAATTGTTGGACCTGCTCGCCGACAACGTCCGCATCAAGCTCGACGACCTCGGCGTCGTGCAGAGCAAGCAGGAATTCATCGCCTCGATCGCCGAATGGCAAGGCGCGGTCGCCGGAGCCGAAATCCGCCACAGGATCGAGAAATCGGAGGACGGCGTCACCACTGTGATCGCCTGCTATGATTTTCCCAGCAACGACATGCTGATGCAGGAGACCTTTGCGGTCGCGAACGACCAGATCACCGCCAGTTCGCAGGCGGCGATCGCGGAAAACTGCGACGGCTACTGAGGAAATCATGAACGGGGCGCGCTGTTGCGTGCTGCCTGCCGGCGCCTTACATCGGTGACGATCCGTTCTCCCGCCCACTCAGCGAAAGTTTGCCCATGCCGTCCACCGTCGACCTCGCCGCCCATCCGCTGACCTCATGGCAAGGGCCGCTCGGCCTGCCCGATTTCACGCGCATCGGCGACGGCGATTTTTCTCCGGTCTTCGACGCGGCCCTGAAGGCGCATGAGGCCGAGATCGAGGCGATTGCCGGCAACACCGGGAGCCCGACGGTCGAAAACACGCTTGCCGCGCTCGAGCTTGCCGGCGAGGCGCTCGACCGCGTCTCGTCGATCTTCTGGTGCCGCGCCGGCGCCCACACCAACGAAGCGATCCAGGCGCTGGAGCGCGACATCTCGCCAAAGATGTCGCGGCATTTCTCGGCGATTTCGATGAATGAGCGACTGTTTGCCCGCATCGACGACCTCTATCAGGGCCGCGAGGCTTTGAGTCTTGACGCCGAAACGCTGCGGGTCTTGGAAAAGACCTGGAAAAACTTCGTCCGCTCCGGCGCCAGGCTCGACGCCGAAGGCAAGAAGCGGCTGGCCTCGATCAACGAGGAATTGTCGTCGCTCGGCACCAATTTCGGCCAGAATGTGCTTGCCGACGAGCGCGACTGGGCGTTGTTCCTCGACGAGGCCGATCTTGCCGGCCTGCCGGAATTCCTGAAAAGTTCGATGGCGGAAGCCGCCGAGATGCGCGGCCAGAAGGGACGCTACGCCGTCACCTTGTCACGTTCGATCTACGAGCCGTTCTCGACCTTCTCAGAGCGCCGCGATCTGCGCGAGACAGCGTTCCGCGCCTTCATCATGCGTGGTCAGAATGGCGGCGCCACCGACAACACGGAAGTGGTGCGCGACATGCTGCGCCTGCGCGCCGAGAAGGCGAAGCTGCTCGGCTATGCTTCCTACGCCGCATTGAAGCTCGACGATACCATGGCCAAGACGCCGGAGGCGGTGCACGCGCTGCTCGATCCGGTTTGGGAAAAGGCGGTGGAAAAGGCCGCAAGCGACCAGGCCGAATTGCAGCGGCTGGCGGCCGAGGCCGGCAGCAACGAGAAATTCGCTGCCTGGGACTGGCGCTTCTATCAGGAGAAGCTGCGCGCAGAGAAATTCGCCTTCGACGAGGCCGAGCTGAAGCCGTATCTGCAGCTCGACCGCATCATCGAGGCCTGTTTCGACGTGGCGACGCGATTGTTCGGCATTTCTTTCGAGGAAAAGAGGGGCATTGCCACCTGGCACCCGGACGCACGTGTTTTCGTGGTGAAGAATGCCGACGGCAGCGAGCGCGGCCTGTTCCTCGCCGATTATTTCGCGCGACCCTCGAAGCGCTCCGGCGCCTGGATGAGCGCGCTGAAATCTGGCTACAAGCTTGGCGATGGCTCCAAGCCGGTCATCTACAACATCATGAATTTCGCCAAGCCGCCGGCCGGCGAAGCGGCCTTGCTGTCGGTCGACGAGGCCAAGACCCTGTTCCACGAATTCGGTCATGCCTTGCACGGCATGCTGACCGACGTCACCTGGCCGTCGGTCGCTGGCACTTCGGTCAGCCGCGATTTCGTCGAGTTGCCTTCGCAACTCTACGAACACTGGCTGACGGTGCCGGCAGTGCTGGAAAAGCATGCGCTGCATGTCAAGACCAGCAAGCCGATGCCAAAGGCGCTGGTCGATAAGATGCTGGCGGCGCGCACTTTCGGCGCCGGCTTCGCCACGGTCGAGTTCACCGCCTCGGCCTTGGTCGACATGGCCTACCATGCGCGGCCGGATGCCCCGCAGGAGCCGCTTCGTTTCGAAACCGAAACGCTCGAAAAGCTCGATATGCCCGGCACCATCGCCATGCGTCACCGCACCCCGCATTTCGGCCATATCTTTGCCGGCGATGGCTATTCGGCCGGCTATTATTCCTACATGTGGTCGGAAGTGCTCGATGCCGACGCTTTCGCCGCCTTCGAGGAAACAGGCGATCCCTTCAACCCGGCGCTGGCCGAGCGGTTGCGCGAGAACATCTACGCCGCCGGCGGGTCAAAGGACCCGGAAGAACTCTACACCGCCTTCCGCGGCAAGATGCCTTCCCCGGAAGCGATGATGGCCAAGCGCGGGCTGGTCTAAAACGTGGATGCGGGCGCTCGCAGAGCAGGCTTGCAGGAATGGGTCCGAAAAAAATCCGCTGGTGGAGCTGAGGAGGATCGAACTCCTGACCTCGTCATTGCGAACGACGCGCTCTCCCAGCTGAGCTACAGCCCCGTCCAGCGGATGGGGCTTTTATCGGCCGCTGCGGTTTCCTGTCAAGACTGCGCTTGCTGGCGAAATGCCGTTCGGCCGTTCGGCCGGCTTCGCCATACGGCGGAAGGCGGCTCTTGCCGCTTTCACCTACAGTGGCTACATGTCGGCAACAATCGGAGACCGGCATGATCGCCCTCATTCAGACCATTGTCATGGCGCTTGACCTTTACTGGTGGATCATCATCGCCTCGGCGATATTTTCCTGGCTCTACGCCTTCAACGTCGTCAACTCGCGCAACCAGTTCGTCGACACCATCAGCAACATGCTCTACCGGCTGACGGAGCCGGCGCTGCGGCCGATCCGCCGCTTCATGCCCGATCTCGGCGGCATCGACATCTCGCCGATCATCCTGCTGCTGATCTTGTTCTTCATCCGGCAGTTCCTGCTCACCACCGTGCTTTCGCTCGTCGTCTGAGTTCAGGCGTCGCATGAGCGCGCTGTTCCGCACGCGCTCCGACGGCATCGACCTGTTCATTCGGCTGACGCCAAAAGCGGCGATGGACAGGCTGGAGGGCATCGAAACATCAGCGGATGGGCGAAGCTATCTAAAAGCCCGCGTCCGCGCCGTGCCGGAAAACGGGGCCGCCAATCGAGCGCTGGCAAGGCTGGTCGCCAAGGCGCTTGGCGTGCCGGCATCGGCCGTCTCGATCGTCGCCGGCGGCACCGCTCGGCTGAAGACACTGCGCGCGCTTGGCGATCCCGCGGCGCTGGCGAAACGCATCGATACGCTGGGCGCGCCTGCGCCATGATCTCGGCTCGCTCACCTACCCCGCAGAAAAAGGCCGGGCTGCAAAGCCCGGCCAGATGTGAAGGTCGAAAACCTTCAGAGGGGAACGCGCCGGACGAATGGGAGGAAACATCCGACGCGGATTGCATATGGGTTGGCATCGACGACGTTTCAATGACGTTTCGGTGGACGACTTTGACGGTTTCATGGGACCAGCCTGTGGCCGGCAATCAATGCGGCGGGTTGAGCCCCCGGTTTCCGGCGCCTGCCTTGCAGTCGATCTAGCTAGCCGATGTCGTCGCGGATGCAGGCCTTCAGATGGCCCTCGGCTGTCGCCCTCAGCGGCGGCACAGCCCCGGCGCAAGCCTCCAGCGCAAACGGGCAACGGGTCCGGAAAACACAGCCCGACGGCGGGTTTGCCGGGCTGGGAATATCGCCCTTGAGCACTTGCCGGTCTTGCCTGGCCAGCGGATCGAGCGACGGAATGGCCGACAGCAGCGCGCGCGTATAGGGATGCTGCGGCCGGGCATAGAGCTCGGCCGCCGGCGCAACCTCCATGATGCGCCCGAGATAGAGCACGATGATCGTGTCGCAGATGTACTCGACGACGGCCAGATCGTGCGAAATGAACAGCATGGTCAGGCCGAGCCGAAGCTGCAGGTCGCGCAACAGATTGATGATTTGCGCCTGGATCGAGACGTCGAGTGCCGAGACCGGCTCGTCGGCGACGATGAATTCCGGCTCGAGCGTCAGCGCCCGGGCGATGCCGATGCGCTGGCGCTGGCCACCCGAGAATTCATGGGCGTAGCGGTCATAGGCGTCGACCGGCAACTCGACCGCGGCAAGTGCTTTCTCCGCCTTCGCCCGCCGCTCGGACTTCTTGCCAATGGCTTGAATGTCCAGGCCTTCGCTGAGGATCTGCCCTATCGTCATGCGCGGCGACAGGCTGGCGAACGGATCCTGGAAAATATACTGCATCTTGCGGCGCTGGCGGCGCAACTCGGCAGCACTCAGCCTGGTGATATCGGTGCCGTCATAGTTGATTTGGCCGGATGTCGGCTCGATCAGACGCAGTACCGAGCGGCCGATCGTCGTCTTGCCGGAGCCGGATTCGCCGACCAGGCCGACCACCTGGCCGCGCCTGACATCGAAGGAAATACCCTCCAACGCCCTGACCACCGGGCCACGCGAGAACGCTGTCGGCGCAAAATGCTTGGTTAGGTTTTTGACCGAAAGGAAAGGCGCGTCCACCATCAAAGCTCCTCCCAACGCAGGCAGCGGCTTTGCTGGGTCGGCGTTGCCGCAAACAATGGCGGGACCGCGACGCGGCAGGCATCGATAGCCATCGGGCAGCGCGGCGCGAAGGAACAGCCCTTGGGCAGCAAGGCGAGCGAGGGAACGTTGCCGGCAATGGTCGGCAGTGGCGTCCCCGCCGCCTTCAGCGCCGTGGCCTGGCCGAGCCGCGGCACCGAGCGCATCAACCCGGCAGTATAGGGATGACGCGGACGGGTGAACACTTCGCTCACCGGACCTGTTTCGACGATACGCCCGGCATACATCACCGCTACCCGGTCGGCGATTTCGGCGACGACGCCGAGATTGTGGGTGACGAACAGGATGCCCATGCCGCGCTGCGCCTGCAGCTCGGCCAGAAGATCGAGGATCTGGGCCTGAATGGTGACGTCCAACGCGGTCGTCGGCTCGTCGGCGATCAGCAATCCCGGATCGCAGGACAGGGCCATGGCGATGGTAGCGCGCTGCCGCATCCCGCCCGAAAGTTCGTGTGGATACTGCCGCGCCCGCCGCTTCGGATCGGGAATGCCGACCTGTTCCAGCAGCCGCACCGCGTCTGCTTCTGCCTCGCGGTGCGATTTGCCGAGATGGATGCGGATCGGTTCGGCGATTTGCTCGCCGATCGTGTAGACCGGGTTTAGGCTGGTCATCGGCTCCTGGAACACCATGCCGATCTCGTTGCCGCGTATCTTGCGCAGCGACTCGGCATCGAGGCTGGTCAGCTCGGTGACCGTGCCGTTCTTGCGCCGCAGCGCGATCGATCCCCCGGCGATATGTCCGACCCTTTTCGGCAATAGGCCGATGATCGACAGGCTGGTGACGGATTTGCCGGATCCGGATTCGCCGACGAGCGCCAGCGTCTCGCCGGAGCCGATCGTCAGGTCGACATCCGTTACCGCCGCGATGTCGCGCCCCGCAATGCGGAACACCGAGCGCAGGCCGCAAATCGAGAGGATCGGCGCGACACTCAGCGGAGCAGCCCCACATCGCGAAGGATCGCCTCGACCTTAGCGGTTTCCTCGTCGTTCAGGCTGCGTTGCGGCCGCGCCATGGTGTTCGAGGCGATGATGCCGAGGCTCTTCATCGCTGCCTTGAAGGCGCCGACGCCGGCCGAGCCGGCGCTTGTCCTGCCGAGCGAGATCCAGACGATCTCGAACAGTTTCAACAATCGCTCCTGCTCTAGCCGGGCATCGGCATGCTGGCCGGCCTGCGTCAGCTTCCACAGCCTGACGTAACCATGCGGGTCGACATTGGCGAGGCCCGGCACGACGCCATGCGCGCCCATGGCCAGCACGCTGTCGACCAGGATCTCGGAGCCGGTCATGCCGAAGAAACCCGGGTCGTTTGCCATGTCATTGAGCACGTAACGCAGATTGCCGTCATCGCCGCTGGAATCCTTGATGCCCGCGATGGCTCCTTCCCTGGCGAGGCCGACCGTGGTCTTGCGCTCCAGCTTGACGTGAACGCAGACCGGGATGTCGTAGGCGATGACGGGAATGTCGATCGCATCCTTGATATAGCGGAAGTGGTCGCCGATCTCCGGCTGGCTGGTGCGGGTATAAAACGGCGCGGTGACGACGATGGCGTCGGCGCCGGCCGATCTGGCGATGCGGGCGTGGCCGATGACACGATCGGTTGTCGGGTCGATGACGCCGGCGAAGATCGGAACCCGGCCATTATTGACCTTGACCGCATGCTCGAGGATGGCCCTGCGGCCCGCCTCGTCGTGGAAGACCACCTCGCTGGTCGAGCCGAGCACGAACAGCCCGTGAACACCGCCGTCGAGCAGGTTCTCGATAGTGCGGGTGAACGACGGAAAGTCGATGCTGAAATCGGCATTGAGCGGGGTGACGACAGGTGGCACGACGCCGGTAAACAGGGGCATTTTGATGAACCTTTGAGGTCAGTTGAGATCGGAGCGAGGGTCGAATGCGTCGCGCAAGCCGTCGCCGATGAAGTTGATGGCAAGCACGGTGAGCACCAGTGCGGCGCCTGGGAACATCCATTGCCACGGGTATTGTTCGAGCACGACAGTGGAGCGGGCGAGATTGAGCATGTTGCCCCAGCTGGCTTCGGGCGGTGCGATGCCGAGGCCGAGGAAGGACAGGCCGGCCTCGAGCAGGATGGCGTTGGCGATCTGCAAGGTGGCGTAGACGACCAGGATATCGATGCAATTGGGCAGGCCGTGCCGGAACAGCAGATGCGGCAGCCCCGCGCCCATGCCGCGGGCGGCGACGACAAAGTCGCGCTCGCGCAGTTCGAGCAGCCGGGCACGCACCATGCGCGACAGCACCGGCCAGGAGAGCAGCGAGATCACCAGGATGGTCGGGGCGATGCCGGTGCCGGCGATCGAAGCCAGCACCAGCAGGAAGATCACCGGCGGCAGCGTCATCGCCAGATCGACGAAACGCATCACCGTGCCGTCGACAAGACGCCCACCAAAGCTGGCGATAGCCCCGATCAGAAAGCCGATGACGGTCGAGATGGCGACCGAACAGACGGCAACCAGCAGTGAGATCCGCCCGCCTTGCAGCAACCGGGCCATGACATCACGCCCGACGCCGTCGCTGCCCAGCCAATGAATGGCCGACGGTGCCTTGTTCATCGCCCTGAGGTCGATGGCGTTCGGGCCGAACGGCCACCACAGAGGATAAGTCGAAACCGCCAGCAGGATCGGGATGACGATCAAAAGCCCGGCACGCGCAGCGCGGTTTTCAAAAAAGCGGTCGAGCGCGCGGCGAAGCGGGCCTTTGGTTTGCGGCACGGCTGTCGGGTCAACTGTAGGATCTGGCGCGGTGATTGCCATCACGCCACCTGAATGCGCGGGTCGACGACGGCATAGACGACGTCGGTCAATAGGTTGACCAGGATGACGCAAACGCCGATCACCAGGGTAGCGCCCATGATCACCGGGTAATCGCGGTTGCCGACGGCGTTGACCAGAAGCAGTCCCATGCCCGGCCAGTTGAACACGCTTTCGAGGAAAATGGCGCCGCCGATGGCGATGCCCACGGTCGAGCCGATCAGGGTAATGACCGGCAAGAGCGCATTGCGGGTCGCATGTTTGATGATCACCCAAAATTCGCGCACGCCCTTGGCGCGCGCCGTCCGCACGTAGTCCTGGTTGAGCACTTCCAGCAGCGAGGCGCGCATGTAGCGCATGATCAGCGCAGCATGGCCGATGGACAGCAGGCAAGCGGGCAGGATGAGGTGCGCAAGCACGTCGGTCATCGAGAACGGCGCGCCTGCGGTCTGCATGCCGCCGGATGGCGCCCAGCGCAGCAGCACCGAGAAGAAATAGAGGCCAAGCAGCGCCGTCAGAAAAGCCGGGCTGGAGATACCGATAAACGACAGCACCGACAGCGCGATGTCGGACGGTTCGTTACGGCGCACCGCGCTGAAAATGCCGGCGGAAATGCCGAGCACGATGGCGATCGCCAGGCCCGTGCCCATCAGCAGCGCCGTCGGGCCGATGCGTTGCATGACCAGTGGCAGCACGGCAACGCCGCTGCGCTGGATCGAATAGCCGAAGTCACCGCTCAGCGCCGCGCGCAGCCAGCCGAGATATTGCACGGGAAGCGGTCGATCGAGCCCGAGCCGTTCGCGCAGGCCCTCGAGGTCGGAAGCCGACATCGGCACAGAGGGATTGATGTAGGCGTCGATCGGATCGCCCGGCGCCAGCCGCAACAGGATGAAGATGAGGACGCTGAGCGCGACCAACATCAGCAATCCTGTGGCGCTGCGGCGGGAAATGAAGCTCAACATTGTATATCCATGGCGGTGGCAGGCGGCGCCAAAGTGGTCCCGCCTGCTCGCTTGGTTGCGGGGTTCTTACTGGATGTCCCAGCGCTCGGGGTGAGCTGCGTAGGGGCCGCCGCCCGGCGCCGGCGTCCAGACGAAGTCACGCAGTTTGTTGGAGGCCACGCCATAGCGGTTGGCCACCCACAACGTCGCCCAGGGCAGCTCCTTGTTCATCACCTTGCAGACCTCCTGCCAGGAGGCGTCGAGCTTGGCCGGATCGGTCTGGCCGAGCGCGGCGTCCAACGCGGTGCTCAGGTCGTCGAACTCGATACGCATGGTGTTGAAGCCTGCCGGCGGGATCTGCGACTTGTTGAGGCCGGGATTGAGGCCGGCCGGATTGGGGCCGTTCTGCAGGCCGGCATAGACCATCGGAAATGCATTCCAGTCCGGCGTGCCTTGCTTGTAGACGATGCCGTTATAGGTCGGCGTATCGACAACCCGCGGCACCACATTGATGCCAACCTCGGCCAGCATCGACTGGACAGCGGCCATCACATTGGCCGCTTGCGGCGAGCCGTAATAGGTCAGCAAGGTGATCGGCTTGTCGCCGTTGATCTTGTCCCAGCCCGCCTCGGCCAGCAGCGCCTTGGCCTTTGCCGGATCGTAGGCATAGGGTTCGAGGCCTGCGGGAACCAGATGCGGCGCGACATAGCCGCAATTGGCCGGCTTGGCGGCACCGCCATAGAGGCTGTCTATGATTGCGTTGCGGTCGATCGCATACATGATCGCCTGGCGGACACGGATATCCCTAAACAGGTCGACCTTCTGGTTCAGGCCGATATAGTTGACCACATAGGAGGCACCTTCGATCACCTTGAAATTGCTGTCACTCTTGAACGATGCCGCATCGTCGGGCTCCACATAGGTGAACTGGATCTCGCCGGCGCGGAGCGCAGCAACGGCCGCCGCCGGCGACTCGAAATAGCGGTTGATGAGCACGTCTACCTTCGGCTTGCCGCCGCGATAATCGTCATCGGCTGCCAGTTCGACATATTGATCGGTCACGTAGCGCTTGAACTTGAACGGACCGGTGCCGACCGGAGCGGTCGACCACCAGGTGCTTGTCGCCAGCGCTTCCGGCGGCAGAGCGGCCAGGGCATGCTCCGGCAGGATCATCAGCTGCGAGAGGATGGATAGAAACGAGCCGTTCGGTTTCGATAGCTTCACCACTGCGGTGTGGTCATCCGGCGCATCGACCGAGGCGATGTTGGCGAGGCGGGCGGCAAACAGGCTGCCGGAGGCCTTGTTCTTGGCAAGCTCGAGGGTGAACTTGACGTCCTTCGCGGTGAACGGCTTGCCGTCATGCCAGGTCTCGTTGACCAGGTTGAACGTATACGTCAGCTGGTCGTCGCTGATCTTGTAGTCCTTGGCGAGGTCGCCTTCGATATCGGTCAGCCCCGCATTGTAGATGACCAGCGGTTCAAAATATGTGCTGAGCCAGGTGTAGCCGCCGGTCGCGACCAGCGGGTTGAAGTTCTTGGGAAAACCGCCGGGGCCGACGTCGAAGCCGCCCGCAATGGTCTTGGCGCTTTGTGCCTGGACACTGGTCAATGGGGCAATGCTGGCGAGCAGCAGCCCGGCGACTGAGAATGCGATGGTCCTGATGCGCATGGTTTCCTCCCTTGGCATATTCAGGTTGTTCTTCAGCTTGCTCGGTTTTTGGCGATAACCTGCTGGATCCCCCGGTAATGGTCGTCGAGCCGCCGACGCGCCTGGTCGACATCCTTGGCGGCGACAGCCTCGACGATCTCGTGATGGTCGCGCCATGTCGCCAGCGGCGTCGGATTATCGAGATTGGTGAAATTCGAGGCCTTGTTGAACGCCGTCCAGAAGATGTCGATCAGCGCGCTCAGCATGTGATTGTTCTGGCAGCGGAACAGCAGCTGATGGAATTGCTGGTCCTCTTCGGCGAAGCTCTCATGGCGCTCGGCACGTTGCCGCATGCGCTCGGTCAACTGCCGCAGCGCCTCGATGTCCTCGGCACTGATCATCTCGATCGTCTTGGCGATGAGGCCGGTTTCCAGCACGCGGCGGATTTCGCGCAGCTCTTCGACGTCGCGCAGCGAATCCTGCAAACCGTAGGCCAGGTTATCCAGCAGCGGCTTGAACGAGAACTCCTTGACGAACACGCCGATGCCGCGTCGCGTCTCCAGGATGCCGATCGATTCCAACGCCTTGATGGCTTCCCGCACGGAGTTGCGGCCGACGCCGAGCCGCTGCGCCAGGAACGTCTCCGGCGGCAAGGGATCGCCTGCCTTGAGCTGGTTGCTTTCGATATAAGCCCTGAGGCTTTCCTGCACGGTGACGTGAAGCAGCGGCGGTCTGCTCAACGGTTCGATCGACTTCAGTTCCGCCATCCCACTGCTTTCATCATCCGCCGAATCAGCCAGCCCGCCGCTTGTCGTATAGCTACTTGTAGGATATCCTGCAAGCCCATAACAAACCTGCTGCCTTCGAATGAAGATTGCCCTCGCCGGCTCGAGCCACTGGCACGCCGAAATGCACTTCGAGGCCACACGCTTTTACGGTGCGGAGATCGCCGGTATCTGGGACGAGGATCCTGGCCAAGGGCATGCGTTCGCCGTGCACCACGACCTGCCGTTTATCGAAAATTTCAACGAGATCCTCTCCAGCCCGCCGGATGTGATCCTGTTGATGGGGCACCCTTCGATGGTGCCGGCGCGGGCACGTGCGATCATCGAGGCAGGGATACCGCTGATCCTGGAGAAGCCGGCGGCCAGCCATACGAGCGAACTGATAGCGCTGCGCGAGCTTGCCAGGCAGCACCAGGCTTTTGTCGCTGTTCCCCTGCCCAATCGTTTCGGGCCTGCGGTCACGGCCTTCGAACGCCTGCGCCGGCAGGGGCGCGCCGGTGCGGTGGCGCATTGCCAGTTCCGGCTGGTCAATGGCCCGCCGCAACGCTACATTGCCGACGGTGTCGACTGGGTCGTCGATCAGGCGATCGGCGGCGGTGGTGCGTTGCGGAACCTCGGCATACACGGCGTCGACGCGGCACTCAGCCTCGCAACCGGCAAGCTCGGCCTGAAAAGCGTTTCGATTGCGAACCGCATCCATCCCGGCCCGGTCGAGGACCATGCCCTGCTGGTGCTGGAAGACGAAGCCGGAGCGCTGTTCATCGTCGAGGCCGGTTACACCTTTGCCTCGATGCGTCCCGGCGGCGACTTCGAGTGGCGCATCGTCAGTGCCAATGCCACCCTCATCGATCACGGCGACCATGCCACCTGCGCAACGCTCGACGATGCGGCCGTTGCCGATTTGCCGGTCGAACTGCCGGCAACACGCTATCGTCTGTTCATGCGCGATACGCTCGACCGGCTGGCGAGAACCGCGCCTCCGTCGGTGTCCATCGAGGATTATGTTGCGGCGACGTCGCTGATCGACGCCGCTTATCAAAAGGCAGGATCATGATTGGAATAGGAATTATCGGCGCCGGCGATTTCGGCGCGGCCCATGCGCGGGCAATCCGTGAGATTGGAGGCATTCGCCTCGTTGCCGCTTCTCGTGGAAATGCCGATGCGCTGCAGCGCTTCACCACCGAACATGGCGGCCGCGGTTACGCCGACTGGCACAAGCTGCTGGACGACAAGGAGGTCGACGCGGTCCTCATTGCCAGCCCACACCATCTCCATGCCGAAATGGCGATTGGCGCGGCACGGGCCGGCAAGCACATCCTGCTCGAAAAGCCGATGGCGCCGACGGCGGCCGCCTGCGATGCGATCAACGCCGCCGTGGCCGAGGGCGGCGTCAAGCTAATGGTCGCCCATCTCATGCATTTCGCCCTGCCCTGCATGGCGGCCAGGCACAAGCTGGAGCAAGGAGCGCTCGGCCGGCCGCTCGCCGGATCGAGCTGGATCATAAAGCTGTGGATGGAGCACAATCGCCGCGACTGGCATCTGCGCAAGGCGACCGGCGGCGGAATGCTGTTGACGGCCGGCATCCACGCCGTCGATCGCCTCGTCTGGCTGATGGATGACGATGTCGTGTCGGTGAGCGGCATGCTCGGCGCGAAGTTCCATGATCAGGAAGCAGACGACAGCGCCTTGCTCGGACTGCGCTTCGCCGGCGGTGGCATCGGCCAGGTGCAGAGCGTCGGCTACCGCACTGGCGCCACCACCTACGCCATGGACCTGGTCTGCGAGCAGGGAACGCTGCGCATCGACATGGACCGCGGCACCATGCTTGGGCGTGATACGGTTTGGACGGAGCTGCCCGGTTCCTTTGAGCCGAACTGGATGCACAGCGCGCTGGTGCGCGAATGGAGCGCGATGCGCGATGCCATTGCCGACGACACGCCGGTGCCGGTCGACGGCATCTATGGGCGCAAGATGATCGCCATTATCGAGGCTGCCTTCGCATCGAACGAAACCCGCCGCGAACACGAGATCGCCGGTGCACGCTGACCTCAACGACCATCTGGCCCGCTTGCCCGCACACGCACCGCGCGGCGTCTGGGGTGCGGTGATGCTGGCCATCGACGATCGCGGAGCGATCGACTGGCAGGCGACGGAAGAGACGATCGCCCGGCTCTGCGCCTCAGGCGTCGACGGCGTCTATTCCAATGGCACGGCCTGCGAATTCCATTGCCAGACCGAACCCGAATTCGACCGGCTTTGCGAATTGGTCGCAACCATGGCCGGCCGCGTGCGCCTTCCTTTCCAGATCGGCATCAGCCAGTCCAATCCGCGCGTCGCGCTGGAGCGGCTGACGCGGGTGGCCGCACTTCGCCCGGCGGCGGTGCAGTTCACCTTGCCCGACTGGTGGCCGCCCAGCGACGATGAAATCATGCGTTTTGCCGGCGGCCTCTGCGAGGCCGCGCCCGAAACGCCGCTGGTGCTCTACAACCCGCCGCACGCCAAGCGCCGCCTAACGCTCGACGGCATCGCCAGATTGCGTGCGGCCGTGCCGTCGCTGATCGGCGCCAAGCTGCCGGGCGGCGACGCCGGCTGGTATGCCGATATGCGCCGCAAACTGGACGCATTTTCCGTCTTCGTCCCCGGCCACACCCTGGCAACAGGCTATGCTGGAGGGGCCCATGGCAGCTATTCCAACGTCGCCTGCCTCAACCCGAAGGGCGCGGTGCAGTGGTGGCAGATAATCCGCACCGACACGGCCGCCGCTGCCGAGGTCGAGGCCCGCATACAGGCCTTCCTCGCCGCACATGTCCTGCCGTTTCGCGTGCGTTACGATGTCAGCGATGCGGCACTCGACAAGGCGATGGCGGCGGCCGGCGGCTGGGCGCCGCTCGGCCCGCGACTGCTCTGGCCCTACAGCTCCGTTCCCGATGAGGAAATCGCGACGCTGGCCAGGGCCGCTCGCGCGGCTTTCCCGGAATGGCAGTGAACCCCAGCGTAGGTGGCTGCAACGCAGTGCAATCCATTCGCCCGCCACGCCTCTTTCAGCAGCCGGCACGCACGCCCTGTGTTGCGCGTGACGCAAACGCCCCCGGCGCCGGGGCATCCGCCTCGCGCCGCGCCAGCGAATTGGGCAGCAGTGCGATCGCCTCGCGGCCGGCGGTCGCAATCTCGCGCGGCCTGTCGACGCCGACGATCATGAACTCCTTAATCCCCAAAGCGGCGTAGGAAAGCAGCGACAGCGCGACCTGCGCCGGCGGCCCGGCAAGTTCGAGCGCCTTCTGGCAGGAAGCGGCCGGCTTGTCTTCCGAGCGGATCCGGTCTTCCGAACGGATTCGGACGGGAAGCGCGAAACGCAGCTTGCCGGCCCGGCCGTGTTCGGCGGCGGCGTCGCGTACGCGCTCCATTGATTGGCGGATTTCTGCAAGCGAGCCCGGCGCCAACTCGAACACGTCCGCATGCCTGCCCGCGACCCTGAGCGCGGTGCCCGACTGCCCGCCCATGCGGATGGTCACGTCGGCACCATGCGGCCCCTTGCGCGGCACATAGCCGCCTTTGATACTGTAAAAGGCGCCTTCATGGTCGAACGGCCTGTCATTCGACCACAATCGCTTCAGCAGCACCAGATATTCGTCGATGCGTTGCCAGACCACCGTATGGCCGGCCGGACGTGCCTCGGCATCGTCGTCGCTCAGCGGCTCGCTGAGCATCCTGAGCGACAGCCGGCCACCGCTTCTCGCGTCGAGGGCAGCGAGCTGCCGCGCCGCCACGATTGGTTCGATCACGCCCGCCCAATGCGTAAGCACGACCCCCAGGGAGGAGGTACGGTCCAGCGTCTGGGCGGCAAGGTCCATATTGGTCAGCAGCCCGGCCTGGTCGTCGATGACGATCTTCTGGAATCCGGTATCCTCGATCAGTGACAGCTTCGTCGCGGTCTCGACAAAGTCGTAGAAAAAGCTGGCGTCGGCAGCGTGGATCTTACCGGGAACATGCGTGAACTCGATCGGCATTGCCATCTCCTCCATCACGTTGGAATCAGGGCGCGCAAAAGCGCACCGGCATTCGGTTCATCAACTCCGGAATTTCTGTAAACGACAGGCCGCTATCCCGAGGAAGCCCCGACGATCAAAGCCTCCATAATCAGGGGATCAGCCCCAGTACCACTGCCCCGGTGAATACAAACGCAAGGGCAAAGACGAGATAGGCGAAAGCGCCGGCATAGGCCGGCCGCCATACCTGGTCGGAACCCAGCCTTTGGCCTCTGGGGGCAGTCTGAGCGTTCTGGCTATAGGACATATCGACCTCCGTCTCGGCGCTTAATCTATAAAATCAGTAGACTTTGTCGAGTGCTATTTTCGCTTGATTCTTAGAATGGTTTTCTAAAAACGCTAGACAAATTAGTGCTTTTGCTGCTTAGCGCCGCCTTTTGAGGCATGCCGGGGTGACGGCAGAAAACGTCGGGTCCATGTGTCTGTGGCTCCTTGGCCATCCAATGGATGCGGGATAGCATCGCTGCTTCAACGCACGGCAAGGCAGCAGAGAGCAAAACATGGGCACAAGACTGGCCGGCAAGGTCGCAATCATTTCGGGCGGCGCGACGGGAATGGGCGGTGCGGCCTCCGAGCTTTTCGCGGCCGAGGGTGCCAAGGTGGCGATCATCGACCGCAACGGCGAAGCCGCCGCCGTCACCGCAGCGGCAATCAGGCAACGCGGCCATGTCGCCGAGCACTGGGTGGCCGACGTATCGGATGAGGCGCAGGTCGAAGCGGCGGTGACGGGCGTGATGGAAAAATTCGGCCCGGTCACGGTTCTGTTCAATCACGCCGGCACCATCGTCATCAAACCCTTCCTGGAGACGACGCTGCAGGAATGGGACTGGCTGCATGCCGTCAATGTGCGTTCGATGTTCCTGATGACGCGCGCCGTGCTGCCCGGCATGATCGCCGCCGGCGGCGGTTCCATCGTCTGCACCTCGTCGATCTCGGCGGTGGCGGCGACGCCGATGGAGGTGCTCTACGACACCACCAAGGGTGCCTGCCACATGTTCGCGCGTGCCATTGCCGTCGAATTCCGCGACCGCAACATCCGTTGCAATGCGGTCTGCCCCGGCTTCATCAGGACACCGCATGGCCTGCGCGAGGTCGCCGATCTCGACAAACTTGGCGTCGATGTCTCCGACGCGGCACTAGCGGCGCAGCAAGGCCGGATCGGCGAGCCGGAAGAGGTAGCGAAGGCAGCTCTGTTCCTGGCTAGCGACGAGGCCAGCTTCGTCAACGGCGCCCATCTGTTCGTCGATAACGGCTTCACCGCGATGTGAGAGGCGAAGCGCCGCTACCGCTCTTCGCGCCGGAACGGCTTGAGCAGCGCCGACGGGGCTACCGCATTGCGCGACATCACCGCCATGGCGACGATGGTGAAGATGAACGGCAGCATCAGGAACACTTCGTAAGGGATATGGCCAAGCCCACTCGCCTGCATGCGCAATTGCAAGGCGTCGACGAAGGCAAACAGCAGTGCCGCACCGGCCGAGCGCCACGGATCCCAGCGGCCGAAAACGACGAGCGCGATCGCCACCCAGCCACGCCCCGAAACCACGCCGAAGGTGAAGGCGTTGAACTGCGCCATCGACAGGAAGGCACCGGCCAGCCCCATCAAGGCACCGCCGAGGATCACCGCCTGAAAGCGCGTAACGATGACGCTGACGCCGGCCGAATCAGCGGCGCGCGGGTTTTCACCGACCATGCGAACCGACAGGCCCCATGACGTGCGGTAGAGCACGAAGGCGGCCAGGGGAATAGACAGCATCGCCATGTAGACCAGCGAAAACTGGTTGAACACCGCCGGCCCAAGCACCGGAATGCCGGACAGTATCGGGATCGGCAGCGTCTCGAACCCCTTGATGTTCGGTGGCACCGATTGCTGGCCGAAGATCAGCCGATAGAGGAAGTAGGCAAGGCCTGAACTGAACAGCGTCACGCCGATGCCGCAGACATGCTGACTGAGGCCGAGCGCCACCGTAAACAGCGCATGCACGGCACCCATCAGCGCACCGGTCAGCATCGCCGCAAGCACGCCGAGCCACAGGCTGCCGCTGAGGCTGGTCGCGGTGAAGCCGGTCATCGCCGACAACAGCATGATGCCTTCGATGCCGAGATTGAGCACGCCGGCCCGCTCGGAGAACATCTCGCCCAGCGTTGCAAAGGCCAAAGGTGTGGCGATCCGGATGATCGCGGCCAGGAAGCCGACCTGCAAGATCTGTTCCAGCACCACGCTCATTTGGCTGTTCCCACGCGACGGATGCGATATGCGGTGAACAGCAGCGCCACCAGCATGGCGAGCAGCGCAGTTCCCTGGATGACTTCGCTGAGGAAAGCCGGAACGCCGGTCGCCCGCGACATCGCCTCGGCGCCGGTCATGACGGCGGCAAGGAAGATCGCGGCCGGCACGACGCCGAGCGGATTGAGCCTCGCCAGCATGGCGACGACGATGCCGGAATAGCCATACCCCGGCGAGATGTCGCTCATCACCTGGAAATGCACGCCGCCGACCTCGCCGACGCCGGCAAGGCCGGCCAATGCGCCGGACAGCAGCGCCGTCGAGATCAGTACCCGCTCGACATTGATGCCACCATAGCGCGCGGCTTCCGGGTTCTCGCCGGTGACCCTGATGCGGAAGCCGAGCGTCGTACGCGCGACCACGAACCAGATGACCGGTGCCGCGACCAGCGCCGCGACGACGCCGAGATGCAGCCGTGTGCCCTCGATGAGTACTGGAAAGTTGGCCGCATCCTCGATCGGCGGCGAGATCGGGTAGCCGCTGAAACTGTCCTTCCATGGCCCCTCGATCAGCGCCATCAGTGCGTAGAAGATGACCGAGTTGAGCAGTAGCGAGCTGACCACGTCATCGACCCTGAATTTCACCCGCAGTGTCGCGGGGATCAGGGCGACGGCCGCGCCGGCGGCGGCGCCCGCCAGCGCCATCAGCAGCATGGCGAGCGGCCCCGGCATCGGGATGGCGCCGACGGCACAGCTCGCCACCGCACCGGCCAGCAATTGCCCTTCAGCGCCGATGTTCCAGAATTTGGCGCGGAAGGCGACCGCCACGGCCAGCCCCGTGAAGATCATCGGGGCAGCACGCACCAGCGTTTCGGTGATGGCGTAGCTGTCGCCCAACGACGCCGAAAACATCACGCCGTAGGCTTCGACGACACCGGCCCCGGCCAGTGCGATGAGGCCGCTGCACAGGATCAGCGTCGCCCCGATGGCGAGCAGCGGCAGCGCCAGATTGAACCAGGTGGGCGTTGAGGTGCGGGCCTCAAGACGGAACATCAAGCCTTTCCTTCCCCTTTGGCGCCGAAAGGCAGGCAATTTGGAAAGGTCAGCGTCGACGGAAGTCCCCCTCCCCCTTGTGGGGAGGGGTTAGGGGTGGGGGATAGCGCTACCAGAAAGTCCATCTAGACGCTCCCCTCCGCCCCGGTCATCATCAGGCCGAGCCGCGCGACGCTGGCATCCGCGCTGTCCAGCGTGCCGACGATGCGGCCCTCATACATCACCGCGATACGGTCGCAGAGCATTAGCAACTCTTCCAGATCCTCGCCTATGACGATGATGCCGCAGCCCTTGGCGCGCATGTCGAGGAATTTTTCGTGGATGAAGCGGGCGGCGCCGATATCGAGACCGCGAGTCGGCTGCGAAACGATCAGCACCTTCGGATCGAAGGCGAGTTCGCGTGCCAAAAGCGCCTTCTGCAGATTGCCGCCGGAAAGCGCGCCCGCGCGCGTCATCGGCCCGGGGCAGCGAATGTCATAGGCTTTGATCTGCGCCTCGGCGAAGGCGCGGATCGCATCCGGCCTGAGCAGGCCGTTGCGGCTGAACGCCTCCGTGCCGATGCGCGGCAGCACCATCGAATCGGCAAGCGGCAGATTGGTGACCAGCCCGGTCGTCATGCGGTCTTCCGGGATGCGGCCGAGGCCGAGCGCCTGCACGTCGCGCGGCGAGAACCGCAAAACCGCTTTGCCGGCTATCGTCATCTGTCCGGCATCGGGCACTCGCACGCCGGAGATGACCTCGGCAAGCGCGCGCTGCCCATTGCCGGAGACGCCGGCGATGCCAAGGATCTCGCCAGCGCGGACCGACAGCGAAACATCGCGCAGCCCCATGCCGGAATGGCGCGAGGTCGAGATGCCGTCGAGCGTCAGCACCGCCGCACCCGGCGTCGATGGCCCCCTTGCCGGCGGCACGATCTCGTGCCCGCACATAAGCCGCGCCATCTCCGAGGACGTCGTGCTAGCCGGCGCATTGACGCGGCCGGCGACGCGCCCGTGCCTGAGCACGACGCAGCGATGCGTCAGCGCCCGCACCTCGTTCAGCTTATGCGAGATGAAGATGATGCCGAGCCCTTGTGCCGCCATCGAGCGCAGCGCCGAAAACAGCCCGTCGACCTCTGTTGGCGCCAGCACCGCCGTCGGCTCGTCGAGGATTAGCAGCCTTGCGCCGCGAAACAGTGCCTTGACGATTTCGAGACGCTGCTGTTCGCCGACCGCCAGTGCCGAGACGGGGAGGTCCGGGTCGAGCGTCAGCCCGTGCTGGCGGCCGATTTCGGCAAGCCGCGCCAGCCCGCCGGCACGGTCGATCCGGCCCGACCTGCCAGGAATGCCGATCAAGAGGTTCTCCAGCACCGAAAGCCGCGGTGCGAGGTGAAAATGCTGGTGCACCATGCCGATGCCGGCGGCAAGCGCATCGGCCGAGCTGTTGATCGTCACCGGCCGGCCCTGCACCAGTATTTCGCCGGCATCGGGCGCGTAGGCGCCGAACAGCACATTCATCAGCGTCGTCTTGCCGGCACCGTTTTCGCCAAGCAGCCCAAGGATCTCGCCCGGCGCGACGCTGAGATCGACGGCTTCGTTCGCCTTGACGGCGCCAAAGCTCTTGGAGATGTCGCGCATTTCTATGACAGGGGCAGGCAAGGGCACTCCTGGTGAGAGATGGCGCGGATATCCCTCCCCCTTGAGGGGAGGGTGCCGAGCGAAACGAGGCGGGAGGGGTCACCTCAGCTGCCTCGACTTGACTTAAGACGACGGAGCGCGTCCCTGAGGACCCCACCCGGCCCTGTGGGCCACCCTCCCCTCAAGGGGGAGGGATCTCAGTCCGAGACCGGCGTATTCTCATCCACGTCGACGCGGAAATTGCCATCGAGGATCTCGGCCTTCTTCTTCTCGACCAGTTCCTTGACCTCGGCCGGCAGCGTCTTGTCGAATTTATGGTAGGGCGCGAGGTAGGAGCCGCCCTTGGCCATGCGCGAGAAATCGCCGTAGTCCTGCGCGGTGAAGACGCCGGCCTTGACCAGCTTGATCGCCTGCTCGACGGTCGGATACATGTCCCAGACCGGCCCGGTGATCACCGTGTCGGGGCCGAGGCTCGACTGGTCCGACATATTGGAGATGGCGAGGATCTTCTTCTCGACCGCCGCTTCGATGACGCCGAAGCGCTCGGCATAGATCACGTCGACGCCGGCGTCGATCTGGGCGACTGCCGCTTCCTTTGCCTTTGGCGGGTCGAAGAACGAGCCGATGAAGGCGACCTTCTTCTTAATGTTGGGATTGACCTCCTTGGCGCCGGCAAAGAAGGCGTTGACCAGCCGGTTCACTTCCGGAATGCCCATCGCCGCGACGGCGCCGATCGTGCCTGACTTGGACATTTTTCCGGCGATCATGCCGGACAGATAGGCCGGCTCGTGGATCCAGTTGTCGAAAACGCCGAAATTCGGCTCGGCCGGCCCGGCGCCGGAGCCGAACAGGAAGGCGGTCTTCGGGAACTGCTTGGCGGTCCTGCGCGATTCGCGCTCGGCGGCGAAGGCATCGCCCAGCACCAGCTCATAGCCACCCTGCGCATATTCGCGCATGACACGGCTGAAATCGGCCGTCTGCACCTTCTCCGACCATTTGTATTCAATGCCGAGTTCCTTTTCGGCCTTTTGCAGGGCGACGTGGATCTGGTTGTCCCACGGCTCCTCGATCGGCGTGGCGAAGATCGCCGCCACTTTCAGCTTCTTGGTCTTGGCAAAGGCGCTGCCCGGCAGCATCGCTGCCGCCAGGCCGAGCGCGCCCAGCTCCAGCACGTTGCGGCGCGAAAGCCCTTCGCGTTTCGATTGGATTCTGCTCTTCCCGTTGTCCATTGCATGCCCCTCTGATTGGCGCCGTGTCGAGCCGGCTCTCTTC
The DNA here is from genome assembly GCF_055811815.1 of Mesorhizobium sp. WSM4836. Classification (NCBI taxonomy): domain Bacteria; kingdom Pseudomonadati; phylum Pseudomonadota; class Alphaproteobacteria; order Hyphomicrobiales; family Phyllobacteriaceae; genus Mesorhizobium; species Mesorhizobium sp. WSM4836. Next base: position 35,173 of record NZ_JBVVQF010000010.1, read on the forward strand.
TCTGGAATATCGGCGAAGGAACTATGGAGCGGTGCCCGGCTTTTGTCCACATGGTCAAATTTGGCTGGGCGGAACGGCTGTAAACGTTCGCACCTTTAGAACGACCGCTGCTAGCTCACAACCTCTCCAGCGCCACCGCGATCCCCTGGCCGACGCCGATGCACATGGTGGCGAGGCCATAGCGGCCGCCACGTTCCCGCAGCTCCAGCGCCGCCGTGCCGGTGATGCGCGCTCCGGACATGCCGAGCGGATGACCGAGCGCTATGGCGCCACCATTCGGGTTGACGTGGTCCGCATCCTCGGCAATGCCGAGCTGGCGCAGTACGGCGATGCCTTGCGAGGCGAAGGCCTCGTTGAGCTCGACGACATCGAATTGCTGCGGCTTCAGGCCGAGCCGGGCGCATAGCTTTTGTGTGGCTGGCACCGGGCCGATGCCCATGATGCGCGGCGCCACGCCGGCGGTGGCACCGCCGAGGATGCGGGCGATCGGCGTCAGTCCGTATTTTTTCACGGCGGTTTCCGAAGCGACGATCAGCGCCGCCGCGCCGTCATTGACGCCTGACGCATTGCCGGCGGTAACCGTGCCGCCTTGCCGGAACGGCGTCGGCAATTTGGCCAGTGCTTCGATCGTCGTGCCCGCGCGCGGATGTTCATCTCGATCGACAACAACCGGATCGCCCTTGCGCTGCGCGATCGTTACCGGCGTGATTTCCTTTGCCAGACGGCCATTGGCTTGTGCGGCGACCGCCTTGTTCTGGCTGCGCACGGCAAATGCGTCCTGGTCGGCGCGGGAGATGGCGAACTCTTCCGCCACGTTCTCGGCGGTCTCCGGCATCGAATCGACGCCGTATTGCTTCTTCATCAGCGGATTGATGAAGCGCCAGCCGATGGTGGTGTCATGGATTTCGGCATTGCGCGAAAACGCGCTTTCGGCCTTCGGCAGCACGAACGGAGCACGGCTCATCGATTCGACGCCGCCTGATACTATCAGCTCGGCCTCCCCGGCCTTGATGGCGCGCGCTGCGATCATCACCGCGTCCATGCCCGAACCGCAGAGACGGTTGACGGTCGAGCCGGGAACCTCCCTGGGCAAGCCGGCGAGCAGCAGCGCCATCCGCGCCACATTGCGATTGTCCTCGCCGGCCTGGTTGGCGCAGCCGTAGACGACGTCGTCGGTGGCAGCCCAATCAATGCCTGGATTGCGCTCGACAAGCGCCTTCAGAGGGATCGCGCCGAGATCGTCGGCGCGGACCGCCGACAACGACCCGCCGAAGCGGCCGATGGGCGTGCGGATATAATCGCAGATATAGGCCTCAGCCATTGTGCAGCCTTCTCTTTTCCGGCCCGGCCATGTTGGCCGCATTCTCCTCGATACGAAAGCACATCTCGCCGCCGGCCGTTGGGCCAAAGAGAATTTCAGCTCCCGCCCGCCGGGAGCTGCGGATCAGCCGATGCTTTCGCCACCGTCGATCACCAGCGCCTGACCGGTCATGAAGGACGAGCGGTCGGAGACGAGGAACAGGATCGCTTCGGCGATTTCCTCCGCGCTGGCCCAGCGCTGCATGGGAATCTTGGTACGGACATAGTTCTCGATCGCCGCCCGCCCGCCCATCTGCATTATGAACGGCTCGTTGAAGGGCGTATCGACCCAACCGGGACACAGCGCGTTGATGCGGACATTGTGTTTGGCATAGTCGAGCGACATCTGCCGGGTCATCGCCACTACTGCATGTTTTGACGTTGCGTAGGCGATCATTTCGCGATCGTAGAACACACCCGAATTCGAGGCGGTATTCAGGATCACCCCGCCGCCTTGCGCGATCATCGAGGGCATGACGAGCCTGGCCGCGAGGAACTGCGCCCGCACATTGATCCGCCAAGAGGCATCCATGCCGTCGGCGCCGACTTCGGTCAGCGTGCCGCCGACCTGGATCCCAGCGTGATTGTGCAGGATGTCGATCCGCCGATGCCGGCGCAGCGTTCCTGTAATGAGCTGCTCGACCGCCGCATCCTCGCTGACATCGGTGGCGACGGCCTCGGCCCGACCGCCGGCCGCACGAATGTCGGAAGCGGTTGCTTCCCCCGCCCCCCGGTCCCTGTCGGCGATCACCACGAGGGCGCCTTCCCTGGCCATGATCATGGCGCCGGCACGCCCGATCCCCGACCCGGCACCCGTCACCACGGCGATGCGATCTCTCAGAATCATGTTTTTTGTCTTTCAGTGTGATGGTTTTCGTTGCCGCAATTGCCATTGGGCAAGCACCACGAGCAGAACGGAGGCGACGAGCACGATCGTCGCGATGGCATTGATTTCCGGCGTGACCCCGCGCCGGATCGAGGCAAAGACATAGATCGGCAATGTCGTCTGCGCGCCGGCGACGAAGAAAGCGACGATGAAATCGTCGAAGGAGAATGTGAAGGCGAGTAGAAAACCGGCGATCACCGCCGGCATGATCTGCGGCAACACGATGCTGCGGAAGGTCGTCAGCGGGGTGGCGTAAAGATCGCTCGATGCCTCGACCAGGTTGCGGTCGAGGCTGCCGAGGCGCGTGCCGACGATCATCGCCACCAGCGCCATCGAAAACAGCCCGTGCGCGGCAATGATCGAACCATAGCCGAGCGCCAGGCGCGGTGGCTGGTCGTTCGGCCACAGCGAAGCGACAAACGGGTTGACCACCCCGAATAGCTGGACCAGCGCGACCAGCGTCGAGATGCCGATGACGACGCCAGGAACGACGATCGCAGCCCCCAAAAGCCCGTCGAAGACGGCTCGCGTCCGCGCGCCGACACGCGCCAGGCCGAGCGCCGCCGCCATGCCGCACAGCGCCGCCAGCAAGGCGCTGGTCGTGGCGATGAACAGGCTGTTCTTCAGCGCTTCGACCAGGAACGGGTTTGCCAGGGCCTTGCCGTACCACTGCACCGAGAAGCCGGTGAACTCGCTGGCGTGATGGCCGGCGTTGAACGAGAACAGCACCACCAGCGCGATCGGCAGATAGAGAAAGGCAAAGACCGCAACGACGAAGGCACGCATCAGATCAGGTCCACCCGGCGGGCACCCGAAAGCCGGGTCGAAATGCGGTTGGCGGCAAGCAGTACGACCACGGAAACCGCCACAAGCGTGATGGCGATTGCCGATCCGAATGGCCAGTTGCGCGATTGCAGGAACAGATCGACCAGCGCGTTGCCGATGAAGAACACCTTGCCGCCGCCGAGCAGCGTCGGGATCAGATATTCGCCGAGCAGCAGGATCATGACCAGCGAGAAGCCGGTCATCACACCTGGCAACGACAGTCGCAGCGTCACGCCAAGGAATGTCGAGAGCGGCGTCGCGCCGAGATCGGCGGAGGCCTCCAGCAATCGGCGGTCGAGCCGCTCGAGGCTGACATAGATCGGCAGGATCATCAGCGGCAGATAGCCATAGACGATGCCGAGCAGAACCGCTCCCGGCGTGTTGATCAGCCGCACGTCCTCGATCCCGACATAGGCCAGCAGGGCCGGGATGCCGCGCCCGCCAAGCACATACATCCAGGCATAGGTTCGCATCAGCAGGCTGGTCCAGAACGGGATGACGACAAGCGCCAGCAGGATCAGCCGCCACCGTTCTGGCGCGCGCAAAGCGAGGTAATAGGCGACCGGATAGGCAACGAGAAGGCAGGCCAGCGCGCCCGCCGGCGCCAGCACCATGGTGTTCCAGAAGGCGGTCGCCCGCGCCGGAAGATTGGCATACTGCGCCAAGGTGAAAGCGGTCTGATAGCCGCCTTCCGGCGCCCGTTCGCCGACGCTGAAGACGGCGATCGCGACGAACGGCAAAACTAAAAACACCAACAGCCATGCGGTCGCCGGACCGAGCAGCAGGGCGGTCAGGAGATTGTGACGAAAAACATTGCTGCGCATCGAAACCCGCCCCGATGCCGGCGGACATCTGTCCGCCGGGGGAGTTGTCTGCAGCGAGCCTGTGGCCCGCCCGGTTCAAGCCGACTTGAAGCGTGCCATCAATTCGGCCCGGCCCGGGTCGGTTAGCGTCGCGGCCGCGCCGAATTCGAGCGGCTTCAGCAGATCCGCCGCCGGATAGAGGATCGGATTGTCCAGCACTTCCTTGGGCAGCAGCGCATTGACTCGCGCATCGGTGGAGGGCGCACCGTTGGCCAGGTGCTCCTTGACCGCGACTTTCGGGTTCATCAGATAGTTGAGCAAGGCATAGCCGGCAGGCTTGTTCGGCGCATCCCTGGGGATTGCGTAGAAGTCGGTCCAGATCTCGCCGCCTTCCTTGCCAAGCACATAGGCGATTTCGGGGATGTCGCGGTGGAGCTGCGCCCCGTCATTGGTCCAGCACATCGTCATCCACGCGTCGCCGGCACGCATCGACGGCTGGTAGTCGCTGGAGACCGCGAACAGATGCGGCTTCACCTTCAGCAGCAATTCCTCCGCCTTGGCGAGTTCGTCCGGCTTCAGCGAGTTGAAGGAGAAGCCGAAATATTTCAGCGCATTGCCGATCGTGGTGAGCTGGTAGTCATGGACCATGGTCCGGCCGTCGCCTTCCGCCATGGCCGTGTCCCAGAATTCCTTCCAGCTCGTCATCGGCTTGGTCAGCTTCTTGGTATTGACGGCAAAGCCGGTGGTGCCCCAATTCTTCGGCACCGCGTAGATCACGCCGTCGATGGTGCCCTCCCCGGTGAAGCGCGGGTCTTCTTGCGAGCCGTCATAATTGGCAAGCTTGGCCATATCGAGCGCTTCGATGATGCCGAGCTTTTTATAGGTCGAGATCGTGTAATTGGTCGGAACGAAAAGGCTCCAGCCCGAGGCGCCGGCCTGCAGCTTGGCCAGCATCTCCTCGTTTGACCCGAACACGTTGACCTCGACGGCAACGCCGGTCTCGGCCTTGAAATTCTCGAACGTCGCCGGGTCGTGATAATTGGGCCAGGTGGCAATCGACATGCGGTCGCCAAGCCCCTCCTGGGCGAAGGCTGCCGACGGCATGATGCCGAGTTCGCGGGCCATTACCGCGGTAGCGAGACCAAGGCCGGTAAGGCCAAGGAACTCGCGGCGGCCGATGGAACCGCGCTTGAGGCGCATCAACTGGTCGACGAATTTTTCAGGGCTTATCGGCAATCCGTCACGATACGATTTCGACATTTTTGTTTTCCCTCTGGTTGGTCCCGTTATTCTCCGGAAACGCCAGCGGCGTTCCGGCTGTAAAGCCGATGGCGACGGGTTCACCCGGCTTGAAGAGATTTCCACCGCCGACCAGATGATCGGCCTTTGCGAGCAGCGTCCCGACGCCCTGGACCTCGATTGCATATTCCGCAGTAGAACCGAGAAAGATCCGGTTGCGGACAAGCCCGTTCAGCCGGCCGCTCCCGGGCGCGCCGAGGCTTAGCGATTCAGGGCGCAGGCTGACCGAAACGGCTTCACCCTGAGCTAGCGGAGTCCGCTTCCGCGCGGCAATGACGGTTCCGTCGGCAAGCGCTACCTCGACGAGCTTGCCCGCGAGCCCGACGACCTTGCCGCTCAAGAGATTGGTCTTGCCGACGAAGTCGGCGACGAAGAGGTCGGCGGGTTCGTCATAGATTTCGCTCGGCTGCCCAAGCTGGACGATGCGCCCGCCATTCATGACGCAGACGAAATCGCTCATCGACAGTGCTTCCTCCTGATCGTGGGTGACCAGGACGAAGGTGATGCCGATCTCGCGCTGCAGGTTCTGCAGCTCTATCTGCATGTCGGTGCGCAGCTTCTTGTCGAGCGCCGCCAGGGGCTCGTCGAGCAGCAGCACCGCCGGTTTGTTGACCAGCGCCCGCGCCAGGGCGACACGCTGCTGCTGGCCGCCGGAAAGCTCATGGATCTTGCGGCGGCCATAGCCTGCAAGCCGAACCATGGCGAGCGCCTCGCCTGCCTTCAGGCTGATCTCCCGCGACGAAAGGCGCGGCCGTGCCTGGCGGAGGCCATAGGCGACGTTGTCCTCCACATCCAGATGCGGAAACAGCGCGTATTGCTGGAACACCATGTTGACCGGCCGCCGATAGGGCGGCGTGCCGGCCATGTCGCGGCCACGGATGAATACCACGCCTTCGCTTGGCTGTTCGAAGCCACCGATCATGCGCAAGCAGGTTGTCTTGCCGCAGCCGGACGGCCCGAGCAAGGCGACAAAGGCAGACGGCGGGATGGCCAGATCGATGCCGCTGACCGCGATCACGCTGCCGTAGCGTTTGGTGACCCCGCGAAACTCGATGTCGGGCACTGCGGTCAAAGCTGCGGGCTCCTGCGGGTAGCTAACCTCGAAACGCTATCAGAGCCAATGGCGGCTAGTATATACCTCCCAGGTGGTATATTTCGTCTATTTTCTCGTTTGAAGGGGTATGAATTGGGCGTTTCGCGCAGCGATGAATACAGCCGGCTCGCTGCGCTCATCGCAGCGACGCGGGAGACGAGCGGCGAGCTTTTCGGCAAGGCGATGGTCGCCTGGGTCCGGCAGCATGTCGGCTTCGATCATTGCGTGATCTTCGGCTATCGCGGCGCTTCCCGCCCGCCCCTGCTGTTCGAGACATTCTCGCCGGCCGAAAGCCATGTCTTCGTCGCGCTCTATCAGGAAGGGCCTTATCTGCTCGACCCGTTCCACCATGCGGCGGTCGAGCGCAAGGAAGGCTTTTGGCGTATGCGCGAACTGGCGCCGGATCGCTTCTATGCCAGCGAATATTACCGCTCCTATTACAGCCAGACCAAGCTTGCGGAGGAGGTCGGCTTCTTCGTACCGCTACCGGGAAAGGAAGCACTGGTCGTCTCGCTGATGCGATTGCGCGCTTCGGGGCCGTTCGGAACCGCCGATGCCAGGTTGCTGCGCGACATGGCGCCTGCGGTGATCAGCCTCGTCAGGCTGCGCTGGCATGATCTTCCGGCCGACAAACCGGCAGAGACGAAGCAGGACGAAGCGATTGCTCCGGTCAGCGAGTTCGAGCGTGCTCACATCTGGAAGAGCCTCTCGCTCACGCCGCGCGAACAGCATGTCGTCGATCTGGTGCTTCAGGGCCATTCCACGGAATCGATTGCCAGGGCGATGCGCATCGTGCCGGGAACCGTAAAAGTTCATCGCCGCAACATCTACCGCAAGCTCAAGATAAAGTCGCAGGCGGGTCTGTTCGCGCGTTTTGTCGAGATCATGGACGCACGGATTCGCTAGTCCCAAGTTCAGCCGGCAGCGCCGTCCCAGGAACCGGCTTCGGCCATCTGCCTGAGCCGGGGTGCCACTCGAAAGACGTCCTTGCCGGTCTGCTGGTGCCAGTGATCCAGCCGCCGGATGATCTTGTCCGCGCCTTCGAGGCTTGCCGAGAACATCGGTCCCCCCTTGCCGGCCGGGAAGCCGTAGCCGTTGACCCAGACGACGTCGATATCGGAGGCGCGGGCGGCAATCCCTTCCTCGAGAATTTTGGCGCCCTCGTTGATCATCGGATAGAGCGTCCGCTCGATGATCTCCTCGGCGCCGATTGCGCGCGGTGCAATGCCGCGTTCGGCAGCCTTGTTGCGGATCAGCGCCTCGACCTCGGGATCGGGCAGCGGCGTGCGCGAACCGTTCTCATAGCGGTAGAAGCCGCTGCCGGTCTTCTGGCCGAAATGTCCCTGTTCGCACAACGCGTCGGCGATTTCGGCCGTCTGGCCGCGCGCCTTGCGGTTGCGCCAGCCTATGTCGAGGCCGGCGAGATCGCTCATTTCGAACGGCCCCATCGGCCAGCCGAAATCGGTGAACACCTGGTCGACCTGGCGTGGCATTGCGCCTTCGAGCAGAAGCGTCTCCAGTTCCGAACCCCGCGCCGCCAGCATGCGGTTGCCGACAAAGCCGTGGCAGACACCGACGACGACCGGCACCTTGCCGATCCGCCGTGCCAGATCGACGATGGTCGCCAGCACGTCGGGCGATGTCTTTTCGGCGCGGACGATTTCGAGAAGCTTCATGACGTTAGCCGGCGAAAAGAAATGCATGCCGAGGACATCTTGCGGCCGCGACGTCGAAGCGGCGATTTCGTTGACGTCGAGATAGGAGGTGTTGGTGGCGAGGATCGCGCCCGGTTTGGCCACGGCATCGAGCCTGCCGAAGACATCCTTCTTGACCGCCATTTCCTCGAACACGGCCTCGACGATCAGGTCGCAATCGGCGAGATCGGCATAGTCGGTGGAACCCTTGAACAGGCCAAGCCGTTCGCGGTTGGCGTCTTCGCTCAGCGATCCGCGGGTGACGGAAACGGCATAATTCTTCTCGATCGTCGCCAGCCCGCGCTGCAACGCCTCCTGCGTTGTTTCCAGCAAGGTCACGGGAAGACCGCCATTGGCGAACGCCATGGCGATGCCGCCGCCCATCGTGCCGGCGCCGATGACCCCGACCCGCGCGATCCTGCGCCTGACGACATCCTTGCCGGCAATTTTTGCCGCCTCGCGTTCGGCAAAAAACAAATGCCGCTGCGCGCGTGATTGGTCGCCGGCGACAAGTTTGAGGAACAGCGTGCGCTCCGCCGCCAGCGCTTCCTCGAAGGACAGCGTCAGGGCGTTGCGGACCGACTGCGCACAGGCGATCGGCGCCTCGAGGCCGCGTGTTTTTTTGGAAAGCGCTGCCACCTCCTTGTCGAAGGCCGGCAGGTCCGCCTGGTCGAGGCGATCATTGCGGTCGCGCACCGGCGTGAACGGACCGCCTTTCGCGGCCACTTCGCTGGCGAAACTTACCGCTTGCGCGATCAGGTCGCCATCGAAGACGGCATCCACCAGGCCATCGGCGAGCGCCTCGGCCGCACCGATCGGCGTTCCCGAAACGATCATACTGAGCGCCTTCAGCGGACCAACCAAGCGCGGCAGGCGAACTGTGCCGCCGCCGCCCGGCAGCAGGCCGAGCTTGACTTCCGGCAGGCCGAGCCTTGCCGCTCGGTCGGCAACACGGATATGGCAGCCGAGCGCCAGTTCCAGGCCGCCGCCGAGCGCAGTGCCATGAATGGCGGCGACCGTCGGCTTGGCGATCGTTTCCAGTACGGCGAGGATGGCGCGCAATTCCGGCTGCTGCGCCGGTCTGCCGAATTCGGTGATGTCGGCGCCGGCGACGAAGGTCCGCCCGGCGCAGGCTATCACGATTGCGCCCACCGACGGCTCGTCTCGCAGGGAAGCGAGCGCCCGCATCAACGGCTCGCGCACATGGAAGCTCAGCGCATTGACCGGCGGATTGTCGATGGTCACCAGCGCGACGTTGCCCTGCCTTGTAGTGCTGACGAAATCGGACACGCAAACCTCACGCAGTGACGTCGGCCGAACGATTTACAGGGGCGAAGCCCCGATGGGAACCTAGATGTTGGCGGACTGGACTGATATCCTCGCGCCCGGGTCGGGCCTTGCCTTAGCGCAGCGCCTTCTGCCCGCCGGCGGCGGTGATGACGCCGACGATGATCAGCCCTGTCAGCACCAGGCGGACACCGACGCTGACGCCAAACGTGTTGAGCATGGTCAACAGCAGCACCAGGAACAGCGCCGCGCCCCAGACCCCCGGCACATTGGCCTTGCCGCCCGCCACCGACGTGCCGCCGATGACGACGACCGCGATCGAGGCCAGCAGATACTCGTTGCCGATATCGACATTGGCGCCGCGGAAATAACCGGCGAGCAGCGCGCCGTCGAGGCCGCCGAGCGCGCCCGACAGCGTGTAGGTGAGGAAGCGGGTGCGGCCGACATTGACGCCTGCCAGCCAGGCGGCGCGGATGTTCTGGCCGATCGCCAGCACCGAGCGTCCGTAGATCATACGCTGCAGTACGATGCCGGCGCCGATGGTGAACAGCACGGTGAGGATCGCCAGCACCGGGATGCCGAAGACCTGCCAGTTGGTGAAATCGGCAAAGCCCGACGGCGGCTTGATCTGCAGGCCGCGCCCATAGCTGATATCGACCGACTGGATGACGAAACTGGCCGACAGCGTAGCGATGATCGGCGGAATGCGCAGCGCCCAGATCAGGAGGTAGTTGACGGCGCCGATCGCCATGCCGCAGGCAAGCGCGGCCAGCAGGCCAACCGCGATCATCGCATCATTGCCGTCCATGACCTTCATGGCGACGGCGCTGGCAAGGCCGATATTGGCCGGCAGCGACAGGTCGACATTGCCCGGCCCGAGCGTGATGACGAACATCTGGCCGACGCCGACGATGACGGTGAAGACGGCGAGCGACAGCGCCGCCGTGATCATGCCGCCGCCGCCATAGCCGCCGGTGAAGGCGATCGTCGCCAGCCACACCAGCACCGCCCCGAAGAATGACCAGATCCAGGGTCTGGCGAACAGCGTCCGCAGCGAGGCCATGCTCACCTCTCCCTGCGGCTGATCAGCACCCGCGCCGCCAGCACGATGATCAGGATGGCGCCATTGGCGGCGACCTGCCAGTCGGGCGGAATGTGCATGAAGGTCAAAAGCGGCGACGCCGCCAGCGCCAGCGTCAGCGCGCCGATGACGGCGCCGATCGGCGACACCCGGCCGCCGACGAACTCGCCGCCGCCGAGGATGACGCCGGCGATCGAAAGCAGTGTGTAGCCATTGCCGATATTGGCATCGGCCGAGGTGGTGATGCCGATCAGCGCCATGCCGGACAAAACGCCGAACAGGCCGGTCAGCGCAAACAGCGCGATCTTGGTGCGCAGCAGCGACCAGCCGGCGCGCTTGAGTGCGGCTGAATTGCCGCCCGATCCGCGCAGGATGACGCCATAGGAGGTGCGCATCAGGCCAAAGTGGACAACGGCTGCGATCAGCGATGCCGCGATGATCGGGAACGGAATGAAGGGTGGCTTGAAGGCCATCAGCGCCAGCAGCCAGTCCGGCGCCTTGCCGCCGGGCTTGGGCAGGATCAGGATGGCCAGGCCCTGCCAGACGAAACTCATGCCGAGCGTCACCACGATCGAGGGCAGGTTGCGCAAATGGATCAGCGCGCCGAGCAGCGCGTAGACGCCGATTGACCCGAGCAGGATGACGACGCCGAGCAACGGCGCGTCCTTCAGCCACGTCGCCGTGACGCAGCCGACGAAGCCGACAAAGGTGCCGATCGACAGGTCGAGCTCGTTGCCGGCGATGACGAACATCTGCGCGATCGTCGCCAGAGCGATCGGGATCGCCAGATTGAGCATCAGGCTGAAACCGAAATAGCTGATGGCGCGCGGGTTGAGCCAGGCGATGGCGATGAGCACCAGCGCCAGCGACAGTGCCGGCAGCAGGCTGCGCAGCATGCGCGCCCGCCTCGTGGCGCGCGCCGAGGATTTTAGCCCATTCTCGATGGATACCGCCGTCATCTCAGGCCGCGTCGCCGAACGAGGACTGGATGATCTTTTCCTCCGTCAGTTCGTCGCGGCGAAGGTTGGCGACGATCCGGCCGTTCTTGAACACATAGATGTGGTCGCAATTGTCGAGCTCCTCGGTTTCGGTGGTGTACCAGAGGAAAGTGCGGCCATGGCGAGCCTCTTCGCGCACGAGGTCGTAGACTTCGAGCTTGGTGCCGATATCGACGCCGCGCATCGGGTCGTCCATCAGCACGATCTTGGCATCGGAGCCGAGCGCCCGCGCGAACAGCGCCTTCTGCTGGTTGCCGCCGGAGAGCGAGAAGATGTTGTTGCTCATGTCGGGCGTGCGGATGCCGATTTTCCGCTGCCACAGCTCTGCGAGCTCAGCTTCGCGCTGTGGCGAGATCAAGAGGCCGTTGCGCAATCGCGCCAGCGAACGGATGCCGATGTTCTCGGCGATCGACCATTGCGGAAAAATCCCGTCCGACTGGCGGTCGCCGGCGACCAGCGCCACCGGCGCGGTGACCTCGATGCCGGTCCTGGCGCGGGAAGCCGCGGCAAAGATCGCCAGCAAAAGGTCGGTCTGCCCATGCCCGGCAAGTCCGGCAAGGCCGATGATCTCACCGGCACGGGCGACAAGCTCGTTGCCGTCCTGCTGTCGCGCCGGGCGCGCCCGGACCCGCAGCGGACCGGGCTCCGGCTTGCCGCTCGCAATCTCTGCGGCGGCGTTCTCGCGCGCCGCCGCTCCGCCCATCGCCGTCACCAGCCTGTCGCGGTCGAAGGCGTCGGCCTGCCCGGTAGCGACCACCTTGCCGTCGCGCATCACCACGATGCGGTCGGCATTTCCGAGCACTTCGCCCAGCACATGCGAGATCAGGATGCAGCTCTTGCCGGCGGCTATGAAGCGGCGCACGAAGGCGAGCAGCTGGCCGGCGGTATGCGCATCGAGCGAGGAGGTCGGCTCGTCGAGGATGACCAGTTCGAGAGGCTCCTGCGTGACCGTGAAGGCGCGCGCCACCTCCACCATCTGCCGGCTGGTGATGGAAAGATCGCCGACGATGTCGGATGCCGAGATGCTGTGGCCGGGGAAGATCTCGTCGAGCTTGGCGGCGATCAGATCGGCCGCCTTGCGCCGCCAGCCGAAGCCATGCAGCGACGCGTGGTTGATCCGCGTGTTCTCGGCGACGCTGAGGTTCGGACAGAGCGACAGTTCCTGGAACACGCACCGTATGCCGAGCTGCTGCGCGCGCGGCACCGAATAACTTGCCTCGACGCCGCCGCGAACCGCGATCTGCCCGCTGTCGGGGGCAAGCGTGCCCGCCACCATATGCATGAGCGTCGATTTTCCGGCGCCGTTATGACCGACGAGACCGACGCATTCTCCGGCGCGAACGCTGAAATCGACACCGGCGAGCGCCCTGACGGCGCCGAAATGTTTTTCGGCACCGTCCAGGCTTATGATGTCCAAACTGATGATGTCTGCATTGGCCTCGGGCATCCCTCAACGATAGCCGGTTATTTGTGGCGGCAACAATAGTGCCATGCTCACTTGATGTTGGCCTTGATCGCCGCGATGGCATCTTCCTGCGTGTATTCGTGGCTGGCGACGCCGCCCTTCGGAATCTTCGGCAGCGCGGCCTCGAAATCGTCCTGGGTGAAGGCAAGATAAGGAACCAGCAGGTCGTGCGGCACGTCGGTGCGGCCGTCGAGCACCTGCTGCGCCACCCAGAAGGCAAGCGTCGATACGCCCGGCGCGATCGACGCCGACCAGGTCTGGTAACCGTCCTTTTCCTTCTGCTCCTTCCACCACTGCAACTCGTCCTGGCGATTGCCCATGATGATGGTCGGGCGCGGCTTGCCGGCGGCGGCGAAGGCCTGTGCCGCGCCATAGCCGTCACCGCCCTGGTCGACGACACCGACGATATCCGGCAGCGACGGCAGGATGGTTGCGACGGCCTTCTGTGCCGTCGTCTGGTCCCAGTCGCCGGTCACCGAGCCGACGATCTTGAACTCGGGATGGGCAGCGACGCCTTCGAGGATGCCGGCATGGATGGCATCGTCGATCGAGGTACCGGCGAGGCCGCGGATTTCCAGCAGGTTGCCGCCCTTCGGCTGGAACTTGGCCATCTGCTCGACTTCCTGCTTGCCCATGTCCTTGAAGTCGACGACGACGCGGTAGGCGCAGGGTTCGGTGACGATGCCGTCGAAGGAGACGACGACGATGCCGGCGTCGCAGGCCTGCTTGATGGCGCCGTTGAGGGCATCCGGAGACGCCGCGTTGATGACGATCGCTTCATAGCCCTGTAGGATCAGGTTCTGCACCTGGGCTGCCTGCGTCGGCACTTCCTTGTCGGCCGTCGTGAAGACGTCGGCGGCGCCGACCACCTTGTCGGCAACCGCCTTCTTGGTGACGATGGCGTAGCTGTCCAGCATCGCCTGCCGCCACGAATTGCCGGCGTAATTGTTGGAGAAGGCGATCTTCTTGCCGCTGGTGTCGGCGAGCGCGGTGCCTGCGGCGAGCATTGCCGCAAGGGTACTCAAGACGAGTAGCTTCTTCATGTCATATTCCTCCCATAGGTTAGTCGTCGTTCTTGGCTGCTAATGTCTGCCGTCGTTTCAATTTTGTCAGACAATTTTAGATGGACGCGCTTGTCAACAGTGATCGATGACGGTTTGGCGATCAACTTGCGGTGCAATGATTGAAACGGGTTCGGCTCCTGGTCTAGGGATGGGCTGGAGACGTATTGGATGCCAGATCAACACCATGTCTACTGAGCAAGGCGCTGCGCATCGAACTTTTTGGCCCGAGCGGTCGTTCATTGGAGCAGCGACAATTGGGCAACCGTCCATGACAGCGAGACCGCCGCGAACCTTTTCGGCATCCATCTCGCGGAGTTGCCGGTTGCCGCCGCCGCTCCGGGCAATAGCCCGAGCAATAGCATTGTCTTCACATTCTTCTGGTCCGATGCCGGCCGTTGGGAGAACGCTGACTTTTCTGTCGGCATCGGCGATACCGGATAGCATGATCCCGCAAAGTGGAGACCGGTTTTCGGAAAAGACCATGCTTCAATAACAGCGCCGCTAGATCATCGATCCCTCAAGTAAGGCAGGACGAGACCATGCAGATAGGAATGATGGGACTGGGCCGGATGGGCGCCAACATGGTTCGGCGCCTGCTGCGCGATGGCCACGAATGTGTCGTCTACGACATCAACCCGGCGAGCGTCGCCGCACTTGTGACCGCCGGCGCGGTCGGAGCCGCCTCGATGGAGGAGTTCGTCGGCAAGCTGGCGAAGCCGCGCAGCGCCTGGCTGATGCTGCCGGCGGCCATCACCGGCCGGATTGTCGACCAGGTGGCTGCCCTGATGGAGCCGGGCGACATCATTATCGACGGCGGCAATTCCTATTATCATGAGGCCGTCGACCACGCCGCGCGGCTGGCCCTGAAAGGCTTGAGCTATGTCGATGTCGGCACCAGCGGTGGCGTCTGGGGCCTCGAGCGCGGCTATTGCCTGATGATCGGCGGCCCCGACAGCGCGGTGCAGCATCTCGATCCGGTCTTCGCGACGCTGGCTCCGGGCGCCGAAGCTTCGCCCGCCCCCGGCAAGGACGCCGGAACCGCTCCCTTCGGCTATCTCCACTGCGGGCCGAGCGGCGCCGGTCATTTCGTCAAGATGGTCCATAACGGCATCGAATACGGCGTCATGGCCGCCTATGCCGAGGGGATGAACATCCTGAAATCGGCGAATGCCGGCAAGCGGCAGCGCACCGCCGACGCCGAAACCAGCCCGCTGGAAAACCCGCAATATTACCAGTTCGATATCGATATCGCCGAGGTGGCCGAGGTCTGGCGGCACGGCAGCGTCATCGGCTCGTGGCTGCTCGATCTGACGGCCGGCGTGCTGAAGGCCGATTCGGCGCTGACGCAGTTCGGCGGACGGGTTTCGGATTCCGGCGAGGGCCGCTGGACGCTGAAGGCGGCGATCGACACCGGCGTCCCGGCGCCGGTGCTGTCGTCGGCGCTGTTCGACAGGTTCTCCTCGCAAGGCGAATCCGAATTCGCCGACAAGCTTTTGTCCGCCATGCGTTATGCCTTTGGCGGCCATGTCGAAAAACCGAAGGCCGGCTCGTGACGGGCGATAGGGGGGCACGCCCATGAGCCAGGAACGATCCGACACGCTGGTGCTTTTCGGCGCCACCGGCGATCTCGCCCACAAGAAGATCTTCCCCGCCCTCTACGCCATGGTGGCCAAGGGAACGCTGAACGAGCCGGTGATCGGCGTCGCCTTCGATCCCTGGGACCTCGCCAAGCTGCAGGCGCGCGCCCGCGACGGCATCGTCAACTCCTTGGGCAGCATCGACGACAAGATCTTCGCCAGGCTTGCCTCGCTGCTGCGCTATGTCAGCGGCGACTACCGGGCGCCTGCGACCTTCGAAAAGCTGAAGACCGCGCTCGGCAGCGCACAGCGGCCGCTGCACTATCTGGCGGTGCCGCCGGCCATGTTCGAGGTCGTCGTCCAGGGGCTGGAGCAATCGGGCGCGGCCCAGGGCGCACGGCTGATGGTGGAAAAGCCGTTCGGCCATGATCTGCAATCGGCGCGCTGGCTGAACCGGGTGCTGCATCTGGTCTTCGACGAAAAGGCGATCTTCCGCATCGATCATTATCTCGGCAAGGAGGCGATCCAGAACCTGCTTTATTTCCGCTTCGCCAATTCCTTCCTCGAGCCGATCTGGAACCGCAATTACGTCGAGAGCGTGCAGATCACCATGGCCGAGGATTTCGGCGTCGAGGGCCGCGGCCGCTTCTATGACGCGGTCGGCTGCATCCGTGACGTCATCGAAAACCATCTGCTCAACATCCTCTTGCTGCTCGCCATGGAGCCGCCGGTCGGCCGCTCGGCCGACGATCTTATCGACGAGAAGGTGCAGGTGCTGCGGGCGATCCGGACGCTGACCAGGGACGATGTGGTGCGCGGCCAGTTCGACGGCTATCTCAACGAGCCGGGCGTCGCGCCAAACTCGCCGGTCGAGACCTTCGCGGCGGTACGCTTTTTCGTCGATACCTGGCGCTGGCAGGATGTGCCGTTCTTCATCCGCGCCGGCAAATCCCTGCCGGTGCACGCCACCGAGGTCATCGTGCGGCTGAAACGGCCGCCGCTCGACGTCTTCGATCCAATCAAACCCGGCGACTCCAATCACGTGCGCTTCCGCATCGATCCGCAGGTGGCGATCTCGATCGGCGCCCGGCGCAAGGCACCCGGCGACGACATGGTCGGCGAACAGGTCGAGCTTACCGCGCTCGACGATTCGAAGGGCGACATGCCGCCCTACGAGCGGCTGATAGGCGATGCCATGAACGGCAACGGCCAGCTGTTCACCCGCCAGGACGCCAGCGAGCTCGCCTGGCGGATCGTCGGCCCGGTACTCGGCGACACCACGCCGCCCTCTGTCTACGCGCCAAACACCTGGGGGCCGGCCGAAGCCATGGCTGGCTTCGGGCCGCCGAACGGCTGGATCAATCCGTCGAAATGATCATCGGCGGCAATGTCTATGAACTATCCGCCGATTGCAGTCGGTGCGACAACACACGCGCCTTCGAAGGCGGATTTCGACTGTGGCGCGACAAATGCCTGATTATCTGATATTGCTGATTGTCTGATATTACCGAGCACCGGCTCAGGGTTGTTAATCCCGCGCTGCCGTTAGTATTATTATTCAAAATAATGTGTGGCGTGGTGCGGCGTCATTGCATTGCGCGGATTTGCCGACTAGGAATTTCTGCGACCCCCACGGACGGAGAAATAGATTGATCGACGACAGCAACAACGCTCGCAAGGACATCGACCTGCTCGAGCTGACCGCCCATATCGTGTCCGCATATGTCGAGAAGAACCGCTTGCCGGCTTCCGGCCTCGGCGATCTCATCGCCAGCGTCAGCGCCTCCATAGGCGGGCTCGGACAACCGGCAGTGCCGGTCGCCGCGCCGCAGACGCCTGCCGTCAATCCCAAGAAATCGGTGACGCCGGACTACATCATCTGTCTCGAGGACGGCAAGAAGTTCAAATCCTTGAAGCGCCATATCGGCGTTCATTTCGGGCTGACGCCAGACGCCTATCGCGCCAAATGGGGCCTGCCGTCGGACTACCCGATGGTCGCTCCCAACTACGCGGCCTCGCGTTCGCAGCTGGCCAAGGCAATCGGCCTCGGCCGCAAAGCCGCCCCGCCGCCTGCGCCCGTCAAAGGCAGGGGCAGGAAGGCCAAGGCGACGGCCTGATACAGCGATACCACGCAGGCAGGCGTGGGAGCGCGCTTCGTCATCTGGAGCGAAACGACGTCGCGGAAACCTTGGTATCCATGCTGCGACTTTCTCCGCGTGTTGAAGGTGCAGAATTTTTTGGTCCCAGAGGGACAGCGCCCCCTCTGTCCTGCCGGACATCTCCCCCACAAGGAGGGAGATTGGCCGGCATGCCGGCTTTCGCCAATCTCCACCGTCGCAAGATTGGGTGGAGCGCTGAAGCCGCCGATCTCCCCCTCATGGGGGAGATGTCCGGCAGGACAGAGGGGGGCGCGAAGGGATGCTACAAAACGGCTCTCAGACTGCGCCGTTCCTCGATCACCGATGGAACAGCCTGAAAATTCCTTGATCCAGGCCGGATTTTTGCGCGCGCCTTCGGCCGAACTGCGCTAAAGGCTCTCTTGGCCGGACCAGCGCCCATCGTGGAAGTGCCCCGCCGGCCGACATCGCCGCTACGGGGCCTTATTCCATGACCGCAGAATCCCAAGTACCATCCGACCAGCGCTATGCCGCCTTTCGCCACCGGCCGTTCCTGAGCTATTGGGCGGCGCGCTTCCTCTCGACATTCTCCACCCAGATCGTGTCGGTCGCCGTTGGCTGGCAGATCTACGATCTCACCCGCGACCCGTTCGACCTCGGCCTTGTCGGCATCGTCCAGTTCCTGCCTTCGCTACTGCTGGTGCTGGTCACCGGCGACGTTGCCGACCGTTTTGGGCGCCGGCTGATCATGGCGCTGGCGGTGCTGGTCGAGACGGGCTGCGCCTTGGCCCTCCTGCTGCTGACGCTGCGCGGCCTCTCCGGACCGATGCCGGTCTTCATCGTGCTCGCCATGTTCGGCATCGCGCGCGCCTTCTTCGGGCCGGCCTCCTCATCGCTGTTCGCCAATCTGGTGCCGCCCGAGGATTTCGCCAACGCCATCGCCTGGAACTCGTCCGCCTGGCAGACGGCAACCATCGTCGGGCCGGTCGCCGGCGGCCTGCTCTATGGGCTTTCGGCGGAAGCCGCCTACACCACCGCGGCCGTGCTGATGCTCATCGCCGCCGTGCTGATTTTCACCATCCCCAAGCCCGCCCAGCGCAGCCGGACCGACAGGCCGACGGTGCAGACCCTGTTCGCCGGCTTCGGCTATATCTGGAGCGAAAAGATCGTGCTCGGTGCGATTTCGCTCGATCTGTTCGCGGTGCTCCTGTCCGGCGCCTCGGCGCTGCTGCCGGTCTATGCGCGCGATATCCTCGAACTCGGCCCGTGGGGGCTCGGCCTGTTGCGCTCGGCGCCCGGCGTCGGCGCCATCTGCGTCGCCATCTGGCTGGCCGGACACCCGATCCGCAACCATGCCGGCCTCGTCATGCTCGGCTTCGTCGCGCTGTTCGGCGCGATCACGGTTCTGTTCGGCCTCTCGACCATCACCTGGCTGTCGATCGCAGCCCTTGCCCTGCTCGGCGCCACCGACATGTTCAGCGTCTATATCCGCGAGACGCTGATCCAGCTGTGGACGCCGGACGACGTTCGCGGCCGCGTCAACGCCGTCAACCAAGTGTTTGTCGGCGCCTCCAATGAGCTCGGCGAATTCCGCGCCGGCATCATGGCGGCGTTGATCGGCACGGTTTCGGCCGTGGTGGTCGGCGGCGTCGGGGCGGTCGCTGTCGCCGGCCTATGGGCGGTGCTGTTCCCGCAGCTGCGCAAGGTGCGTCATCTCAGGGGACGAAACTAAAGCGCGACGCGCTTTGGTTTGTTTGTGTGTGCATGTCGTTATCCCAAAACCGCTGCACGCTTTTGGGCGACATGCACTGATCTCACCGCAGCGCCGGCTTGCCGAAAATCAGCGGCAGGAACTCGCCCAACCAGCGCTTGAGGTGCATGTCCCAGATCAGCCGGCCACCGAGATGGTCGCGGCCGGGCTGCGCGCCGGGCAGTTCGAAGCGGTGCGCGCCGCGCACCACCCAGCGCTGCATCATCGCCCGGGTCAATTCGCCATGGAACTGGATGCCCCAGGCATTGTCGCCATAGCGGAAGGCCTGGTTGGGATAGGTTTCGGCGGTCGCCAGAAGCGTCGCGTCCTTCGGCAGCGAAAAACCCTCGCGATGGAACTGATAGACCATCTCCGGCCAATGCATCAGCCTGCTTCCCGCTTCGGTCGCCTTCAGTGGATACCAGCCGATCTCGACCAGCCCCTCGCCATGGCCCTCGACCCTGCCGCCAAGATGCTTGACCAACATTTGCGCACCGAGGCAGATGCCAAGCAGCGGCCGGTTCTCGTTGAGCGGAATTTTGAGCCAGTCGGTTTCGCGGCGGACGAATTCGTCGCCGTCATTGGCGCTCATCGGCCCGCCGAACACCACGGCGCCGGCATGTCCGTCCAGCGTCTGCGGCAAGGCCTCGCCGAGCGGCGGACGGCGGATGTCGAGGTCGAAGCCTTCCTCGATAAGCGTATGGCCGACCCGCCCGGGGCTCGAATGCTCCTGATGCAGCACGATCAGGATCTTTGGTCTCGAACTTGGCTTGGGCGGCATTGGAACGCGGGATCCTGTCTATTCGTCGCTTGACGTTCCGGCAGCACCAGGAACCGCGGCGGCCGCCTTGAGGCGCGCCTCGACACGGTCGCGACGTTCGACGCCGATCAGCTCGGCGACCCGCCAGACGGTATTGTCCTCGAGTTCGTGCAGCTCGCCATCGGCATAGACGATCTCCCACATCAGGCCGATGAAGGCCTTTCGCGCGTCGGCGTCGAGATCGCGCTTGAGCACGCTGGTGAAGGCATAGAGGTCGATCGCCTCATTGTCGGCCCGCTCGCCGGCAGCCGCCAACGCGTCGAGTTCCTCGCCGCTGATCGAGTAGCTTTCCGCCAGCACCTTCTTGAACCGCTCCCATTCGGCGTCCTGGCGCACCCCGTCGGCGTTCATCACATGATAGAGCAGGGCGGACGCGGCAATGCGCGGATCGTCGGCGCTGGGGCTGGCGCAGCTACCGGACGGCAAATCCTTCAGAAACGATAGAACGCGTTCGAACATCAAATCATTCCCAATAAACTCGGGTCCACTCGACCCGGATCAGAACAAACGAAACCGGCGCGTCGATTTATCCGCCGCGTCGTCGGGATCGACGCCGGGGTCGTCGGGCAGCCGGGTCAATTCCTGCGCCGGCTCGACGGCCTCGGCATCGTCCGGCACTTGGGCAAACGCCGCCGCGGTGATCGGTGTCACATGATCCTCGCCGGCACGGTCGTCCGTCTTCTCCTCGGTCCTCGTGCCCGGTGTCTCGGTCGCGATGGCTCTATGCTCGATCACCTCGGCTGTTTCGTGCGCCGGCTCGGCTGGAGCCGCGATGGCCGGCACCGGTGCCTCGGTATCCTCATCGCTGTCGATCAACTGGCCAAGCCGCTCCATCGGCGCCCGCCATTCAAATGCATCCAGCCTGCCGGTGATCGGCGACACCGGAGCCCAGCGTTCGGAGACAACGCCGTCGGCGACCCAGGCCGGGTCGCGCGGCGCCCTCACCGCCTTCGACAGCAACTGCCGCACCTTGCCCTGGTCGCCGGTCTCGGCCTCCTCGATATCGGCCAGCAGCAGATAGGCCCCTTCGCGGCGATCCATGCGGATGGCGGCTTCCGCCTCGCGGCGAGCGGTTGAAAAATCCTGCGCATCGAGCGCGGCGCGCGCCACGGCAAGCGAGGACTCGGCATGGTTCTTCTTCAGTTCCTGCAGCTTCTTTGCCCGGTTCAGCCGGTCGAGCACGGCATCGCCCGGCCTGGCATGGGTGTAGAGCTCGGCGATCTCCGGATGCGGCTCGGCCTTCCACGCCGCCTCGAGGATTTTCGAGCCTTTGCGCACGTCGTTCTGCCGAAACAGCAATTTTGCCGCGACGACCGCCGCCGGCGCGAAATCCGGCCGCAGCCGGTTGGCTTCGAGCGCCGCCGCCCTTGCGGCATTGGCATCGCTGTCGATCAGCGCCTGCGCCTTGGCGGTAAGCAGCACGGCGCGGCGCCGGTTGGCGGCATCGCGTTCGATCTGGCGGGTCGACTTCTGGGCGTCGACCAGTTTCAGCGCGCCATCCCAGTCGCCGCGTCCGGTCAGGTCTTCCAGCGTCGATTCGGCCGCCCAGGCCAGTTGCGGCGCCACCGCCGCGGCACGACCTGCATAGTGGCGGGCTGCGTTGCGGTCGCCGAGCCGCTCGGCCTCGAGGTAGAGCCCGCGCAGGCCGAGCAGCCGCATTTCGGGATCGTCGAGCATGGTCTCGAATTTTTCGCGGGCGCCCTCATGGTCGCCTTCAAGCAGCGAGGCCTGCGCGTCGAGCAGCTGGATCAGCGGCTCCTGGTCGGAGCGGATCAGCTTTGCCGCTTCCTTGGTCTTCTTGCGGGCGAGCGCGCCGTCTCCGGCGCCGGCGGCGATCATGCCGGTCGACAGCGCCTGATAGCCGCGGTCGCGGCGACGCACGCGGAAATAGCGCGAGATCGTATAGGGGCTGTTCCACAGCGCCTTGACCAGCCACCAGACGATCATCACCCCGGCAACCACGGCGACCACCGCCACCGCCGCCACCATCAGGCTGACCTGGTATTGATAGCCGTTGAAGGTGACGAGCATTTCACCCGGCCGGTCGGCCAGCCAGGCGAAGCCGAGCCCGAGCGCAAAGACGACGGCGAGGAAGACGAGGATGCGGATCATTGGGTTCCTCACGCCTTCATTGCGCCGGCGATGAGGGAATCGATCTGTGTCTCGACCTCCATCCGCGCTTTCAGCTTGCCGGCAAAGTCGGCGCCGGCGGACTTGGCCGCCTCAGGTAGGGTTTCGTATTCGCTGAGCGCCTTGGCGTAGTCGCCCTGGTTGACGGCGACCTCCATGCGGGCAACGGTTTCCGGAACGCCGGTGCCTTCGACGGCGCCGATCGGCCTGACCTTGACCAGCGATTCGGCGCTCGACAGCAGTTTTTGCAGGATGCCGGCATTCTGGTCGACGGGCGTCGCGGCAGCGACCATGGCGTTGGCGGCGGCGTCCGCTTCGGCGGCGATCTCGGCGCGCGTCGGGACGCCTTTTTCGGCATAGGCACGCAGCGTCGCGATCTCGGGTGCATCGGGTGAGATCGTGGCAAAGGTTTCGAGCTCGGCGGCGAACGGGGCACCGCGGTCGAGCGCTGCCTTGAGCGCCGAGGCGGCAATGGCCAGCGCGATCTTCGGCTGCGAAGCCTGTGCATCGACCTTGCCCGATAGCTGTGAAACCGACTGTTCCAGCGCCGCAAGCCGGCCTTCCTGCGCCTTTGCCGTGTCGCTGGCGGATTTCACCAGCGCGTCGAGCGCAGCCAGCCTTTCGTTGAGCGGGCCGAGATCGACCGGCGCCGTGCCGCCGGCCTTGCCGAGGGCCGCGACCGCCGTCTCGATCTGCCTGACCTTGTCGCCAAGTGCCGCAAGCCCGGCATTGTCGCCGGCGCCGCCTTGCTCGACCGTCGATTTCAGCGCCGCGACGTCCGCCCTGACCCGGTCCAGCGCCGACGACAGCCCGTCCACCTTGGCCGATGCGTCATTGTTGGCGCCGGCCTGTCTGAGGTCCGCGACCTCGCGTTTCAGCGAAGCGATCTCACCATTGACGGCGTCGAGCGAGACGCCGCCCGACCCTGGCGCACCGAGCAGGCCGGCAAATTGCAGCCCGCCGGCGGCGGCCAGCGCGATGACGCCGCCGATAATACCGGCGACGATGGCGTTGATGCCGCTCCGCTTCGGCTGCACTGCCATATGGTCGTCCCTCGTCTCAGCTGTCTTCTCGCCGGGGCCTGCGATCCCCGGTTCGTCGGCCCCGGTTGCGCTGGATGCATCCTCGAAACTGTAGTCGGAAACCGTGGAGCGTCCGGACGGCGCATCCGAACCGGCAGGATAAGGGGTTTCCCTTTCCCTGGTAGAATCGGTGCCGGCATCCGCCGGCTCTTCCGTGCCGGCCGGCGCGGCTGCGTCGGCATGTTCCCATGGCTCAAGATCGGTCTGGTCGGCATGCACCGGCTCTTCAGGCGGCTCCGGCTGCGAGGCGTTCGCCGCTTCCTCGGCCCGTGCCTCGTCGGTCGGCGCCGCGGCTGGCTGCTGCGTGCTGGCATCCTGTTCTTCGGCGACTCGCGAGACGGCGCCGGGCTCGAGCTCGATGGTCGCCGGCTCACGGCGGCTCTTGGAATGCCGCACCTTCGGCGTCTTGACCATGCTCGGGCTCCGCAAAATTCGCTTCGGGATGGTTGAAAGGGTCTAGCACATCACCAAGCGGTGAAAAGGGGCGGCGTGATGACGCCAGGCTTTGGAGTTCAGTTTTGGCAAAACGCCGCAGCGGTTTTGGGAGATGCCATGCGGAACCAGAAATGAAAAACCCGCCTCTGTGGCGGGTCATTGGGGCGAATCAGCACCATACCCAAATTAGTAGCATAGCTGCCGGCACAAAGCAAGAACAAAATCTGGCTCGAGGGCAATCGTCCACGTTGGTGCTGCCGGCCAAGCTGCCGGTCAGCGCGGCGCCCGCAAAAGCCCCAGCAAGGCATCCTCGCTGGGCTCCGGCGCAATCCGGATCTCGGCGACATCGCCCAAGGCCGCGGCAATGCGCCCCGACAGTGCGAAAAAGCGCGTGTCCTGAAAAAGGCCACGCAGCGCCGGCCGGCTAGCCAGGGCCTGCATCGCCGTGGCCGCCTTGGCCGAATAGAGCAGCACCGCCGCGACCGGTCGGGCGTACAGGCGCGCAAGCACGGCCTCGTCGGAGTAATCCAGCATAACGGTGTCGTAGGTCTCGACGGCGCGAACCTGAATGCCCGACGCAAACAGCCGCTCCTCGAAGCCTGGAAAGCGTACCTGCCCGCAGAGATAGACGATGGTCTGCCCCGCGTAACTGCCAGCAAGTGCATCGGCCAGCGCCTCGGCATTTCCCGGACCTTCGTTGACCGACAGAAACCCGGCCGCGCGGGCGGCTTCCGCCGTCTTCCTGCCGACGGTGTGGCACGGCACGCCGGCGAGCACCGCGATCACTTCTTTCGGCGCATGGCGAACGGCATTGGCGCTGGTGACCGCAACCGCTGCGGCGGCGTCAGTGAGCGCGCCGGCGTTGACCGGCAGCGCCACGGTTTCGGTCAATGGCAGCAGGATCGGCTGAAAGCCGGCATCCGCCAGCCGGCTCGCCGTGCGCGAGGCGCCCGGTTCGGGCCTCGTCACCAGGACGCGGAGCATGTCAGGTCCAGCCGTCGAAGAATGTTTCGCCGGCCTTGGCCCGAACGGTCGCGGCGGCTTCCGCGCCAATGCGCGCCGCCTCCTGCGCCGGCCCTTGCAGCCTGACTTCATGCGACTGCGTGCCATCGGGCGAGATGATCAGCCCGGCAAAGGAAACCGTTCCGCCCGATATCGTCGTCGCATGACCGGCAATCGGCGTGCGGCAGGAGCCGTCGAGCGCCGCCAGGAAGGCGCGCTCGCAGGCCAGCGCCTCGCCGGTCGGCCCGTCGTGGATCGCTGCCAGCATCTGTTCCACGTCGCGGTCGCCGATGCGGCTTTCGATACAGATCGCGCCTTGCCCCGGCGCCGGCGGAAACACGTCGAGCGGCATCAGGTCGGTGACCACATCTTCGAGCCCGAGCCGCTTCAGCCCGGCATAGGCGAGGATGGTGCCGTCGGCGATGCCTTCGTCGAGCTTGCGCAGCCGCGTCTGCACATTGCCGCGAAACATCACCACCTCGATATCCGGCCGCATCCGCCGGATCAGCGCCTGGCGCCGCAGCGACGACGAGCCGACCCTGGCGCCTTGCGGCAGGCCCGCAATCGTTCGCGCCGCCCTGCCGATGAAGGCGTCACGCGCATCCTCGCGCGGCAGGAAGGCGCTGAGTTCCAGCCCCTCGGGCAACAGCGTCGGCATGTCCTTCGACGAATGCACGGCGATGTCGATGCGGCGCGCCAGCAGCGCCTCCTCGATCTCCTTGGTGAACAGGCCCTTGCCGCCGGCTTCCGACAGCGGCCGGTCCTGGATGCGGTCGCCGCTGGTCGAGATGACGACCACCTCGAATGCTTCGGCCGGCATGCTATGCGCGGCCATCAGCCGCGCCTGCGTTTCATGCGCCTGCGCCAGCGCCAGCGGGCTGCCGCGTGTTCCGATTTTCAAGGTTGTTTGCATGACGCGCCGTCCGTGATAACCCCCGGCAGGTTTTCGGGCTTTCTCCTATCGGGGAAAGGCCGGTTGCACAATCATCGAGGACAGCGACGAATTGATCCGCGTTCTGGGCATCGAGACGAGTTGCGACGAGACCGCCGCCAGCGTGGTGGCGCTGGACGGCCGCGGCACGCCGCAAATCCTGTCGAACATCGTGCTCAGCCAGATCGAGGAGCATGCCGCTTTCGGCGGCGTCGTGCCGGAGATCGCCGCGCGCGCCCATGTCGAGGCGCTCGATGGCATCATCGAGGCAGCGCTGGCCGATTCCGGCGTCGACCTCGCCGACATTGATGCGATAGCCGCGACCGCCGGTCCCGGTCTTGTCGGCGGGCTGATCGTCGGCCTGATGACGGCAAAAGCAATCGCCGCGGCAGCCAAAAAACCGCTGATCGCCATCAATCATCTTGAAGGCCACGCGCTGACCGCCAGGCTGACCGACAGGCTCGATTTTCCCTACTTCTTGCTGCTGGTCTCCGGCGGCCATACGCAGATCGTCGCCGTACGCGGCGTCGGCGACTACCAGCGCTGGGCGACGACCATCGATGACGCGCTTGGCGAAGCCTTCGACAAGACGGCCAAGATGCTCGGCCTGCCCTATCCGGGCGGACCGAGTGTCGAGAAGGCGGCGGCAAATGGCGATGCGGCGCGTTTTACCTTTCCGCGCCCGATGAAGGGTTCGGCGCAGCCCGATTTTTCCTTCTCCGGCCTCAAGACCGCGGTGCGCCAGACGGCAACGGCGATTGCCCCGCTGAGCGATCAGGACGTCGCCGACATCTGCGCCTCGTTCCAGGCGGCGGTGGCGGATGCGCTGGGCGACCGTGTTTCGCGGGCGCTGACCAGGTTCCGTCAGCAATTCCCGGACAAGGCGGAGCCTGCGCTGGTTGTCGCCGGCGGCGTCGCCGCCAACCGGACGATCAAAGCGACATTGCAGGGCCTGTGCGAGCAGGCCGGATTCAGCTTCGTGGCGCCGCCGCTTAACCTCTGCACCGACAATGCGGCGATGATCGCCTGGGCCGGCATCGAGCGCCTGCGCGCCGGCATATCAGGCGAAAATGACGCCGAGTTCGTGCCGCGCTCGCGCTGGCCGCTGGACAGCGTCTCGGCCCCGATGGTCGGCTCGGGCCGGCGTGGGGCCAAGGCATGACCGGCAGCGGGCACAAGGCGCCAAGCGGCTGGCGTGTCGCCGTGCTCGGCGGCGGCGCCTGGGGCACGGCGCTGGCGCTGGCCATGCTGCGCTCCGGTCATTTTGTCCGCCTCTATGCGCGCGACCCGGAGACCGTCGCGGCGATCGACCGTGGCGAAAATCCGCGCTATCTGCCGGGCATCGCGCTCGATCCCGGCATCGTGGCGACGAGCGACATCGAGGCCGCGCTCGACGGCGCCGACTGCGTGCTGGCGGTGGCGCCGGCGCAGTCGCTGCGCGCCATGCTGTCGGCGGCAAAAGCCCATATGCCGCGAAGCGTGCCGCTGGTCCTCTGCGCCAAGGGCATCGAGCGCGACACCGGCGCGCTGCTGTCGTCCATTGCCGAGGAAATCCTGCCGGCAAATCCGGTCGCCGCTTTGTCCGGCCCAAGCTTTGCCACCGATGTCGCCAGGGGCCTGCCGACGGCCGTCGTGGTCGCCGCCCGCGACGAGGCTCTGGCGACCGACCTTGCCGCCCGTTTCTCGGCTGAAAACCTGCGCTGTTATTCGAGCGACGACCTGATTGGCGTCGAGATCGGCGGTGCGCTGAAGAACGTCTTTGCCATTGCCGCGGGCGCCGTCACCGGCGCCGGGCTAGGCGCCAGCGCCCAGGCGGCGATGGTGACGCGCGGCTTCGTCGAGTTGCGCCGCATCGGCGCCGCCTTTGGCGCAAAGCCGGAGACGCTGATGGGGCTTTCCGGCCTCGGCGACCTGCTGCTCACCTGCTCGTCCGCCCAGTCGCGCAATTTCGCCTATGGGCTGGCGCTGGGGCAAGGCAAGCCGCTTGCCGGCTTGCCTTTGGCGGAAGGCGTGCCGACGGCCGCAATCGCCGCCCGCATCGCCGGCGAGCGCCGCATCGACGCGCCGATCATCGCCGCCGTCGCCGCCATACTGGACGGCACCATAACCATAGACCAGGCTGTGTCGGCGTTGATGACAAGGCCGCTCAAGACCGAAACCGACATGTAATCCCGAACGATTGCGGAGATGGAAAGATGCTGTTTGCGTTGATTTGCAAGGACAAACCAGGAAGCCTGCAGCTGCGGCTCGATACGCGGCCCGAGCACATTGCCTTTCTGGAAGGGCTGAACGGCGACAAGAAACTGGCCTTCGCCGGCCCGTTCCTCGACGCTAACGGCAAGCCGAACGGCAGCCTCGTCGTTGTCGAGGCGCCCGATCTCGCTGCGGCAAAAGCCCTGTCGGCGGCCGATCCCTATACCAAGGCGGGGCTGTTCGAAAGCGTCGAAATCCGGCAGTGGAACTGGAGCTTCAACAAGCCGGCGGATATCTGATGCATGTCGCGCAAAAGGTGCAGCGGTTTTGCGATAACGACATGCATAAAACAAGAATCTAAAGCGCGTCGCACAAGGCCGGTCGAACGCGACGCGCTTTTAGTCGCGGCGATCCCTGAGGAGGAGCAAAGCAATGAAATACTGGCTGTTCAAATCCGAACCTTCGGTCTTCTCCTTCGAGGACCTCAAGGCCAAGGGCAAGGCCGGCACGCAATGGGACGGCGTGCGCAATTATGCGGCGCGCAACAACATGAAGGCGATGCAGATCGGCGATCTCGGCTTTTTTTATCATTCCAATGACGGGCTCGACATCGTCGGCATCGCCGAAGTCTGCGCTCTGGCCCATCAGGACAGCACCACCGACGATCCCCGCTGGGAATGCGTCGATATCCGCGCCTTCAAGGACATGCCGAAGCCGGTGACGTTGGAGCAGGCCAAGGCCAATCCAAAGCTGGCCGACATGGCGCTGGTGCGGCTCGGGCGGCTGTCCGTGCAGCCGGTGACGCCGGCCGAATGGCAGGAGGTTTGCCGCATGGGCGGCCTGACGCCGGCGCCATGACGGCGCTGACGCCGGACAGCGCCAGGAAATTCATCCTCGACAACACGGCGCTGATGGCGCCGCCGCATGTGCCGGAGATCCGCCTGCACCTGGCCGACGAGGCACATGAATTATGGCAGCGGACCGAGGACGAGCTGACCGAAATCGGCCTGCCGCCGCCCTTCTGGGCTTTTGCCTGGGCCGGCGGCCAAGGCCTAGCCCGCTACATCCTCGACAATCCGGCGGCGGTGCACGGCAGGCGCGTGCTCGACTTCGCCTCCGGCTCCGGCCTGGTCGCCATTGCCGCGGTGAAGGCCGGAGCTGCCAAAGTGATCGCCGCGGATGTCGACCCGTTCTGCGCGACCGCGATCCGCCTCAACGCCGAGGCCAATGGGGCCGAGATAGAATTCCTCGCCGGCGACTGCATCGGCCCCGATGCGGGTTGGGATTTGGTGCTGGCCGGCGACGTCTTCTACGACAAAACTTTCGCCGACAGGCTGATGCCGTGGTTCAGGGCATTGAAGGCGCGCGGCGCCCACATCCTCGTCGGCGATCCCGGCCGTTCCTATCTGCCGAAGGCGGGGCTGGAGCCGCTTGCCGTCTACGAAGTGGCGGTGACGCGGGCGCTGGAGGACGCCGAGGTCAAGCGCACCACCATCTGGCGCCTTGCTTGACGGCGTCGCCGAACAGGCGTTCCCTCGCGCAATGGACCGGAGGGAATCATGGATTTTTCAGCAATCAATTGGCTGGCGGTAATCGTCGCCGCCGTCGTGGCGTGGCTGTTCGGCGCGGCCTGGTATATGGGCTTGAGCAAGCCGTGGCTGAAGGCCGCCAAGCTTGATCCGGCGACGATGAGCAAATCGATGCTGCCCTTCGTCGTCTCCTTCATTGCGGAGCTTGTCATGGCGCTGGTCATGTCGCTGATCATCGGCGCGGTGACCGGCGGCGAACCGAGCCTGCTTGCCGGGGTGATCTTCGGGTTCGTTCTCTGGCTGGGGTTCGTCGCCACCACGCTTTCGGTCAACCATCGCTACGAAGGTTTCGGCTGGGATCTGACGCTCATCGATGTCGGGCACTGGCTGGGCGTGCTGCTTCTCATCGGCGCGGTGATCGGCTGGTTCGGCGCGGCGGCCGACTGACCGTCAGCTCGGGGTCTTGGCGATTTCCTCGAGAAGCCAATCGCGAAAGGCGACGATGCGCGGGTCATTCGCCGCACTTTCGGGATAGACCAGGAAATAGGCGAATTCGGGCGCGACCTTGATGCCGAGTTCGAAGGGCCGGATCAGCCGACCTTCGGACAGGTCGTTTGCCACCATGGCGAAGTCGGCGAGCGCAACAGCGTTGCCGTCGAGCGCGGCCTGAACGGCATCGGTCGAATTGCCGAAGACGATGGTCCGGCTGTGGTCGTAGTCGTCGACGCCCGCCGCTGCCATCCACATGCTCCAATTCGGCCAGGTGACGCCCTGGCGCGACCACTCGATATGGGCCAGCGTATGATGGAACAGGTCGCGCGGTTCCTTGAGCGGCGGCCCTGACCGCAGCAAGGCCGGACTGCAGACGGGAATGATGACGTTTTCGAACAGCCGGTGCGAGCGAAGCCCCGGATATTTGCCAGTGCCGAAACGGATGCCGAGATCGACGTCGTCGCGATCGAAGTCGCGCACCTCGTAGCTGATGTCGAAACGCAGCTCGATCGCCGGATGCTGCTTGCGAAAATCGTCGACGCGCCGCATCAGCCACTTCGTCGCGAATTGCGCATCGAGGGTGACCTTCAGCAGCGCCGATCCGCGCGCCGTCTTCTGCGCCCGTGAGACGGCCCGGCCAAGCAGGTCGAGCGCATCGGCCGAGGCCTCGAACAGCACCGCGCCCGCCTCCGTCAGCCGGATCATGCGGCTGGTGCGTGTGAACAGCACGATGCCCAGCTGATCCTCGATTTCCTTGATCTGGTGGCTGACCGCTGCCGGGGTCAGGCCGAGCTCGTCGGCGGCGCGGGTGAAATTGAGGTGCCGGGCCGCTGCCTCAAGCGTCCGCAGCGCACGGGTTCCAGGCAGCAGGCGCGCCATCAGTACCAGACGAGGAGGGTTCGGTCGAGCATTCCAATCCTCAAACAAAACTTGAAGACGTAGAAAAAACTACTCGTTTCCCGTTTGAATTTCAATCCGTCATGATCCGAACATCGAAGAAACATCAAACCGGATTTGATATCCGGAGAAGCGGATTGCACCATGTCTGACATCGCCTTGCGCCCTGTTACCCTCCGCCCGGCCTGGCTGCGCGCCGTGCTTGACTGGCTTCGGCACGCAAAAATCGCGGTCAGTCTTCCCTACGAGAATGTCGAGGATCTCTCCGATCGCCAGCTGCGCGATATCGGCGGCGAACGCAAGGACATCGCACGCGCCATGGACCGCGAACTCGGCCGGCTCGGGCTTCTCGACACGGGATGGCAGAGGAGTAGGGCAGTAGGGCAGTAGGGCAGTAGGGCAGTAGGGCAGTAGGGCAGTAGGGCAGTAGGGCAGTAGGAAAAGCTAAGCGGCGCGCCCGCGCCTGTCTTACCCTTACTGCCCTATTCCCCTACTCCCTATTCCCCTTACCTCACCACCCTCACCACCGTTCGCTCCGACAGCAGCGGTAGCAGCCGCGCCATGGTGCGGGCTGTTACCGCGACGCAGCCTTGCGTCGGCGTGAAGCCGGGGCGCGCCAGGTGGAAGAAGATGGCGCTGCCGCGGCCGCGCCGGCGCGGCACAATGTTCCAGTCCAGCACCAGGCAGGCGTCATAGAGATCGTCGGTGCGCAGCATCCGCTCATGGCTGGCGCCATAGGGGATTTTGACCGGACGGTTGTAGTTGCGGTCCCCGGGCACCTCGCACCAGCCGAGGTCGCGGCCGATCGGCGTCATCGCCAGCCGCGTCCGGCGGCCGCCGGCAAAACGGTCGCCGCGAAAATATCCCGACAATATCCGCATCGAGGCGAGCGGCGTGGCGCCGTCGCCCTCGCGCTTGCCGGCCGAGATGCCGCCATGCCCCAGCGCACATCGAAACACGAGTTTGCCGGCCTGCAGAAAGCCCTGGCTGGGCTGGCCGGGCCGCGCCCGCACGGTGAGCACGGTGAGCCCTTTCGGCAAAATTGCGCCGACTGCATTGCGATCGTGTTTTTTCTTGTATGATCGTGCCACGGAACAAATCACTGTGAACGGCTGTTGTGCCGGTCAGCTTCCGCATAAACAGGCAGCGGTCAACTGAAATCTCTTTTCAAAACAACGGATTGATCCATGACTTCACGCACCATTCTGATCGTCGACGACGATGACGACCTGCGCGGCACCCTCGTCGAGCAATTGTCGCTCTATGAGGAATTCGATGTCCTGCAGGAAGCGACCGCCGCCAAAGGGGTCGCCACGGCACGCGGCGGGCTCATCGATCTGCTCATCATGGATGTCGGCCTGCCCGACATGGACGGCCGCGAGGCGGTAAAGATATTGCGCAAGGGCGGCTACAAGGCGCCGATCATCATGCTGACCGGCCATGATACCGATTCCGACACCATCCTTGGCCTCGAGGCCGGCGCCAACGACTATGTGACGAAGCCGTTCCGCTTTGCCGTGCTGCTGGCCCGTATCCGCGCACAGCTGCGCCAGCACGAACAGAGCGAGGACGCCACTTTCTCGGTCGGCCCCTACACGTTCAAGCCGAGCCAGAAGCTTCTGATCGATCCGCGCGGCGCCAAGGTGCGGCTGACCGAAAAGGAAGCCTCGATTATCAAATATCTCTACCGCGCCGACCAGAAGGTGGTGACCCGCGACGTGCTGCTGGAGGAAGTCTGGGGTTACAATTCCGGCGTCACCACGCATACGCTCGAAACCCACGTCTACCGGCTGCGCCAGAAGATCGAGCGCGATCCTTCCAACGCGGAAATTCTCGTGACAGAAAGCGGCGGCTACAAGCTGGTTCCTTAAACATTTCATTATTCAAATAAGCGATCCGGGCGGGGCGCTTTTCGGGTACGATCCTGAGGCTGGAGGTGGTTCTGGATCGGCCTCGTAGGGGAGGAGTCGGACTGACGGTTCGGGGACATAGCTAAATGGCGCTGGATGACGACATCCGCATCCTGTCCACCGTGAGGCTCTTCGAGAGCTTTACGCAGGAACAGCTGCGTCTGCTTGCCTTCGGCGCCGAAACCACCATGCTGCAAGCCGGCCACAAGCTTTACCGCGAGGACGACGCGGCCGAGTCGGCCTATATCGTGGTCAGCGGCCGCATCGTCCTCTACCGCGAGCACAATGGCGAGCGCATCCCGATCGGCACCGCCGGCCCCGGCACCATGCTCAGCGAACTCGCGCTGATCGCCGATACCAATCGGCTGACCAGCGCCTCCGCCGAAATCGATTCGGAAGTGCTGAGGCTCAGCCGCAAGATGTTCCGCCGCATCCTCGAGGAATACCCGGAGCTGGCGGTTCACCTGCACCAGCGCATTTCGGAGGATTTCCAGGCGATGATCCGCCGCATCGAGGAACTTGGGCCGCGCTTTGCCGGCTAATACAGCGCCTCCGGCCTAGCCAGAATGCTTTCGGAACCGTGAGGGCTCAAGGCCGGTGCGTTGCGGAAACAAGCTCGGCCTTGCGCCGTGCCGTCTCCAGTCCGAGCGCAATGAAGCGGCGCGCATGTTTGGCCAGCTCCATATTGTCCGTCCACAGATTGCGCCAGATCGCGGTTTTCCGCGACAGGTTCTCGTCGACGATTTCCGACGAGAAGGATTCGAAGCTGAGGTCGTCGCTGTAGCCGATGGCGGTCAGCGCATCGAATATCGCGGCGAAATCGATATTGCCGGTGCCGAGGAAACCGCGATGGCTCTCGCCGATATGGACATAGCCGATCTTCCTTGCGGCGTTGCGAATGGCCAAGCCCACATCGGCCTCCTCGATGTTCATGTGGAAGCTGTCGAGATGCAGGAAGATGTTGTCGGAGCCGCTGTCCGCGATGAAGGCCATGCCTTGCGCGGCGGTGTTGAGCAGGTTGCTTTCGAAGCGGTTGACGATCTCGAGATTGAGGGTGACGCCGGCTGATCTTGCCGTCTCCGCCACCGCGGCCAGCGTGCCGGCGCTGCGGTTCCACTGGTCGCGCGTCGGTGCCTCGCTCTGCAAGCCGTGGCTGGTGCTGAGGATGCCGGCAACCTTCTGGCCGCCGAGATCGCGGGTCAGCGCGATCGTACGTTTCAGGATTTCGACGCCGTGCGCGGCAATCGTTTTGTCGGCGCTCGAAATATCGCCGTCGGCCGGCAGTCCAATGCTGATCGCAACGCCGAGGCCGAGGTCGGCGATCCGCTTGGCCAAGCCATCAATGTCGACATTGGCGGGGTCGAGATAGGAGAATTCGATCAGGTCGAAGCCGGCTTCCCTGGTGTTGGCGAGCGTCCGCTCCAGGTCGCCCTGCGCCGAGCTGGCCGACCAGACGAATGAGTGGATTCCGATGCGCGACATGATTGTCTCCGGTTATTGCAGGGCGGACCCAAGTCCAAATCGGTTTTTGGCAATCGGTTGCTCGGACAAAAAAGGTGCGGCCGGTCATGCCGGCCGCACTAGGCTTGGGAGGCTTAGCGAGCCGCGGTCCAGCCCTTGTAATCCTTCAAATTGTCGGCCGTGATCAGCTTCGGGTCGAGCAGCACCGTCGGCTCCGCCGGCTTCTTGCCGGCAAGCAGGTCAGCCGCCATCGTCAGCGACTGGCCGGCCATCACATAGGGATCCTGTGAGGCGGAGGCCTTGATCATCGACGTGCCGGAAGCGAGTTCCTTCTCGATATCGGGCGCGCCGTCGACCGCGGTGAAGATGAACTCCGAGCGGTTGAGCTGCTTGGCCGCAAGCTGGGCGCCGATCGCCGTCGGATCGTTGATGGCGAACACCGCGTCGATCTTGTCGAAACGGGTCAGCAGCGACTGGAACACTTTCAGGCCGCCGTCGCGCGAACCTTCGGCGTTCTGGTCGTCGGAAAGGATCTTGATGTCGGGATGTTTTGCCAGCACGTCCTTGCAGCCCTTGACCCGCTCCAGGATCGACGACGAGGCCGGCCCGTTGAGGATGACGTAGTCGCCCTTGCCGCCGGTATGATCGACCAGATACTGGCACGCCTCTTCGCCGGCCTTGACATTGTTGGTCATCACGGTGACGTCGGCGCCCGGCGCCGAAACGTCGAAAGCGGCAACGACGATGCCGGCCGCCTGCGCCTTCTTGACCGCCGGCGCGATCGCCTTGGCATCGACGGCGTTGAGCATGATGACATCGACGCCGGCGGCGATGAAGGAATCGACCTGCGAAACCTGCTTGTTGAGATCGTAGTCGGCCGATACCGACGTCACCTGCACATTCGGGTTGATCTTCTTGGCCGCGTCCTCGATGCCCTTGATGGTGGCGACGAAGAACGGGTTGCCGAGTAGGCCGACCGAGATGCCGACCTTGTTCAGATCCTTGGCCGATGCCGGCGCGATGATTGCGGCCGCAAGGGCGACGCCGCCGAGCAGTTTAGCGATGGTCTTCATTGCTTTATTTTCCTCCTGATGCCCCGCGCCTCTCACGGTGCGTTACACATGAAACCGGCTCGTTGGATGCCGGCGACTAAGGGCCATCACGTTCTTGCTCCTGCCTGGAGCCGGTAACGGTCGAGGGCGACCGCCACGATGATGACCAATCCCTTGATGATGTACTGCCAGATGTCCGAAACACCGGCGAGGATGAGCCCGTTGGAGAGCACTGCGATGATCAGGCCGCCGATCAGCGTGCCCCAGATCGAGCCGACGCCGCCGACGAAACTGGTGCCACCAAGGATGACCGCGGCGATCGCGTCCAACTCGTAGGATTGGCCGAGCTGCAGCCCGTTGGCGGCATAGAGCCGAGCCGCCGACATGGCGCCGCCAAGGCCGGCCAGAAGGCCGGAAACGCCGTAGACGAAGAGCAGCACCAGCGGCACCTTGATGCCGGTCAGCCTGGCGGCCTCGGCGTTGCCGCCGACGGCGTAGATCCAGGTGCCGAGCACGGTGCGCTTGAGCACCAGCCAGGACAGCACGACGACCGCCAGCGCGATGATGACCAGCCACGGAATGCCGAACAGCGAACCGTTGCCGATGAAGTCGAACGGCAGGTCCGCGTTGAACACCGTGGTGTCCTGGCCGAGCAGGCGGGCGACGCCGCGCACGGCGGTCAGCGACCCCAGAGTGACGATGAAGGGCGGCAGCCTGATATAGGCGATCAGCAGCCCGTTGATGACGCCGAAACCGAGCCCGACGAGAATGGCCGCGGGCACGCCCAGCAGTCCCCAATCGGGCACCAGCGACACCATCACTGCCACCATCGCCGAGGCGGCAAGGATCGAGCCGACGGACAGGTCGATGCCGCCGGTCAGGATGACGAAGGTCATGCCGGCCGCCAGCACGATGTTGATCGACGATTGCTGCATGACGATCAGCAGATTGGTCTGGGTGAAAAAGCGCGGGTTGATGAACTGGAAGCCGACCGCCAGCAGGATCAGGATCGGCAGCATGCCGAGTGCGGCGATGGCGGTGCGCCACCTCGTGCTCCTGCCGACCGCTCGGTCGCCCGCTTTCATCGTGTCGGCCACCTTGTCGGTCATCGCTGAGCCGCTCCCGTTGCAAGTTCCATGATCGCTTCCTGCCGCAGCGGCTCGCCCTCCGACGCCGTCACCTCGCCGGCAATGGTGCCGTCGCGCATCACCAGCACGCGGTCGGCGATGCCGATCACCTCCGGCAGTTCGCTGGAGATCATCAGGATGGCGATGCCCTTCTTGGCCAGATTGTCGATCAGGCGGTAGATCTCCGACTTCGCCCCGACATCGACGCCGCGGGTCGGCTCATCGAGGATGACGACCTGCGGCTCTGTTTCCAGGAGGCGGGCGAGCAGCACCTTCTGCTGGTTGCCGCCCGACAGCGAGCCGGCATTGGCCTGCACCGAGTTGGTGCGGATGGAGAGGTCCGACACCGCCTTGGCGGCGCGCTTTTCGGCGGCCGTGAAGTCGCGCAGACCGCCGGCCTTCGCGTCCTTTGCCAGCACGCCCATGCTGATGTTGTCGGAGATCGACATGTCGAGGAACAGGCCAAGTTGCTTGCGGTCCTCGGTCAGGTAGGCGATGCCGGTGTCGAGCGCCTCGCTTGGCGAACCGATGGATATCGGTTTGCAACCGAGCTCCAGCGTGCCTGATGTGTGCCTGTCGGCGCCGAAGATCAGCCGTGCCAGCTCGGTGCGGCCCGAGCCGACCAGGCCGGCCAGTGCCAGCACCTCGCCCTTGTGGAGGTCGAAGGAACAATTCTTTATGAGATTGCCATCCGACATGCCGCGCACCGACAGCGCGACGGCGCGCTTGCTGTCCGGCGGACGGTGATCCTTCTTGTAGAAGGTCGATAGATCGCGCCCGACCATCATCGATACCAGGCGCGAGGCGTTCAGGTCGGCGCGGTCGAGCGTGCCGACATAGCCGCTGTCACGCAGCACGCTGACGCGATCGGCGAGCTGGTAGACCTCTTCCATGCGGTGGCTGATGTAGATGATGGCAATACCTTGCGACTTCAGCGTCGCGATCACCTCGAACAGCCGGTCCGTCTCACGCGAGGTCAGCGACGTGGTCGGCTCGTCCATGACGATGATGCGCGCATTGGTCGACAGCGCGCGGGCGATTTCCACCAGCTGGCGTTCGCCGAGCGACAGGCTGGCGACCGGAGTGCGCGCCGAAAAGGTCACGCCGAGCCGCGCGACGATCTCGCTGGCGCGCCGATTGCACTGCTCGCGATCAACGACGCCAAAGCGTCGCGGCTCGTTGCCGAGAAAAATGTTCTGCGCCACCGTCAGATTGGGCGCCAGCGACAGCTCCTGATAGATGACCGCAATGCCGGCGGCGCGTGCCTTGATCGGATCACCGGTGGCGGCCGGCACCCCGTCGATCAGGATTTCGCCGCCGGGGTCCGGCCGGTAGGCGCCGGACAGCACCTTCATCAACGTCGACTTGCCGGCACCGTTCTCGCCCATCAGCGCGTGCAGCTCGCCGGCGTGAACCGCCAGCGAGACATCGTGCAAGGCGCGGATCGGGCCGAACGTCTTCGAGATGTGGCGCATCTCCAGCACCGGTTGGCGCACTGTCTCGATCCGGGCGATGGCGCTCATCGCGTACCTCCCGAGGCTGCGCTGGCCACAGCCCGGTCGGCGGCGAGGCCGCGCCAGTCGTTGCGATAGCCGGCAAGGCCGCTGAAGCTTGCCGCATGCACCGCCTCCGGCGCTTCGGTCGCAAATTCGCGTCCGACACTTTCGAAGGCAAGTGCGGCAGCACCGGTGGCACTGCCCTCCAGCGTTGCGCCCTGCAGGAAGGCCTGCCCGGGCCGCAGCTGCGCCAGCAACGCCGCAAGCAGCCCGCCATTGTTCAGGCCGCCGTCGACGATCACCGTATTGTCCGACTGGATCAGCTCGAGGCACAGATCGACCATCAACGCGACATAGAGCAGCGCCATGGCCGCGCGTTCCTCGGCATTGGGCGTACGCCCGACCAGTTCGCCGCGGCGGTGCGGCATTGGGCCGCCGGGCGCGAAGCTCGGCAGCGCCATGATGCCGGCGTCGATCACCCGTTGTATCGATGACGGCGCAATTGCGCCCTGCCAGCCGGCGCTGATCGTCGCGAATTCGCGCCCGCCCATGAAGCGGACGGTTGGCACCGGGCCGCCATCGACATCGACATTGACCAGCATGTCGCGCTCGCCGTCGAGTGCATCGAGCGGGCAGTCCGGATTGAGCACGACCACCCAGGTGCCGGTCGAGACCACCGTCACCGGCCCAAGCTGCTGCCGGCGGTAGGCATGGAGCGCGGCATTGCTGTCGTGGACGCCATTATGGATGACGACCAGCTTCGCGGCGTGGCCGAAGCGCTGCTCGCCGATCACCGCGCCGGCACGCTCGAAGGCCGGCATCTGGCCGCGCCAGCCCTCGGCATCGACCAGCGAGCTGAAATCGCGCTTACGCGGCGCCCACAGATGCGAATGGCAGCCGAGATACGAAACTTCCGATACCGGCCGGCCGCCAAGGCGCCAGCTCCAATATTGGGGGTAGCCGAGGATCGATTTCGCTGCGACGAAAGCCCCAGGCTCCACCTCCTTCAGCCACAACATGTGGCGGCCATAGTTGAAGCCAAGCGGCAGGCGCGGTGAAAAAGTCTCGGCAAAATCCGGAATGCGGCGATCGATCCGCGCGGCGATTTCGGCCGGCGGTTCCTGCTCGTAATCGAGGATCGGATGCGTTAGCGCGGCGTCGTGGACCAGCGCGAAAGTGCAGCCATGGCCGGATACCATCAGCCCTTCCACGCCATGTGCATCAACCGCCTCATCGATGGCGCGGGCCGCCCAGTCGTGCAGCGCTGGCTCGTCGAGCACGCTGAAGCCGCCTTTGCGGATCCAGCTCGGCTGGGTGCGGCGCTCGTCGAGGATCTGTCCGTCCTGGCCGAAGACGAACAGCTTCGAATTGGTCTTGCCGAAATCGAGGACGGCGATGTTCATTGGCCGCCTCCCGAGGAAGCGGCGATCCGCACCGCGACGCCGGCATCTTCGAGCATGCGCGCGTCGGCGTCGGACAGGCCGTCATCGGTGATCAGCGTGCCGATCCGCGGCAGCGGCAGTGCCACGTTGCGCGCGTGGATCGACAGTTTGCGGCTGTCGGCCAGCACGACGATCTGGTCGGCGCAGAGGCTGAGCTCGACGATCGAGCGGACCAGCAGCGGGTGCGATTCCAGAAGACCTTCCTGGCCGATGCCTTGCGCGCCGAGAAAGAACTTCGAGGCGTAGAACGGCACCGTCTGCGTCAGCGAATGGATGATGCCCGGCTCGCGGTGCAGTTCGCCGCCGGCGACGGTGAGGCTGCAATGGCCGTGGTCGCTGAGATAGGCCGCGAGCGGCATCGAGTTGGTGTAGAGCCGGATGTTGCGGTCGGCGAGCTTGACGCCGAGATGGAAGCAGGTCGAACCGCCATGCACGATGACCGCGTCGCCGTCGCGCACCATGGTGGCGGCGAGAGCGGCGATCTGCCGCTTGGCCTCGACGGCGAGGTCGCGGTTCTCGTCATAGGGCCTGGCATAGGCGACGCCGGCCTGCGAAACGCCATCGAGCGCCGAGATGCCGCCATAGACCTTGCGCGCTTCGCCGGCCTCGTCGATCTTGTCGATGTCGCGCCGCACTGTCGCCGCCGACACGCCAAGCCGCTCCTGCAGCTCGCGCACCGATGCGAAAGGCCGGTCCCGCAAGAGCTCGACGATCTGACGCTGGCGGCCGGAGTCGCTCAACCCTTACCTCCCAATGCGCTTGCCTCCCAAGCATTTTGCGCGGCGTTGCCATTTTGCACGGCAATGGTGCAACTTACTCAACGGGGCTCGGATTGCAAGCTGATTTGACGCGATAACATCACTGTTGACGTAACTTACTCGCATCTGCGATACCAGGGTCGGTCTTCGTCCCGGCGACGGGACGTCCAAAGCCGTGGCCACGCGGCCGGTTTGTGAAGGAATTCCGATGACGATCAGTGCGGATGCGCAGGAACTGGCAGCGCTGAGGTCGCTTTCGGCCGAGATCGGCAGTGACCCGCATCTGACCCAGGCCGCCGGCGGCAACACCTCGCTGAAAGCCGGCGACACGCTCTGGATCAAGGCCTCCGGCACCTGGCTGAAGGACGCGCTCACCGCGGACATCATGGTGCCGGTCAGCATCCCGCCATTGCTCGACGCCATCGAACGGCGCGACCCGGCCGCCGAACAGCCACAGGCCTTCGCCATCGAGGCGCTCAATTCCTGCGGGCTGCGGCCCTCGATCGAGACCACCGTGCATGCGCTGATGCCGCAGCGCATCGTTGTGCATGTCCACTGCGTCGAGACCATTTCGCTTGCCGTGCAGGCCGACTGCGAGGCTGAGGCCGCCAGGCGGCTCGACGGCCACCAATGGGCGTATGTTCCCTATCGCCGGCCGGG
The DNA here is from genome assembly GCF_055811815.1 of Mesorhizobium sp. WSM4836. NCBI lineage: Bacteria > Pseudomonadati > Pseudomonadota > Alphaproteobacteria > Hyphomicrobiales > Phyllobacteriaceae > Mesorhizobium > Mesorhizobium sp. WSM4836. Next base: position 75,888 of record NZ_JBVVQF010000010.1, read on the forward strand.
ACTGCCGCTCGCCCAGGGCATCGCCGAGCGCCTGCGGCCAGGCGTCGATATCCTGATCCTCGGCAATCACGGCCTTGTCGTTGCCGCCGAAACCGTCGCCGCGGCCGACATGCTGCTGCGGCGCGTGACACGGCTGTTGGCGCGGCCGCCGCGCCAGGTGGCGGAACCGGACATCGCGGCATTGACGGCGCTCGCCGGCGGCAGCGGCTACCGACTGCCGGCCGACGTCGAGGCGCATGCGGTGGCGATCGATCCCGAAAGCTGCCGCATGGCGTCACGGGGCAGCCTCTACCCCGACCATGTCATCTTTCTCGGCGAGGTTTCGGTCGTGGCGAGACCGGGCGAGGATGTGAAGCGCGTCATCGAGCGCTGCGGCGCCGCACCGGTGGCGATGCTGTTTCCGGGCCTCGGCGTGCTGATGCGCGGCGACGCCGGCGCCGGCGCCGACGCCATGCAGCGCTGCCTTTCCGACGTGACGGCGCGGGTCGATGTCGCGGCGAAGCTGAATTATCTGACAGCGGCGGAGAATGACGAACTGATCAACTGGGACGCCGAAAAATACCGTCAGAAACTCAATGCCGGAGGCAGCTGACATGCCGCGTTCGCCAAGCCCGCTATCAACCGGCCCGCTTGCCGTCGGCATTGACATCGGCACATCCGGCGCGCGCGCCGTCGCCATGCGCCCGGACTTTTCCATTGCCGCGCATTCCGCTATTGCCCTCGAGCGATTTGGGCTGAACGGCCGCGACCCTGCAATATGGTGGGAGGCGGTCGGCGCGACGTTGGCGGAACTGCTCAAATGCATCGATCGCGCGGCAGTGCGCTCGATCGCCGTCGACGGTACGTCGGGCACGCTGCTGCCGGTCGACGGCGCCGGGCGGCCGCTGGCAGAGCCGCTGATGTACAACGACAAGGTCGCTGACGAGGCTATCCTGGCCGCTATCGCTCGCCAGGCGCCGGCGGCGAGCGCCGCGCACGGGCCGACCTCCGGTCTCGCCAAGGCGCTGTTTTTCCAGCACCTGCCCGGCGTCGCCACTGTGCTGCACCAGGCCGACTGGATCGCCGGACAGTTTTCCGGCCGCTTCGATGTCAGCGACGAGAACAACGCCCTGAAGACCGGCTACGACGTCGAGGCCCGGCGCTGGCCGGACTGGATCGCGGCGACCGGCATGCGCATGGAATTCCTACCACGCGTCATGCGGCCGGGCGATGTCACGGGCACGCTCACCGCCACCACCGCGAAAATGTTCGGCCTGCCGCGTGACGTAGCCGTGGTCGCCGGCACGACCGATGGCTGTGCGTCGTTCCTGGCGACCGGTGCGAGTGCCGCGGGCGACGGCGTCACCGCGCTCGGCTCGTCGCTGACCATCAAGATCGTCTCCGACCGGCAGATCTCGGCGCCGCAATTCGGCATTTACAGCCATCGACTGGGTGACATTTATCTGGCGGGCGGCGCCTCGAATTCCGGCGGCAAGGTGCTGGCCCAGCATTTCCCCGTCGCCCGCATTGTCGAGCTCAGCAAGAAAATCGACCCGGCGACCGAGACCGGCCTCGATTATTACCCGCTGCCGGCGCTGGGCGAACGCTTCCCCATAGCCGATCCGGCCTTGTCGCCCCGTCTCAAACCGCGGCCCGCCGACGACGCCGACTACTTGAAAGCGATGTTCGAGGGTATTGCGGCGATCGAAGCGCTCGGCTATCGCCGGCTTGCCGAACTCGGCGCCCCCCGGCTGACATCGGTCAGGAGCGTTGGGGGCGGTGCGGCCAATCCGGCCTGGACGGCGATCCGGCAGCGTAAGCTCGGCGTCGCCCTTTTGCCGGCTCTGTCGGACGAGGCCGCCGCCGGCACGGCGCGGCTGGCGCTGAGGGGCGCAAGCGCAGCGGGGCTTTTATGATGGCCAAGGCAATTCAACACCTCGACGGCATCGCCGCGCTGGCCGAGCGCTATCAGGTGTTCCTGCTCGACCAGTTTGGTGTGCTGCACGACGGCACCAGCGCCTATCCAGGCGCTGTCGACGCCTTGTCGGCACTCAAACGCGCCGGCAAGACCATCGTGCTGATCTCGAATTCCGGCAAGCGGGCGCAACCCAATGAGCGCCGCCTGCTGAAGCTCGGTTTCGAACCGGGAAGCTGGGATCACTTTGTCTCCTCCGGCGAGGTGGCGTGGCGCTCCTTCCATCAAATGGCGGCATCCGGGGCCTTGCGCCCACAGACAAAATGCCTGCTGATCCGCCGCGACAATGACCGTTCGGCTGTCGACGGCCTGCCCTTCGTCCTGGCCAGGGACGGCGACGATGCCGAACTGGTGCTGATTTCCGCCAGCGAGGGCGATCGCTACGACCTCGAGCATTATCGCCGGCTTCTCGGTCCGGCCGCGGCGCGCCGTGTGCCATGCTTCTGCACCAACCCCGACAAGATCATGCTGACTCCCGTCGGCCCTCGCTTCGGCGCCGGCCGGCTCGCCGATCTCTATGAGAGCCTCGGCGGCAGCGTGGCGCGCATTGGCAAGCCCAATCCGCAGATATTCGAGGCAGCGCTGGCACTGGCGGGCCACCCGGAGCGCGACAGCGTGATCTGCGTCGGCGACAGCGTCGAGCACGACATCGTCGGCGGCAACGGCGTCGGCGTCGCGACGACGCTGGTCCTGTCGGGCATATTGGCGGGGGCGCCTGACCTGGAGGACGTTTTCGCCACGCTGAACGCCCGTCCCGACTACATCGCGGATAGCTTCAGGTTCCGCTGAGTTGCTAAGGCGAGACAAAGCTAATCGAGGTTGAAACGCCCGATCACCGGCACATGGTCCGAGGGCCGCTCCCAGCCGCGCGCCGGCCGCAGGATTTCATAGCCGGTAAAATGCGGCACCAGGTTTGGCGACGACCAGATATGGTCGAGGCGGCGGCCGCGGTTTGAGGCCTGCCAATCCTGGGCGCGATAGCTCCACCAGGTGTAGAGTTTCTGCTCGTGAGGCACATTGAGCCGCATCAGGTCGATCCAGTCGCCGGCGAGCCGCATCGCCTCAAAGTTTTCCGTCTCGACCGGCGTATGGCTGACGACGTTGAGCAGTTGCTTGTGCGACCAGACATCGTGCTCGAGCGGCGCGATGTTGAGATCGCCGACCAGGATCGAACCGGAGTGCTCGTCATGCTCGGCGCGCACGGCGTTCATCTCGGCAACGAAATCGAGCTTGTGCTTGAACTTGCGGTTGACGGCCGGGTCGGGCTCGTCGCCGCCGGCCGGAACGTAGAAATTGTGCAGCAGGATCGTTTTGCCGCCGGCCTTGACGGTGACCGACAGATGCCGGCTGTCGTCGATATCGCAGAAGCGGCGCTTTTCGACGATCTCGATCGGCCGACGCGCTATGGTCGCAACGCCGTGATAGCCCTTCTGGCCATGGAAGGCGATGTGCTCGTAGCCGAGCTTGCGGAACGCCTTCTCCGGAAACAATTCGTCCGGAACCTTGGTTTCCTGCAGGCAGAGCACGTCCGGCGCCTGCTCGACCAGCAGGCGTTCGACGATCGGCATGCGCAGCCGGACGGAGTTGATGTTCCAGGTAGCGACGGAAAACGGCATGTGGGTTCCGGACAACGCAAGATCCGCCGGATGGCTCCGACGGAAGTTAATCGCGGAACTACTGCCAGCCGCGCACCACAAAGACAAGCCGCCCGCACCAGCGCGAAAGGCCTCCCGCAACGGCAGAAAGTTACCGCGTCCTGGTGTTCAGCTCGCGGTTCGCCGTATAGTCGATGGCGAAGGTGTCGGGGGCGAAGCTGACGCCCTCCTTGGTGTTGAAGATCATCACCGTCGTGTCCTTGCCTTGCGCATCGGTGATGGTCCACTGCCGCAATTCATAGGATTTCGGATCGAACATCATGGTGATCTTCGAATTGCCGAACACCGATTTGTCGGCAAGCTGGATGGTGGTGAGATCGTCTTCTTCCTTGACGCTTCTGACGCGTCCGCCCGAGAGATCGATCTTGTCGTCGAGCAGCAGCTTCAGCGGCGTCTTCGACAGCGGATAGAGGTCGGAGGTCCGCAGCTTCTTGTTGAGGATGACCACCGACTTGCCGTCGGAAATCACCCTGAAATTCGAGGCGCCGTCATAATTGAAGCGGATCTTGCCCGGCCGCTCCAGAAAGAACTTGCCGCCGGTCTGCTCGCCCTTGGGCCCGAACTGCACGAACTCGCCGCTCATCGATTTGACCGAGGAGAAATGATCGGCGATCTTCTGCGCCGTCGCCGGAACCGCTGCTTGCGCCGACGCCAGCAGCTGGAAGCCGGGCACGAGGTTGGCGGCCGCCGCACCGGCCAGGACCAGACCGAGGCCGAGCACCTGCCGGCGGGTTGGGGCGAAATCCCTGCTTGGGGCGAAAGTTGCGTTTTTCATGCCGGTCACCATCATCTGATTGCTTGCTCGTTATATTGGTCTGGCCCCCCAGTTGGGCTTAAGTTTGGCAGGCCGCACGGCCCCCGTCCGTTGCAACGCGCCAAAAGGTTCAAAGTTGCCGGCGTGGATGCGCTCTAGAACTTGTCGTCCTCCGTCGGCACCAGGATTTCGCGTTTTCCGGCATGATTGGCCGGGCCGACTATGCCTTCCTTCTCCATCTTCTCGATGATCGAGGCGGCGCGGTTGTAGCCGATGCCGAGCCGGCGCTGGATGTAGCTGGTCGAGGCTTTGCCGTCGCGCAGCACCACCGCGACCGCCTGGTCGTAGGGATCGTCGGAATCCTCGAAATTGCCGCCGTCGCCGCCACCACCGCCTTTGCCCGAGGGCTCATCGTCGTCCTTGTCGTCGTCCTCGGTGATGGCGTCGAGATATTCCGGCACGCCCTGCAGCTTCAGATGCGCGACGATCTTCTCCACCTCGTCGTCGGAGACGAAGGGACCGTGCACGCGCTGGATGCGGCCGCCGCCGGCCATGTAGAGCATATCGCCCATGCCGAGCAGCTGTTCGGCGCCCTGCTCGCCCAGGATGGTCCGGCTGTCGATCTTCGATGTCACCTGGAACGAGATACGGGTTGGGAAATTCGCCTTGATGGTACCAGTGATGACGTCGACCGACGGCCGCTGCGTCGCCATGATGACATGGATGCCGGCGGCGCGCGCCATCTGCGCCAGGCGCTGCACCGCGCCTTCGATGTCCTTGCCGGCGACCATCATCAAATCGGCCATCTCGTCGATGATGACGACGATGTAGGGCATCGGCTCGAGGTCGAGGTTCTCCGTCTCGTAGATCGCCTCGCCGGTCTGGCGGTCGAAGCCGGTCTGCACGGTGCGGGAGATCCTTTCGCCCTTTTTCTCGGCCTGCTGCACGCGCGCGTTGAAGCCGTCGATGTTGCGGACGCCGACCTTGGACATCTTGCGGTAGCGGTCCTCCATCTCCCGCACGGTCCATTTCAGCGCCACCACCGCCTTCTTCGGATCGGTGACCACCGGCGTCAGAAGATGCGGAATGCCGTCATAGACCGAGAGCTCCAGCATCTTTGGGTCGATCATGATTAGCCGGCAGTCCTGCGGCGTCAGCCGGTAGAGCAGCGACAGGATCATGGTGTTGATGGCGACGGACTTGCCCGAGCCGGTGGTGCCGGCGACCAGCACGTGCGGCATCTTGGCGATGTCGACGATCACCGCCTCGCCATTGATGGTCTTGCCGAGCGCCAGCGCCAGCTTGGCCTTGGTGGTCTCGAAATCGCGGCTGGCCATGATCTCGCGCAGATAGACGGTCTCGCGCCTGGCGTTCGGCAATTCGATGCCGATGGCGTTGCGGCCGGGCACCACGGCGACACGGCAGGCGATGGCGCTCATCGAGCGGGCGATGTCGTCGGACAGGCCGATCACCCGCGACGACTTGATGCCGGGCGCCGGTTCCAGCTCGTAAAGCGTGACGACGGGACCCGGACGCACATGGATGATCTCGCCCTTGACGCCGAAATCCTCCAGCACGCCCTCGAGCAGGCGGGCGTTCTGCTCCAGCGCGTCTTTGGACAGGCTGGCGTCGCGCACCACGTTCTTTGGTTCCGACAGGAAGTGCAGCGACGGCATCTCGAATTTTTCCGAGCCGACCAGCGAAGTCTGTGCCTCGCGTTGTACCCGGGCGCCGGGTGCCGGCCGCGGCGCCGGAGCCTCGACGCGTGTCACCGCGTCGGAGCGGAAGTTCTGCACCTTCGCCGTAGCACGGCGCTGGCCGGCCGGCTCGGGCGCGAAATCCATGTCGTCGCCATTGTCGTCATTATCGAAGACGTCGGCATCGTCGGGGTCGATCGAGGCACTGCGGTCGTTGACCATGGCGGCGAAGAATTCCGGCTCGACGCGGGCGCGCCCGCCCGGGCTCATCCGCGCCTCGGCGAACTCGGCCGATTCGACCCGTTCGGCCGCCCGCCGCCAGGCGCTGGGGCGCGACTCCAGCTCCGGCTCGAAATCGTCGCGCTCGCGCCGGCGCGCGGCGCGGCGGCGCAGATAGGCCCGCAGCGACAGCCACCAGTGGGTGATGGCGCCAAGCGCCAATATGCCTTCGTCGCCCTCGTCCTCTTCATTGTCGAAAAGCAGCTCGTCCTGCGGATCGGGCACGGCAGGCTGTTCGAGGACGGCAAAGCCGTTCTTGCGTGAAACCAGCGCCGAACCATACAAGAATACCCACAGCGCCGGCGCTGCCAGGAGCACGGCGAGGACGCTGGCGACGAGGCCGGTCGGGTAGCCGCCGATGACCAGGCCGGGAATGTTGAGCACCATGTCGCCGAAGACGCCACCGAGGCCGGTCGGCAGCGGCCAGGTCTTGGGCGGCACCACGCAGCCGGCAATTGCGGCGCCAAGCAGCGAAAACCCGAACCAGGCCAGCGCCCGTTTCGGCAGCCGGTCGACCCCGCGCGCTGTAAACAGCAGAAATCCCCAGATCACCGCCGGTACCAGCGCCGCAACGGCGGCAAGCCCGAAGAACTGCACGGCAATGTCGGAAAAGACCGCGCCCGCATAACCCATTGCATTGGTGACGATATTGTCGGTGGCGTGCGAAAAGCTCGGATCGGCGACGTTCCAGGTGGCAAGGGCGGCAACGCCGAAGCCAACCAGTGCAAACAGCCCGGCACCGACCAGCCGCCCGACCTGGCGCCTCGCGAACGCCCGGATGCCGTGCCCCGTATCGGCCAGCGCAAGCGGTGCTGAAGCCCCTGAACGCATGCTCATCCTCGTCTGTCGTTGCCCGGCCGGGCGCGGACGCGCAACACGGCAGATTCGGCTGTCAGACTAGCGGCGGGAAGGTTAAGGGCGCATTAACCATGGGCAATCTGCGTCGCCGGAACGGGCGACCGCCACCACAGTTCGGAGCCGCTGCGGCCGCTGTTCACGCCGCCGGCGGATCGAGCACCTTGATCAATCGATTGTGATCGAGCCATCACGGCCGTCTGCGCAAAAAAAGAGGCCCGGAAATCTTCCGGGCCTCAAGGCGTGAGCCCTTGCGGGAGCATCACGACGGGATCTTCCCGGCACCGGCAAACGCCGGTGCCAGCCAATAGCTTTACGGCACCACTTCCCCGTGCTGGCTGATGTCGAGGCCTTCGACCTCTTCCTGGCTGGAAGGACGCAGGCCGACCAGCGCCTTGACGATGTAGAGGATCACGAAGCTCGCGATCGCCGTCCACAGGATGGTGAAAACGATACCGTAGAGCTGCTTGCCGACAGAGGCACCCGAGCTAAGGCTGTTGATCGCCGGATCGGCGAGCACGCCGGTCAGCAATGCGCCGATGATGCCGCCGACGCCGTGTACGCCGAATGCATCGAGCGAGTCGTCATAGCCGAACGCGTGCTTGAGCTTGACGGCCGAGACGTAGCACAGCACGCCGGCGACGATGCCGACGATGAAGGCGCCGGTCGGATTGACGAAGCCGGAAGCCGGCGTCACCGCGACCAGGCCGGCGACGGCGCCCGAGATGATGCCGAGAACGCTCGGCTTCTTGGCGACGATCCATTCGGCGAACATCCAGGCGAGCGCCGCAGCGGCTGCGGCAACCTGGGTGTTCAGCATCGCCGCACCGGCAAGGCCGTCGGCAGCCAGTTCCGAACCGGCGTTGAAGCCGAACCAGCCGACCCACAGCAGTGAAGCGCCGATGACGGAGTAGACGAGGTTGTGCGGCGCCATATTGGTGGTGCCGTAGCCTTCTCGCTTGCCGAGAACCAGCGCGCAGACCAGGCCGGCAACGCCGGCATTGATGTGAACGACCGTACCGCCGGCGAAATCGAGAACGCCGGCTGTGCCGAGGAAGCCGCCGCCCCACACCCAGTGCGCGATCGGGGCGTAGACCACCAGCAGCCACGCTCCCATGAAGATGAGCAGCGCCGAGAACTTCATGCGTTCGGCGAAGGCGCCGGCAATCAGCGCCGGCGTGATGATAGCGAAGGTCATCTGGAACATCGAGAAGACGAACTCAGGAATGTTCGCCACGCCCGGCAGCCACAGCGACGAGGTGGTGATGCCGTTGTGGAAGAACTTCGAGAAGCCGCCGAGATAGGCATTCATGCCGCCGCCATCCGAGAAGGCCAGCGAATAGCCGAACATGAACCAGAGCACCGTCACCAGGCAGGTGATGGCAAAGCTCTGCATGATAGTGGCGAGCACGTTCTTCTTGCGCACCATGCCGCCATAAAACAGCGCCAGGCCCGGTATGGTCATCATCAGCACCAGCGCCGTCGAGGTCAGCATCCAGGCGGTGTTGCCGGTGTCGAGCGCGGGCGCAGGGGCAGCCGGTGCTGCCGGAGCCGCTTCCTGCGCGAACGCAGCAACCGTGCCCAGTGCAGCGAGAGCGAGCGAGCCCAAAACGGCCGCGCGTCCCGTTATCTTCAAGGTGGAAGGAATATTCATTGAACTCTCCATTGGAATACGTATCCGCGGCTCAAAGCGCGTCGGTGTCTGTTTCGCCGGTGCGGATGCGCACCGCCTGGTCGATGCCGAAAACGAAGATCTTGCCGTCGCCGATCTGGCCGGTCTTGGCCGCCGCAGTGATGGCTTCGACGGCCTTGTCGACCATGTCGACAGCGACTGCGACTTCGATCTTGATCTTCGGCAGGAAGCTGACCGCGTATTCCGCCCCGCGATAGATTTCCGTGTGCCCCTTCTGCCGTCCGTAGCCTTTTACTTCGGTGACGGTCAGGCCCTGGATGCCGACTGCGGTGAGCGCCTCGCGCACCTCGTCGAGCTTGAACGGCTTTATGATTGCCATCACGATCTTCATAAGGTTTCACCCTTTGCTGTTGCGGGTCCCCGCGTTTGCACGACTTCGCCGATCCCCATGAGAGCCGGAGAGTGCCCGCTGGGATTCAAGCTCCGTGCCAATTGCCGAAGCAGGGTGTTAAGCTGTTGTTAAACAACGAAATCGGGAAGGTTTGCCGACTGCCTGTTCACAGGCGCGGCAGTGCTTGTGATTAAAAAATAGGCAAATTTCGAAAAATGCCTACTCCGCAGGCGGCCGCTTCAGCCGGATGAGTCCTTCTTGGGCAACCGAGGCGATTAACGTGCCGTCGCGGGCAAACAGCGAGCCCCGGGTAAAGCCTCGCGATCCTTGCGTCGACGGGCTGTCTTGCGTGTACAGCATCCAGTCGTCGTGCGGATGGCTGCGATGGAACCACATGGCGTGGTCGAGGCTGGCCGCCTGGATATCGCGATCGAAAATGGCGCGGCCATGGGCAAAGGTCGAGGTGTCGAGCAGCGTCATGTCGGAGAGGTAGGCGAGAACGGCCGCCTGCGTGGCGCGGTCGGCCGGCACCGGGCCGGTGGTGCGGATCCAGATGTTCTGCTTCGGCTCGAGCTTTTCCCGGCTGGTGTAATGCTTCAGCATCACCGGCTTCATCTCGATCGGCCGGTCGCGCTCCCAATAGCGCTTGATGCCGTCGGGCACGGCTTCGCCGAACTTGCCCAGCAGTTCGCGCTGCGACAGCAATGTGTCCGGCGCCGGCACGTCCTGCGGCATCGGCACCTGATGTTCGAGGCCGACCTCATCCTGCTGGAACGAGGCTTCCAGCGAAAAGATCGCCTGGCCGTGCTGGATCGCCACGACGCGGCGCGTGGTGAAGGAGCCCCCGTCGCGGATGCGGTCGACCTCGTAGATGATCGGCACCTTGGTGTCGCCAGGCCGCATGAAATAGCCATGCAGCGAATGCACGTGGCGCTCGGGCTCGACCGTTCGCTGCGCGGCGACCAGCGCCTGGGCGATGGTCTGGCCACCGAAGATGCGCTGCCAGTCGAGCTTGGGGCTGCGACCACGATACAGGTTGTGTTCCAGCTGCTCGAGGTCGAGAATGCCGAGAAGCTCGTCCATGGCTGCCGTCATCTTGACCTCGCCGCAAAATTAACATGGCGGTTTCCGACAGGAACAGCGGGCAGTCAAGGGCGCAATGCCCGGCGACAGTCAGGCTGCGAAAGGAATTGCCATGGTCGACAGCAAGAATTCGCTCGACGTTCTGGTCGCCGGTGCCGGTTATGTCGGCTTGGCCGCCGCCGTGTCGCTGAAGCAGGCGCGGCCGAGCCTCGCCGTCGCCATCGTCGATGCAGCACCGGCCGGCGTTTGGCAGAAGGACGGCCGCGCCTCGGCGATTGCCGCTGCAGCGTCCCGCATGCTCGACCAGCTCGGCGTCTGGAGCGAGATCGCGCCGGAGGCGCAAGCGATCACCGAAATGATCATCACCGATTCGCGCACGACGGATCCGGTCCGCCCGGTGTTCCTCACCTTCGACGGCGAGGTCGCGCCCGGCGAACCCTTCGCGCACATGGTCGCCAACAAGGATTTGAACCGCGCCTTGCGCCGGCGCGCCGAACAACTCGGCATCGGCATCATCGAAGGCGTCGCCGTCAGCGCCTTCGATGGCAACGGCGCCGGCATCACCGTGCATCTTGCCGACGGCGCGACGCTCAAAGCGCGGCTGCTGGTCGCCGCCGACGGCGTCAATTCGAAGCTGCGCGACATGGCCGGCATCAAGACGGTGAACTGGGAGTATGGCCAGTCCGGCATCGTCTGCACGGTGGCCCACGAGCGGCCGCACAACGGCCGCGCCGAAGAGCATTTCCTTCCCGCAGGCCCGTTTGCCACGCTGCCGCTGAAGCCGGGCAAGGACGGCACCAACCGTTCCTCGATCGTCTGGGTCGAACGGTCGCAGGATGCGGAAAAACTGGTCAGTGGCGACACCCTGGTCCTGGAATATGAGCTCGAGCAGCGCTTTGGCCTGAAACTCGGCGAAATCCATATCGCCGACAAGCCGCGTGCCTGGCCCCTCGGGCTGACCATTGCGCGCGCCTTCATCGCGCCGCGCATCGCCTTGGCCGGCGACGCCGCCCACGGCATCCACCCGATCGCCGGCCAGGGTCTCAATCTCGGCTTCAAGGACGTGGCGGCGCTGGCCGAAGTTGTGGTCGAGGCCGACCGGCTTGGCCAGGACATTGGCGCGCTCGACGTGCTCGAGCGCTACCAGCAATGGCGGCGTTTCGACACGGTGCAGATGGGCATCACCACCGATGTGCTGAACCGGCTGTTTTCCAACGATTTCGGCCCGCTGCGCACTTTGCGCGACGTCGGCCTCGGCCTTGTCGAACGGATGCCGCGGCTGAAGGGGTTCTTCATTCGCCAGGCGTCCGGTCTGTCCGGCGAAGCGCCGAAACTGTTGAAGGGCGAGGCGATTTAGGGCGTGTTGCCCGCGGTGAAACTCGATTGTTCGTTTCAGCGGCAAATCGCTCACGTTGCGGAGACTTGGGTAGCGTTGCACTCCTTCGCGCCCCTCTCTGTCCGGCCGACATCAACGATTCCGCGCGCTCCACTTAACGGAATATGGAACCACGGTCTGCCCCACTGTGCGTTCGCTCTGCCCTCGGATGACGAAGCCGGCCGCCGACATCCCTACCAATCCGGCACGTTGTAGATCGCCCGCACCTCGATCGTGCCGATTTCGGCCAGCGGAATGCCGCCGGCGATCTCCAGCGCCTCGTCGAGGTCACCGGCCTCGATCATGACGAAACCGAGCAACTGCTCCTTGGTCTCCGCAAAAGGCCCGTCGGTGACCAGCCGCTTGCCCTGGCGCCGGCGCACGGTCTTCGACGTCTTTACCGATTGCAGCGCCTGCGCGATGATCAGCCGCCCGCTTTGCTCCACCGACCTGTCATAGGCCAGCGAATCGGCGTCGAGCTTGGCCAGTCTCGCAGGTGTCATTGCGTAGAGATCTTTTTCTTCACCGTAGACCAGGCAAACGTATTTCATCTTTACCTCCATTCCTGGGTTGTATCGTAGGACGAGGCGACGGCAACGTCAGCCGGGCCTTTGGCCGCTGCATAATCCAGAAAGGACACCGCAATGCCGATAATGGCAATCGCCGCAAGCAGCCGGCCAAAGCCGGAAGACGGCACGCGCGACCAGTCGGCTTGTTGTTCACCGGCCCTGTGGCTGGTGTTTGTCCAGTGAGCAGAAAACAGATTGTTCATGTGGTCCTCCATCCGGCCACCAATTGCATGGCCGCCCGCAGGACGGCCCCGACAGAGGGAACCCGACATTTTTGCACGCGTATTTTTTTCGCGATTTTTTCCTGAGCGATTTTTTTGCCTGACCCTGATGTGTCACGCTGCCGCCGACAGAAAGCGCGGGTGGCCTTCGCCCCCGCGTGCGCTATAGTCGACTGGATGCCGATCACGGGCTCAGCCACGACAATCAAGGAGGAATTGATGGACCGCACCGCCAACGCCGTTTGGAAAGGCAGTCTCAAGGAAGGCAAAGGCACACTCGAAACCCAGAGCGGGGCGCTGAAAGGCACGCCCTATTCGGCCAAGACGCGTTTCGAGGACGAGAGCGGCAAATCCGGCACCAACCCGGAAGAGCTGATCGCCGCCGCCCATGCCGGCTGCTACGCCATGCAGCTTTCGCATTTTCTCGCCGAGAACGGCACTCCGGCCGCCGAGCTCGACGCCAAGGCCGTGGTAACGCTGGTTCCCGGCACCGGCATCACCGGCAGCGCGATCACGCTGGTCGGCAAGGTGCCGGGCATCGATGCCGGCAAGTTCAAGGAGTTGGCCGAGAAGGCCAAGGCCGAATGCCCGGTTTCAAAAGCGCTCGGCGCCATCAAAGTATCGCTCGACGCCAGGCTCGGCTGAGCAGACCACTTTGCCAGGAAAACGCCGGCCCAGAGCCGGCGTTTTGCATTTCCAGAGGCTGGCGATCCTTCGCGCCCCCTCTGTCCTGCCGGACATCTCCCCCACGAGGGGGGAGATTGGCAGCTTCGCCGTCCCGCAATCTTTCAACGTTTGAGATTGGCGAAGGCCGAGGTGACATCCAATCTCCCCCCATGTGGGGGAGATGTCCGGCAGGACAGAGGGGGGCGCTGTCCCTCCGACATCTCGAATGACTATTGGCTTCGTTCGCCAGCGAGCACCTCGATGCGTGCACGCAGCGCCGCGACCTCTTCCTCCAGCGCACGCACGCGCGCTTCGAGGTCGGGCGCCGCTGCCGGTGATTGCCGTGGCGCCGCGGCCGCAGATATCTCCACCGGCCCGCTGAGCAGATGGACATAGCGATCCTCGCGCTGGCCTGGGCCGCGATCGATCTGCTGCACCAGCGGCGGCCGGCGGCCGATCAGCAGATCGAGATTGCCGCGAAGCTCCTCGATCGACGGCAGCCGCGCCATACGCTCGCTTCGTGCCAGCAATTCATAGGCCGTCTGCGGGCCGCGCAGCAGCAACAGGCCGAGCAGCGCGATCTGCGCCGAGGTCAGGGAAAAGCGCTGCGCCACGACATGCTCGTAGCGCTCGACGCGCGACGCGAACACCTGCCTGACAAGGCCCTTCTGCTCGAGCTGGCCAAGCGCCCGTCTGACCTCGGCAAGCTCAACCGACATCACCGGCTCGCGCGCCGTCTTCTGGTTGGCCGCCGCAAGTGCCGCATTGAGCGTCAGCGGATAGACGTCCGGCGTCAGCTCCTTCTTCTCGATCAGACAACCGAGCACGCGCGCCTCGATGGGGGAGAGGATGGGAAGGTCGGTGTCGGTCATTGGTGGTATCCATTTGAAGTCGGCGGGACAGCGCCCCCTCTGTCCTGCCGGACATCTCCCCCACTTGGGGGGAGATCGGCAGCTTCGCCGACACCGCGTCATCCTTCAACCTCAGAGATTGGCGAAAGCCGCGATGACAGCCAATCTCCCCACTCGTGGGGGAGATGTCCGGCAGGACAGAGGGGGGCGCGAAGGATCGCTGCGGATGAGACAATCCCGGCAGCAATCCTAAACCCGCCTTTCCACCATCATCTTCTTGATCTCGGCGATCGCCTTGGCCGGGTTGAGTCCCTTGGGGCAGGTCTGGGCGCAGTTCATGATGGTGTGGCAGCGATAGAGCCGGAACGGGTCTTCGAGATTGTCGAGCCGCTCGCCCGTCGCCTCGTCCCTGGAATCGATCAGCCAGCGATAGGCCTGCAGCAGCGTCGCCGGGCCGAGATAGCGCTCGCCGTTCCACCAGTAGCTCGGGCAGGAGGTCGAGCAGCAGGCGCACAATATGCACTCGTAGAGCCCGTCGAGCTTTTCGCGGTCCTCATGGCTCTGCAGCCATTCCTTGGCCGGCTCGGGCGACACCGTCTTCAGCCACGGCTCGATCGAAGCGTGCTGGGCGTAGAAATTGGTGAGATCGGGCACCAGATCCTTGACCACGGCCATATGCGGCAGCGGATAGACCTTGATCGCGCCGGAAATGTCGTCGCAGCCCTTGGTGCAGGCGAGCGTGTTCGACCCGTCGATGTTCATGGCGCAGGAGCCGCAAATGCCTTCGCGGCAGGAGCGGCGCAGCGTCAGCGTCGGGTCGATCTTGTTCTTGATCCAGAGCAGCGCGTCGAGCACCATCGGCCCGCAATCGTCTATGTCGACGAAATACGTATCCATGCGCGGATTCTCGTCGTCGTCCGGCGACCAGCGGTAGATGCGGTATTCGCGCAGATTGGTCGCGCCCTCCGGCTTCGGCCAGGTCTTTCCCTGCTTGATCTTCGAGTTTTTCGGAAGCGTGAGTTCGACCATTACCTCAGGTCCTTTCGGATGACGAGCTTCAGCCCGGACCAGATCTCGTTCACGGCGGCGACCTTGACGTCGACGAGGTCGAGCTTCAGCGCCTCGGCGCGGATCACGTCCTCGGTGACGTCGGTCGGCACTTTCGATGCCTTCTTCGGCCATGACACCCAGACCATGCCGTCCCGCTTGATCGCGGCTTCGACGTCGCCGAGACGGTCCTCGATCTCGACACGCTGCCGGGTGAAAGCATGTACCGCATCGTATTTCTCATGAATGCCCGCAATCGCCGACCAATCAGCCAGCCGGTCGACGTGGGCAAAGTCGACGGCGCCGGCCAGCTCGTCGAGTTCGGGCGGCAAGGCAACGAAAGCGGCAACCATCCCGTCCTTCAGGCCGAGCTTGGCTGGAAGGGGTGTGCCGGAATATCCAGCTGCCGCCAGCGCCATGATCAATACACCCTGGCCTTTGGCGCGATCTTGGCCGGGTTGATGCCGCCGTCTGCTTCCTTGAGCAGCGTCTCGGTGTGCACCGGCCGATAGGTGAGCGCCACCTCGCCGGCCTCGTTGAGCCGGGCCAGCGTGTGCTTGCGCCAGTTCGCGTCGTCGCGGGCCGAAAAGTCCTCCCGCGCGTGCGCGCCGCGGCTTTCCTTGCGCGCCTCGGCGCCGTAGACGGTGGTGATGGCGTTGGCCATCAGGTTTTCCAGCTCCAGCGTCTCGACCAGGTCGGAGTTCCAGATCATCGAGCGGTCGAACACCTTGACGTCGCCGAGCTCACCCCAGATCTGCGAAATGCGCTTGCAGCCGCTTTGCAGCGATTCCTCGGTGCGGAACACCGCCGCGTCCTCCTGCATCGCCTTCTGCATCTTTTCGCGCAAGACCGCTGTCGGCGTCGAGCCGTTGGCGTGACGCAGCCGGTCGAAGCGGTCCATGATCTTTTCGACGGCGGCCTCGTTGGGCGCGGGTATCGCCGATGTGCGGTCGATCACCTGGCCGGCCCGGATCGCCGCCGCGCGGCCGAACACCACCAAATCGATCAGCGAGTTGGAGCCCAGCCGATTGGCGCCGTGCACCGACGCGCAGCCGGCCTCGCCGACCGCCATCAGCCCGGGTGATACCTGGTCCGGATTCAACGCCATCGGGTTCAGCACCTCGCCCCAGTAATTGGTCGGCACGCCGCCCATATTGTAGTGGACCGTCGGCAGCACCGGGATCGGTTCCTTGGTCAGATCGACGCCGGCAAAGATCTTTGCCGATTCGGAAATACCCGGAAGCCTCTCGTGCAGAACGGCCGGGTCGAGATGGTCGAGATGCAGGAAGATGTGATCCTTCTTCGGGCCGACGCCGCGGCCCTCGCGAATCTCCAGCGTCATGCAGCGCGAGACCACGTCTCGGGAAGCCAGGTCCTTGGCTGACGGCGCGTAGCGCTCCATGAAACGCTCGCCCTCGGAATTGACGAGATAGCCGCCCTCGCCGCGCGCGCCCTCGGTGATCAGGCAGCCGGCGCCGTAGATGCCGGTCGGGTGGAACTGCACGAACTCCATATCCTGTAGCGGCAGGCCTGCGCGCGCGGCCATGCCGCCGCCATCGCCGGTGCAGGTGTGGGCCGAGGTGGCCGAGAAGTAGGCGCGGCCATAACCGCCCGTCGCCAGCACCACCATTTTCGCCGAAAAGCGGTGGACGGTGCCGTCGTCGAGGTTCCAGGCGACGACGCCGGTGCAGGTGCCGTCCGGCTCCATGATCAGGTCAAGGGCAAAATACTCGATGAAGAACTGCGCATTGTGCTTCAGCGACTGGCCGTAGAGCGTGTGCAGCATGGCGTGGCCGGTGCGGTCGGCGGCCGCGCAGGTGCGCTGCACCGGCGGCCCCTCGCCGAAATTCATCATCATGCCGCCGAACGGCCGCTGGTAGATTTTCCCGTCCTCGGTGCGGCTGAAGGGAACGCCGTAATGCTCGAGCTCGTAGACCGCGGCCGGCGCCTCGCGCACCATGTATTCCTGCGCGTCGGTGTCGCCCAGCCAATCCGAGCCCTTGACCGTGTCGAAGAGATGCCACTGCCAGTTGTCTGGCCCCATATTGGCGAGCGAAGCGGCGATGCCGCCCTGCGCCGCCACCGTATGCGAGCGCGTCGGGAACACTTTGGTGATGCAGGCGGTGCGCAGGCCTTGCTCGGCCATGCCGAGCGTGGCGCGCAGGCCGGCGCCGCCGGCGCCGACGACCACGACATCGAACTTGTGGTCGACATAGCTATAGGCGGAAGCCGTGTTGGCGTTCTTCGCGTCCTTGGCCAAAAATCAGCCTCCAAATGCCAGTTTAAGCAGGGCGAAGACCGAGGCGACGCCGACGACTACGGGAAAGAATGTGTTGAGGGCGAGCAGCGCCAGCCTGGTACCCTCGCCATGCACATAGTCTTCGATGATCGCCTGCATGCCGAGCCGCATGTGGTAGAGCACCGACAGCAGCACCAGCGCCAGCACCAGCGCCACGAACGGATTGGCAAGTGCGGCGCGCACCTCGAGATAGCTGGCGCCGTTGAGTGCAATCAGGAAGCCGACGAAGAACAGGACCAGCGGGATGTTGGAAATCGCCGTCAGCCGCTGGCGCCAGAAATGGCCGGTGCCCTCGCGGGCGGAACCGAGGCCGCGAACCTTTGCCAGCGGCGTGCGCATGTCGGTGTTCTTGCCGTTCATGTCAGGCTCCCCGCGCCATGTAGCCGGCGATCCAGATCAGCAGCGTCAGCGTGACCGAGCCGGCCAGCGTCGCCCAGGCGATTCTGGAGGCCGTATGCTTTTCCAGCCCTGCCCCAGTGTCCCAGATCAGATGGCGCACACCGCCTAGCATGTGGTGCATCAGCGCCCAGCTGTAGCCGAACAGCACCAGCCGTCCCAGCCACGAGCCGAAGGCCCAGTTGACGGCGTTGAAGGTCGCCTCCGAGCTCGCCGCCGCCATCAGCCACAGCGCGACCAGCAGCGTGCCGAAATAGAGCGCCCCGCCGGTGATGCGGTGGATGATCGACATCGTCATGGTGATCGGCGGCCGATAGACGGTCAGGTGCGGCGAAAGCGGCCTTTCACGTCTGGCAAATTCGCGGCTGCCTGGTGATTTGCTCATGGCTCCCCCAGTTCGGCGTCTCTGGAGTCCCAGATGGAAATGCGGCATTGCCGCTTCCGGTTGCGACTTCGGACAGCCGGTTTCTAATGCTCTTTTTGCACCGCGTCAAAGCCGGAAAACCGTTTCGAAAACGTAATTTAATCTGATGAAAGCGAGGCTTTCAGGTTCAATCGATTAGGACTGTCGCCTTGAGCCGGCACAATGTCGCTGCACTGCAAAATATTGCTGCCGCACCGGGGGGATCAGCGTTTACAGGCCAACGGTGATGCACCGCCCTTCATCACCAGCGCGTCACGCCCATCGATCACGATCGCGTCATGCGCCTCACCGTAACGGCTGGTCTGATTGGCCGGTGAGGCCGGCAGCTCGGAGCCGGCGCCGTCGGGGCCGAGCACGCGCACCGACGTGCCGAGATTCTCGATGGTCATCACGCTACCGTCGGCGCAGTGGTAAGTAGCAGTACGCGGCTGCCGTGCCGTCGGTTCGCTGGCGGCGGGAGCAAGCGATACGGAAGCCGCGGCCGTATTGCCGAGCTTGGGCGCGCTGGCCTGCGGCGCGCAGGCGGCGGCAGCTAGCAGCGGCGGAATAGCCAGCGCCATCCGAAACGTGCGGCGTAATCTCATATGCTGCTTTCCCCCGCGCACATCGAGCCCGCCGCGATGCTCCGGCAAGCCACCGGATTTCATCCCTTTTGAGTCGCGCTCGATGCTGGCGATGGTGGGGACAAGGCATGGCCGAATGATGGCCGGTGGGCGATCGAAATTAACCATGTTTTTCGAGACCTCGCAGCGGTGTCGGTTGCCCTCTTAACAAAGGTTAATAAAAGGTTAATTTCTGATTCGAGGAGGCTTGCCTCTCAGCAATGGAGCAGCACGCCATGCATTCGAATTCAGCAGGATCGCGCTTTCCCTGGTTTCTATTGGCGGCGCTCGCCGTCGGCATCGCGGCACCGGCATTCGCCGGGACGCGCCACCACGACCGCGTCTATGCCGATTCCATCGGCAATCTGGTCATCGAAAGCACCGCCGGCTACAAGCGTATCCTCGTCGGCGAGGGCAAGCTGGCCAAGGAATTGTCCAACTACACCAACGCCGGCGAGCCCGACGTGATCTACGAAAACGAATCGGTCGATGTCCGCGGCGGCGACTGCTACAGGCCGCCGGTTTTCGTGAAAGGCCGCAGCTATATGTACGGCCTCTCCGACGGCCAGATGCCCGAGCTCAGCCCCTGCCGCTGACGCCGCCCTTTGTCGACGGCGCCGGCTGGGCAGCAGCCGGCCCCGCCGAGACACGCACGCAATCGCGGCCGCTGCCCTTCGCCTGATAAAGCGCTTTGTCGGCGCGCCGCAGCAGGTCGGAAAAGCTTTCGCCCGGACCAAGCTCGGCAACGCCGAAGCTGGCGCTGCAGCGATGATCCGCCGGCAGGCAGTCGATGGGCGTGGCACCGAAGGCGGTACGCGTGCCCTCGGCAAAGAGCCGGGCGGCGGCTAGATTGGTCCCCGGCAGGAAAATAGCGAATTCCTCGCCGCCGATGCGGCCGGCAACATGATGGTCGGCCGCGGCCTCGCGGAGGAAACCGGCAAAGGTCTCGATAACCCGATCGCCGGACGCGTGGCCGTAAGTATCGTTGATGCGCTTGAAGTGGTCGAGATCGGCAATGACCAGTGCCGCTGGAACGGCCCGCCGCATGGCGTCGCGCAGTGCGATCTCGGCATGGCGCTCGAAGCCGCCACGGTTGAGCAGCCGTGAAAGCGTATCGGTTTCCGACCTCGACGTCGCCTCGGCGAGCACGTCGCGGACCAGGATAGCCAATGTCACCAGTGCAAGCGCCAGGCCGAACACGGTGCCGATAGACTGCGACACCAACGCGTAGCTGGTCTGCGCATAAGATTGCGGGTTGGCGCCCCAGCCACCAAGCGCATGGGCGATGAAGGGTTTGCTGGCGAACTGCAGGGTGCTAGCCGCCAGGACAGCCATCAGCATGTAGTCGAGCCGCTCGCGTCTTTGCCTGGACGACAAGACGATCGCCAGCCCGGTGAATTGCATGGCCGCATAGGGAAGCTGGTAGGCGGCCATTCGCACAAAGGACTGACGTGGCAGGTCCTGTACCAAGTAGACCGCTAGGGTGGCGAAGACCAGGAAGAACAGCATCGGCGGCCAAGGCGGCGTGACGCCGTATTTGCGAGCAAGCCCGCCATTGAAGGCGACGGTGGCACCGAGGAAAGCGGCAAAGGCGGCGACAACCACGGGGCGCGCATTGTCGAAGGCAGGAATGCTGAACTCGATCGCGAAATAAGCCATGCCGAGCACATAGCCGAACGCCAGCCAGCGCGCCGATACACGTCCGGCGTCATAGACCGCTATTGTCATGAACGCCGCTGCCAGCAGCCCGGCAACGAACAGGTTGATCACCAGGATGAAATTAGCGCTGCCCATTGCGTTTTGGCACTCCCCGCCGAACAGCAAATCACCGAGGCGCGAAAAAGACGTTAATTCGAAGCCGCCGCTGACGCTTAGCCGGCACTGGTCCGATCGGGAAGGACGACCGCTTCAGGCCGCTGATAGGACAGGCACACGCTGTCGCGGCCATTCCTCTTGGCTTTGTATAGCGCTTCGTCGGCCCGGCGCATCAGCGGATCCAGCCCTTCGTCGCCGGTACGGGCGGCCACGCCGAAGCTCGCGGTCACTCTTGTCTCGGGCGGAAGCCCGTCGATGCTGCCCGCCGCATAGAGCGAGCGAATGGCTTCGGCAAACAGTCTTGCCGCGCCAAGGTCGCTGAGCGGCAACAGCACGGCAAACTCCTCGCCGCCGATGCGGCCGGCAACGCCGCGCGTGCCTGCAGCCGACAGAAGCTTGGCGGCGAAGTCGGCGATGACGCGATCGCCGGCCGCGTGGCCATGCCGATCGTTGAGTGCCTTGAAATGATCGAGATCGGCCAGCACCAGCGTAACCGGCAAGCGCGCCATGGCGCAGTGCTGCAGGACAAGCGTGGCGCGCTCCTCGAAGCCGCGGCGGTTGAGCAGCCCAGATAGCGGGTCGGTCAGGGTTTCGGTCTTCAGGGCCTTCATCACATCGAGCGCGGCGGCGCCGAACAGGCAAAGTGCTATAAGCAGCGACAGCAACGCATGCGACAGCAGCGCCGTCGTCCAGTAGGACGAGGTGTAAAGCCCTTCATAGCTGGTGAACGGCCCATGTGCGATGACGACGGCAAGCGTCCGCGCCAGGAAGTTCAGGCCGGAAAGCAGCGACAGCACGAACAGGATCATTTCCGTCGGGCCGTTGTTGCGCACCACGCGCAACTCGGCAGCGACAACCAGGCTGATGGCGCCGAAACTGAAATTGACGGCAAGGATGCGCCAGGTCAGATCCGGCCGGGCAAAAAGAAACCACGAGAACGCGGCCAGGCCGCCGCAGGCCAGAATGCCGACCGCCGGGTAAGGCACGCGCCGCCCGTAGCGCGCAATGACCGCGGCGGCGAGACAGCAAGTGGCAAAAGTGAAGCACAGGACCGAGATGAGCTTGGTCGGCGCCATACCGACCGGCAGCGTGAAATACTGGAGCAGGAAGCCTGCGGCCGAGGCCGAGTAGCCCGCCGCCAACACGGCCAGATAGGGACGGTGGCGCTGATAGAACCACAGCACGAGAAATGCCGCGCCGAGTGTGAGGGCGATGCCTGGATTGAGCAGCGCTATGAGCAGGCCGGTGTCCAAGCGCTGTGAGTTCCCCTCGCTTCCCCTTGGAGGACCTTAGAGCGGAAGCCCAAACAAGCGGTTAAGCGAAAGCGAATATATACACGATGCACGAACAAAGCCGCTGGGCGGAACCGCGAAACGCGGGCGGCGTTTCACGACGGCAACCAGGAGACGCTCCGATGGCCGACACGATCATGCTGACCGATCACGATGCAATTCGCTCATGGGCCGCGGCGCGCGCCGGCTTTCCGGCGATTGTCGACGTGTCGCCGGAAGCCGGAACGCAGCCCATGCTGAGGCTGGTCTTCGGCCAGCATGCCTACCAGGACCAGGATGAGGCCGAACGCCCGGTCAATGCCGGCGGCTACGAACTGGTCGAATGGGACGAATGGTTCAAGCTCTTCGACGAGCGCCAGCTGGCGCTGGTCGTCGCAAAGAATCAACCCGGCCGACGTGAGGGATTCCACGAATTCGTCAGACGGCCCGGCTGAAAAGAAGGCCCGAACCGCATTGCGGCTCGGGCCTCATATCCGACTGCACGCGCCCTGCGCTATTTCCAATCGCGGATGTCGACGAAATGGCCGGCGATCGCCGCCGCCGCCGCCATTGCCGGCGACACCAGGTGCGTACGGCCCTTGAAGCCTTGGCGGCCCTCGAAATTGCGGTTCGAAGTCGAGGCGCAGCGCTCATGCGGCTTCAGCCGGTCGTCATTCATGGCAAGGCACATCGAGCAGCCCGGCTCGCGCCAGTCAAAGCCTGCGGCGACAAAGATCTTGTCGAGGCCTTCGGCCTCGGCCTGTTCCTTGACCAGGCCGGAACCCGGCACGATCATCGCACTGACCCGCGGATTGACCTTCTTGCCTTCGATCACCTTGGCGGCGGCACGCAGATCCTCGATGCGGCCATTGGTGCAGGAACCGATGAAGACGCGGTCGAGTTCGATATCGGTGATCTTGGTGCCCGGCGTCAGGCCCATATAGTCGAGTGCGCGTTGCTTGGAGGTGCGCTTGTTGTCGTCGGCGATGTCGTCCGGGTTCGGCACGATGCCTTGCACCGAGACCACGTCTTCGGGCGAGGAGCCCCAGGAGACGATCGGCGGCAGTTTTGCCGCGTCGAGCACGACCGCCTTGTCGAAATGCGCGCCTTCGTCAGACTGCAGCGTCTTCCAGTAGGCGAGCGCGGCATCCCAGGCTTCGCCCTTGGGGGCGCGCGGCTTGTCCTTGACATAGGCGAAAGTGGTGTCGTCGGGCGCGATCAGGCCGGCGCGCGCGCCGGCTTCGATCGACATGTTGCAGATCGTCATGCGGCCCTCCATCGACAGCGCGCGGATCGCCTCGCCGGCATATTCGATGACATAGCCGGTGCCGCCCGCCGTGCCGATCTCGCCGATGATGGCGAGAATGATGTCCTTGGCGGTGACGCCTTCCGGCAGTGCGCCGTCGACGCGTACCAGCATGTTCTTGGCCTTGCGCTGGATCAGCGTCTGCGTCGCCAGCACATGCTCGACTTCCGAGGTGCCGATGCCATGCGCCAGCGCCCCGAACGCGCCATGCGTCGAGGTGTGGCTGTCGCCGCAGACGATGGTCATGCCGGGCAGCGTAAAGCCCTGCTCGGGACCGATGATGTGGACGATGCCCTGGCGGATGTCCTTCTCGGAATAATATTCGATACCGAAATCCTTGGCGTTCTTGGCCAGCGCCTCGACCTGGATGCGGCTTTCCTCGTTCTTGATGCCGAACTTGCGCTCCGGCGAGGTCGACACATTGTGGTCGACGACGGCCAGCGTCTTTTCCGGATGCCGAACCTTGCGGCCGGTCATGCGCAGGCCTTCGAAAGCCTGCGGGCTGGTGACTTCGTGGACCAGATGGCGGTCGATATAGAGCAGGCAGGTGCCGTCGTCCTGGCGGTCGACGACATGGTCGTCGAAAATCTTATCGTAGAGGGTGCGCGGTGCGCTCATGTGCGTAAATCCGTCGATCTTAAACAGGGAAAAGGACGCCGGTCGGCCCGGCGAAACAGCCTGGCGAGTCTGCCCTAGCTAAGTCGGCTGGTCAGAGCGCCGGAAACGCGCGCGGAAAATCGCGACGGCAGGCGTTTTCTGTCCTGCAGCACGAAACCTTTGTAGGCCGGATCGCCAAAAAGCTCTTCCATGGCGCTGCTCATATCAATGTTTTGGCTTTTCAGCAATCGGCGGGTGCGTGGCGCGGAACCTAGGTTCCTCTCCCCCGCTTTGCGGGGCGAGGAGCAACGGCCAAGCTTGCTCAAACCACCTCGAACACAAACGTTTTCACCAGCGCGTCGGGCTCGGCGATTGCGTAGCAGCGGAACCACGGGCTCTCCTCGACCGGCCGCCATTTTTCCGCCTGCTCCAGTTCGTCAAACACGGCCTTAAACCCGCCACTTTCAAACACCTGGTCACGAACCGTGAAGATGGCGTGGCCGCCCTTCCTGGTGATGCGCACCAGCTCATGCAGGCCCGACGCCGGCGCGTGGCTGATGGTGAACACGCCGGTCGAGAAGAAGGCGCGGAAATACCCGTCCGCCCAGGGCAATGGCCCGCCGAGCATCGCCTGTTTCAGCTCGCTGTAGGCCTGCCGGCTGCCGGCGATTTTCAGCATGTCCTGCGACAGGTCGAGCCCGGCAATATCGTGATAGCCGAGTGCCTTGAGCGACGGCCCCGAGAGGCCGGTGCCGCAGCCGGCGTCGAGCAGCGGCCCTCCGCCGGGCGGCACGTGGCGCGCCACCCAGGCGGTGATCAGGAACGGCAGGAGATAGCCGAGCGCCGCGGTTTCGCCGTCATAGGTCGCGGCCCATTCCTCATAGGCCTTGGCCAACGCCTCAGGCGTGTCGGCCGTATAGACCGCTTCCAGCGCCGCATTGGCCTTGTCGATGATCATGGGTCCTCCCCGGTCGCGTCCGCTCGATGGTAGCGCCGATTTCGCCTGCCTTCTATTCCCCATTCTGGTGGCGCAGCCGCTTCTCCAGCGCCCGCAAGGCCAGCGACAGGCCGACCGTCAGGATGAGATATATATAGGCGACGATCGAATAGGTTTCGAAGAAGCGGAACGAGCCGACGGCGTAGATCTTGCCCATCTGGGTGATGTCGGCGACGCCTAGCACCGAGACCAGCGAGGAATCCTTGACCATGGCGACGAAATCATTGCCGAGCGGCGGCAGGATGGTGCGGATCGCCTGCGGAAAGACGACCAGCCGGAAGCGCTGAGTACGCGTCAGCCCGAGCGCCTTCGCCGCCTCGATCTGCCCCTTCTCGACCGCCTGGATACCGGCGCGGAACACCTCCGAGATGAAGGCGGAATAGCCTATGGTCAGCGCCATGACGGCGCGCCATAAAAGCGAGACGTCCCGTACCAGCAGCTCGCCAAACAAGCCGGCGCTTTGCAGCGGCGCCGTCAGCACGTTCCATGCCGCGACGAAGGCCGGAGCGCCGGCAAAGGCGATCCAGAACAACAGCACCAGCATCGGCACGCCGCGGATGATCTCGACATAGAAACGGGCGATCTGGCTGAGCCAGCGTGACCCTGACAGGCCCATCAGTGCGACGCCGAGCCCGATCGCGCAAGCCAGCGCGAAGGCGACCACAGTGACAAAGATGGTGACGCCGATGCCCTTGGCGACGGTCGCGAACACCTGGGCATAGAGGTCGCTGGCCGCGATGAAGATGGCGGCCGCCAAGGCGATCGCCACGGCCACGGCAAGCCACCAGGGGAAGTCGGATTTGGTGGTGGTTGGGGGCGCCGGCGGCATCAAGCAGTACCGGTGATAGAGTCGCCCAGAGTCAGCACGCGTTCCCGCGCATCACCCCGCACCCGCGACAAAAGTCCTACTGCCCCATCTTGTAATCGAGGAACCACTTCTTGTTGAGTGCGTCGAGCGTGCCGTCGGCCTTGAGCGCGGCGATTGCCGCGTTGACCGGCTTTACCAGGTCCGAACCCTTGGGGAAGATGAAGCCGAAATCCTCGGTGCCGAGCGGGCCGCCGATCAGCTTAAGGCCGCCATTGGACGCATCGACATAGCCCTTGCCGGCAGTGCCGTCGGTGAGCACGACGTCGACGTCGCCGGTCTTCAACGCCTGCACCGTCGCGCCGAATGTCTCGAACAGCTTGATGCGCGGGTTCTGCTCATTGCCGTCGAGCACGCTGTAGACGGCGGTGTAGAAGGGCGTGGTGCCGGCCTGCGCGCCGATCAGCCCATCCTTGAAGGCGGCGAACGTCTTGGCGTCGCTGAAGCGCTTCTCGTCGCCGCGCACCAGCATGAACTGTTCCGAGCGCATATAGGGGTCGGAGAAATCGACCTTCTGCTTGCGGTCGTCCTTGATGGTGATGCCGGTCATGCCGATGTTGTACTGATTGTCGGAAACCGCCTGGATCATCGCGTCCCAGGAGGTGTTCTGGTATTCGACCTTGAAGTTCAGCCGCTTGGCGATCTCGTTCATCGCGTCATATTCCCAACCGATCTGCTTGCCGGTCTTGGCGTCGATGAACTGCAGCGGCGGATAGGCATTTTCCGTCACCACCACCACTTTCTTGCCGCCGAGGTCGGGCAGCGCCTGCGCCAGAGCCGCGACAGGCACGAGAAGGCAAGCCAGCAGGCCGGCCAGCAGCAGTTTCGAATTGATCATGACGATGCTCCCCAGGAACTGAACCGCCTCGATCGGCCGAGGCACGCAGGAAATCCGGCGCCGACTTTAGCTTTCCGCCGGCGCCTTGCAAGCCGCTCCGATGCGGCGTTCGGCACGAAAATGGATTCCAATGCTTTCAACGAAGGGATTACGGAACGATCCGTTTCGATAGCGGACCGACGCGGCCCGGCAAAATAGAATCCGCCTCGCGAAACAAAAAGGCGGCCGAAGCCGCCTTTCCGAAAATACGTTCTTGAAGAGCCTTATTCGGCGGCAGCTGCTTCCGCAGCCTTAGCTGCCTCTGCCTCGTCGGCGGCCTTCTTCTCGGCGGCGTCCTGCGCAGCCTTCTCGGCGGCCAGCGCCTGGGCGGCGGCCACTTTCTCGGCCTCGATGCGCGCCTTCTCGGCGTTCAGCGCATCGCGCTCTTCATCGTTGAGCTTGCGGGCGCGCACGCCGGTGTTTTCCGAAATACGCGCCGATTTGCCGCGACGGTCACGCAAATAGTACAGCTTGGCGCGACGCACCTTGCCGCGGCGCACGATCTCGACGCCCTCGACCATAGGCGAATAGACCGGGAACACACGCTCCACGCCTTCGCCGTAGGAGATCTTGCGGACGGTAAAGTTTTCCTGGAAGCCGGCGCCGGCGCGCGCGATGACGACGCCCTCATAGGCCTGGACGCGGGTGCGGGTGCCTTCGGTCACGCGGACCTGGACGCGCACGGTATCGCCGGGCTGGAATTCGGGAAGCTTGCGCTTAGCTTCGATCTTGGCGGCCTGCTCGGCCTCGAGCTGACGGAGGATGTCCATCTCATAATTCCACTTCTTGTTCTTCCGACAGTCAGAGCGTCCGACACTCGCCTTGCAGTCGCATCGACCGCTCGGCTATGCCCTTCGTTCGAGAACTTCGGGCAGGGGCGACTACACCGTCATTGTTGACGGGTCCGGGAGAATTTTCTTCCGGTTCGGCGCGCACATACAGCTATTTCGGCACTTTGTCACGCCTTGCCTGTTTCTTTTTTGGCGCTGCTTCTTTTTGGCTGGCGCCCGCTGTGGCAATCCCGTGATCGCTTGTGGTCCAGGGGGTTGCGCCCGCGCTTCAAGCTTTCTAAGCCGGAATAAGCATTTTCCTCCAGCGACGACACTCCTCATGCCAATCTTGGACGCGGTCCTGCTCTTTCTCGCCGGCTTTCTATCAGGCGCGGTCAACGCCGTCGCCGGCGGCGGCACGTTCATAACCTTTGGCGCCATGACCCTGGCCGGCCTGCCGCCGATCGTGGCCAATGCGACATCGTCGGTGACGCAATTTCCTGGCTACATCACCTCGACGCTCGCCTATTGGCACGACATCAAGCATTTCTGGCGCGGCGCACTGCTGCTCAGTCTCATTTCGGCTCTCGGTGCGCTGTCTGGCGCGCTCATCCTTCTAGGGCTCGACAACCCGTCGTTCCGCGCCTTAGTGCCGTGGCTGCTGCTGGCGGCAACCGCATTGTTCGCTGCCGGGCCATGGCTGAAGCCGGCGCCCAAGCCGGAGCATGAAGCCGCCGTGGGTTCGCTGGTCGGGTCGCTGGCGCAGTTCACCACCTCGGTCTATGGCGGCTTCTTCGGCGCCGGCATGGGCGTCATGATGCTGGCGACGCTCGGCCTCACCCAGTCCGGCGACTATCACCGGCTGAACGCGCTGAAGAACATGCTGGCCGTGGTCATCGCTGCGGTCGCCATCCTGGTCTTTGTCTCCGGCGGTGTCATCGCCTGGCTGCAGGCGATCATCATGATTCCGGGTGGCGCGCTCGGCGGCTATGCCGGCGTTTGGATCGCCAGGCGCGTGCCGCAGAACGCGGTGCGCGGCTTCGTCATCGCCGTCGGCCTGTTCCTGGCCTTCTACTATTTCGACAAGGGTTGAGCGGCTGAAAGATCCGGCCTTCGCTCTTTCGTCAGCCTCTCCGCTTCGGCGCGCCGCCACGCCGCGATCTTCTTGTGATTGCCCGAAATCAGCACTTCGGGAATCGGCCGGCCCTCGAATTCCTGCGGCCGCGTATAATGCGGATGTTCGAGCAGGCCGTTTTCAAAGCTCTCTTCCTCGCCCGATACCGCGTTGCCCATCACGCCGGGCAACAGGCGCACCACGGCGTCGAGCAGCACGAGTGCCGCCGGTTCGCCGCCGGACAGGATGAAGTCGCCGATCGACACTTCCTCGAGGTCGCGCGCCTCGATGACCCGCTGGTCGACGCCTTCGAAGCGGCCGCAGACGATCACCGCACCCGGCCCGCCGGCGAGCTCGCGCACACGGCGCTGCGTCAGCGGTTTTCCACGCGGGCTCATCAGCAGTTTTGGACGCCGATCGCCCGGCGGCGAGGCGTGGTCGATGGCGCTGGCCAGCACGTCTGCCCGCATCACCATGCCGGCGCCGCCGCCGGCCGGCGTGTCATCGACGGTACGGTGACGATCGGTGGCAAAGTCGCGGATCTGGATCGTTTCGAGCGACCAGATGCCGGTCTCGAGCGCGCGTCCGGCCAGCGAAAGGCAAAGCGCGCCGGGAAACATCTCGGGATAGAGCGTCAGCACCGAAGCCGAAAAACTCACCGGTTGCCTCCGGCGTCCCTCGGCCCGCGCGGCCTGCCCTTCGGGTCGAAACCGTCGTCTCCGGCAGGCTCGCCGCCCTCGTCCGCGACCAACCCTGCGGCGGCCGGATCGATGCGGACAAAGCCGCCGGCGATCGAAACTTCCGGAACGGCGGCCTGCGTGAACGGGATGAGCACGCCTTTGCGCCCCGCCAGCGTCACATCGAGAATGTCGCCGCCGCCGAAATTATGCACGGCGACGACCTTGCCGACGACCGCACCGGTGTCGTCCTTGACCTCCAGCCCGACGAGGTCGGCATGGTAGAATTCGTCCTCTTCGCCCTCATCGGGCAACACCGAACGATCGACGAACAATTCGGTGCCGGCAAGCGCCTCGGCGGCATTTCGGTCGTTGACGCCTTTGAACCGCACCACCACCACGGTGTTGGCAGGCCTGATGTCGACGATCTGGAAGGCGCGGCCATCCCTGGCGTAGAGCGGACCGTAATCGGCCAGCGCCAGCGGGTCGCCGGTAAAGCTCTTGACGCGCAATTCGCCCTTGATGCCGTGCGCGGCACCGATCACGGCCATCTGGACGGGGTTTTGCGGCTTGGTCATCTGCGGAAAATCCTTTGCCTTGCTCTAACCCCAGCCCGTCGTCATTTCAATGATGCCGCTCTTCACCGCTTCCTAACCCGCGTGCCGGAAGATGGCGGGGAACTGGAAGAGTGCAATGCAGGAATTTCTCATACCGGCAAAACCCGATCTTCAGGCGGCGCGCGAGGCCTGGCTGAAGATGCTGGCGCGCGAACGCCGGCTGTCGCCCGAAACCGTCGAGGCCTATGAGCGCGACACGCGCCAGTTCCTGCATTTCCTGACCGGCCATTGCGGCGGCTCGCCCGGCATTTCCGACATTGCCGATCTGCGCCCCGCCGATTTGCGCGGCTTTCTCGCCGCCCGCCGTGCCGAGGGCGCCGGCGCCCGCACGCTTGGGCGCGGGCTGGCCGGCATTCGCTCGCTGCTGCGTTTCCTGGAACGGCGCGGCCTCGCCAATGCGGCAGGGGCGGCAGCCTTGCGCGCGCCGCGGCAGCCGAAATCGCTGCCCAAGCCGCTGACCGCAAGCGATGCAAAACACGTTGTCTCAGTGGAAGGCCAACTGGCGGAGGAGCCGTGGATTGCCGCCCGCAACGCCGCCGTGCTGACCCTGCTCTATGGGTCCGGCTTGCGCATTTCCGAGGCGCTCGGCCTGTCGGGCGCCGATCTGTCGTCGCCCAGCGATACAGTGCTGCGCGTCACTGGCAAGGGCGGCAAGAAGCGGCTGGTGCCGGTGCTGCCGGTGGCGCTGCGGGCGATTGCCGAATACCGCCGCTTGTGTCCCTATCATCTCGATCCCAAGGGCTTGCTGTTTCGCGGTGCCCGCGGCGGCCCGCTCAACCCGGCAATCCTCCAGCGCGAGATGGCCAAGCTGCGCTCGGCGCTCAACCTGCCCGACACGGCGACGCCGCATGCGCTGCGCCATTCGTTCGCCACGCATCTGCTTGGGCGCGGCGGCGACCTGCGCACCATCCAGGAGTTGCTCGGCCATGCCAGCCTGTCTACGACGCAGACATACACCGGCGTCGACACCGCGAGGCTGCTCGAGATTTACGAAGCAGCTCATCCTCGCGCGTGATGGACGGTTGAATCGGTGACCATCTCGCAACAATTTTGATGTGCCGATTAACCGTTTTGCCGCTTTTTGCGCCTAGAAGCACAGCATGAAACGCCTCATCGCCATCGCCGACCGCGCGACCCATGTGTCGCTGAAGCTGCTCGTGGCGCTCAACGCCCTGTTTTTCCTCTGCTTCCTCATCATCGCGCTGCTCGCCGCGGGAAAGGCACGCGCCGAGACGCCGGTCTGCGCCGGTACCGATATGCTGAGCGCGCTGCAAAGGGACGACCCGGCTGCCTACCGCAAGATCGAGGCGGACGCGGCAGCAACACCGAACGGCAAGGGCTTGCTGTGGAAGCTCGAAAAATCAGGCGAAGAACCGTCCTTCCTGTTCGGCACCATGCACGTTACCGACCCGCGCGTCACCACGCTGCCGCCCGCCGCGCAGAAGGCATTCGATGCGGCTGGCACCGTCGTCATCGAGACCACCGAAGTGCTCGACAAGCAGAAGATGATGGCCGCATTGCTGAAAGAGCCGGATCTGATGATGTTCACCGACAAGACGACGCTTTCGTCGCTGCTGTCGCCGGACGATGCGGCGGTGGTCGACAAGGCGCTTGACGCGCGTGGCATCCCGCCAGCGACCGTCGCCAAGATGAAGCCCTGGTTGCTGTCGGCGATGGTGGCGCTGCCTGCATGCGAAGTCGCCCGCCAGGCTGGCGGCGCGCCGGTGCTCGACATCAAGCTTGCCAAGGACGCCGAGGCTTCGGGCAAATCAGTCGAGGGGTTGGAGACAATCGCCGACCAGCTGCGCGCCATGGCTTCGCTGCCGATCGCCTTTCACCTGAAGGGGCTGGTCGATACGCTGAAGCTTGGCGACAAGGTGAACGACGTCAACGAAACCATGATCGTGCTTTACCGGCGTGGCGACACTGGCATGTACGTACCGCTGTTTCGGACCGTCATTCCCGAACAGGTCGACGACCAATCGGGTTACGCCGAATTCGAGCAGACCATGATCACCAGCCGCAACAGGGTGATGGTCGATCGTGCCGCGCCGATCCTCGCCCACGGCAATGTCTTCATGGCGGTCGGCGCCATGCACTTTCCCGGCGCGCAAGGCTTAGGCGAGGGTTTCCGCAAGGCCGGCTATACCGTGACCGTCGTCAACTGAACAACACGGCGGAGTTGGACACCGAATCATTGCCAAGGCGGGATCAGCCCTTGCTCGTGGCGCGACGGAGGACCGGCCGCGCTTTGTGCCAAGAAACTGAAAAAGGTTCGGTTTGGCTCGATCGAACCCATTTTGCGGTGGAAATGCATGCCTGCAAGCGATTCCGGATCAGAATTGCCCTGTTTTCGGCGTTTTCAACGCCTAATGTGAAACCGATTCAACGATTGTACGTTGATGGCTATTACTTGATGTTTTTCATCCACGGAGGACACTTTTATGGCGAACACACCCAATCCGAACGACCCATTCACCTCACCGGGTACCGCACGGCCACGCGGCGGCGGCAGCGGCTGGCTGATTGCCCTGGTCGTCGTTATCCTGGCAATTGTCGCCTATTATGTTTTTGGAAGACGTAGCGAGGCACCTGCGCCTGCCGAACCGCCCGCAGCCAGCACACCGGCTCCGGCTCCAGCACCTGCCGAGCCGATGAAGCCAGCCGAACCGGCTCCTGCGCCTGCTCCGGCAACACCCGCTCCGGCTCCCGCTCCGGCAGAACCTGCACCTGCTCCGGCCCCTGCGCCAGCCCCGGCACCAGCACCAGCACCGGCCCCTCAGTAATCAGACTGCTGATTTAATATATGAACGGCCCGCTGAAAGGCGGGCCGTTTTGTTTTTGGGAGCAGCCGTCGATGGCTTCGTCATCCCGGGGCGGAGCGGTTACCAGCCGATGTGAAGAGGCACTCGATTCTGGTTCGCCGGAACACTGGCGCTAGGTAACGGCATGGATCCCAGGGTCTCCGCGACGTCGCTTCGCTCCTGCTCCGCCTGGGATGACGAAGCGCGGATGTTTCAGCCAATCTCTAAGGTTTGCGATTCACCGCGTTTGCTCAGATATGGATGGGCTTGAAGAACGTCGCCAATGCCGCCTCCTTTACCGCTTCCGACATTGTCGGATGGGCGTGACAGGTGCGGGCCAGGTCTTCCGACGAGCCGCCAAATTCCATCAGCACGGCCGCCTCGTGGATCATCTCGCCGGCGCCGAAGCCGACGATATGGACGCCGAGCACGCGGTCGCTGGCCTTGTCGGCCAGGATTTTCACAAAGCCGTCGGTATGGAGCATGGCGCGCGCCCGGCCATTGGCGCTGAACGGAAATTTTCCGGCCTTGTAGTCGATGCCGGCCTTCTTCAATTCTTCTTCGGTCTTGCCGACCGAGGCGATTTCCGGCGTCGTGTAGACGACGCTCGGAATCACGTCATAGTTCACATGACCGGCTTGGCCGGCGATGGTTTCGGCCACCGCCACGCCCTCGTCTTCGGCCTTGTGGGCAAGCATCGGCCCGGCGATGACATCGCCGATGGCGTAGATGCCGGGCACGTTGGTTCTGAGATGGCCGTCGGTCTTGACCCGGCCGCGTTCATCGACGTCGACGCCGGCCTCCTTCAGCCCGAGAGCGTCCGAATAGGCCCGTCGTCCCGTCGCAATCAGCACCGCGTCCGCCTCGATCGTCTCGGCCGCTCCGCCTTTGACCGGCTGGAAGGTGACGGTCGCCCCCTTCTTGGCCTTGGCGACGCCGGTCACCTTGGCGCCCAGCCTGAACTCAAAGCCCTGCTTCGACAGCAGGCGCTGGAACTGCTTGGAGACCTCGCCATCCATGCCGCCCAGGATGGTGTCGAGGAACTCGACCACGGTGATCTTGGCGCCGAGCCGCGCCCAGACCGAGCCGAGCTCCAGACCGATGACACCGCCGCCGACCACCACCAGATGGCCCGGCACCTTGTCCAGCGACAGCGCGCCAGTCGACGAGATGACCACCTTCTCGTCGAAATCGACCTTGACGCCGGGAATGCCGGCGACACCGGAGCCGGTGGCGATGACGATGTTCTTGGTCTCGATCTCCTCGACCTTGCCGTCATCGGAGCTCACCGACACCTTGCCGGCCGCAACCACCTTGCCGGTGCCACGAAAACTGTCGATCTTGTTCTTCTTGAACAGGAAGGCGACGCCATTGACGTTGGCCGTCACCGTCGCATCCTTGTGCGCCATCATCTTCCCAAGGTTAAGCTTGGGCGCGCCGATCTCGACCCCGAGCGCGTCGAAGGAATGGCCGGCCTCGGCAAACATCTCGGACGCATGCAGCAGCGCCTTCGACGGGATGCAGCCGATGTTGAGGCAGGTACCGCCGAAGGTCGGGTTCTTTTCGACCACTGCCGTCTTCAGGCCGAGCTGCGCCGCCTTGATGGCGCAGACATAGCCGCCCGGTCCCGATCCGATGATAACGACGTCATAGGCCATGATACTGTCCCTTTTGCTTTAGCGGCCGCCGCCGATTTCCAGATTGGCGCCGGTTGTG
Source organism: Mesorhizobium sp. WSM4836 (assembly GCF_055811815.1). Lineage (NCBI taxonomy): Bacteria > Pseudomonadati > Pseudomonadota > Alphaproteobacteria > Hyphomicrobiales > Phyllobacteriaceae > Mesorhizobium > Mesorhizobium sp. WSM4836. Next base: position 110,065 of record NZ_JBVVQF010000010.1, read on the forward strand.
TAGGACGCCTCATCCGACAGCAGCCAGAGAATTGCGGCTGCGACTTCCCCGGCGGTGCCGACGCGCTGCATAGGCACCACCTTGCGCGTTCTCTCGGCGCGATCCGGCTGACCGCCGGAGGCATGAATTTCGGTGTCGATGATGCCCGGACTGACCGCGTTGACACGAATGCCTTCGCCGGCCACTTCGCGGGCAAGACCGATGGTGAAGGAATCGACCGCCCCCTTCGAGGCGGCGTAGTCGACATATTGACCCGGCCCGCCAAGCCTTGCCGCGATCGAAGAGACATTGACGATCGCGCCGCCCTTGCCGCCATGCCTGGTCGACATGCGTTTCACCGCCTCGCGGGCGCAAAGCATCGGCGCAATTACATTGATGCGCATCATCCGCTCCAGCCTTGCTGCGCTCAGCTTGTCGACACGCGCGCTCTGGTCGACCACGCCGGCATTGTTGACGAGCGCATCGAGCCGACCGAAACGGGCATCGACAGCCTCGAACATGGCCACCACGTCCGTCTCGCTGCCGACATCGCCCTTGACAGCCAAGGCTTCTCCGCCAGCGGCCCCGATGTCGGCGACCACCGTTTCGGCTGCTTTTGCATTCGACACGTAATTGACCGCAATGCGATAGCCGGCCTTGGCGGCGAGCCTGCATGTAGCGGCGCCAATGCCGCGGCTGCCGCCGGTCACCAGCAGGATTTTTCCGCTCATTCCTGACATCCTTTCAGGGCAAAGACGTCCCAGGGCACCTTGGAAAAACCGTTGGCGCCATAGGCCGCCGACATCTGCAAGGATGCTCCCAGATCGGGAAGGATCAGTTTTTTCGGCGCATCCTGTCCTTCGCCCGGCAGCAACGCGATATTGCCTTGGTCGTCGGCCGTATAGATGACCCCCTCCCACACAGTGCAGGCGGCGAGCTCGTCGCCGGTGACGTCGCCGGCCGGGCATTTGTACATCAGTGAGCCATGCGGCCGCGCCACGCCCTCCGTCCACATGACGATGCCGTCGAGCACGACTCCGTTGTCGAGCACCATCTTGAAACTGTTGGTGACGGCGGCCGATTCGCCGGTTGGCCTGAAATCGATCGCGGCGGCGTTTTCGGTGTCGCCATAGACGGCCAGTTCGAGCGGGCAGGCGGCAAGCGCAACGGAGACCGTCTGCACGCCGAGTGCGCAGATCGTGACAAACAAACCGGACCGGAAACGAGAGGAACCCATCCGGTGGCGCGGATCCATTCTCCGGCTCACTCGGGCCGCCCCTAGAGGTCGAGCACCAGCCGCTCGGGATCCTCCAGGCTTTCCTTGACCCGCACCAGGAACGTCACCGCTTCCTTGCCGTCGACGATGCGGTGATCATAGGAGAGCGCCAGATACATCATCGGCCGGATGACGATCTGGCCGCCGACCACCATCGGCCGCTCCTGGATCTTGTGCATGCCCAAAATGCCCGATTGCGGCGCATTGAGGATCGGCGTCGACATCAGCGACCCGTAAACGCCACCGTTGGAAATCGTGAACGTGCCGCCTTGCATATCGGCAACCGAGAGCTTGCCGTCGCGCGCCGCAAGGCCCAGCCTGCCGATTTCCTTCTCGATTTCGGCGATGGACATCTGGTCGGCGTTGCGCACAACCGGCACGACAAGCCCTTTCTCGGTACCGACGGCAACGCCGATATGGGCGTAATTCTTGAAGATGATGTCGGTGCCGTCGATCTCGGCATTGACCGACGGTATCTCCTTCAGCGCATGGGTGACCGCCTTGGTGAAGAAGCCCATGAAGCCGAGCTTCACGCCGTGCTTCTTCTCGAACACGTCCTTGTATTTGGTCCGGAGCGCCATCACCGCGCTCATGTCGACCTCGTTGAAGGTGGTCAGCATGGCGGCGGTCGATTGCGCTTCCTTGAGGCGGCGCGCGATGGTCTGGCGCAGCTTGGTCATGCGCACGCGCTCCTCGCGCGACGCATCGTCGGCCGAGGACGGCGCGCGCGCGGCGACAGGTGCCGGTACAGGCGCTGCCTTTGGCATTTCGGCCGGCTGTGACGGCGCGCCCCTGGCGATCAGGTCGAGCACGTCGCCTTTCAGCACCTGGCCGCGCTTGCCCGAGCCCGACACCTGGTCGACCGCGAGATTGTGCTCGGCCAGCAGCTTCGCCGCCGACGGCGCCGGCGGCATGGTGCGCGTCTCGATCGCGCCGGCGTCGCCGGCGATCTTGGCCGTCTCGGCAGCGGCCTGCTTGACGCTCGCGGCCGCGGTCGGAGCCGAGGCCTGCGACACCGCCTCCTGTTTCTCCGCCGGGGCGGCGGCGGTATTGGCTGCCGCGCCGGCGCCTGCCGAAATCGTGCCGAGCAGTGCGCCGACGCCGACCGTCTCGCCTTCCTTGACGGCGATTTCGCTGAGCGTGCCCGCGGCGGCGGCCGGCACTTCCACCGTCACCTTGTCGGTTTCGAGCTCGACCAGCGGCTCATCGGCTGCGATCGCGTCGCCGACCTTCTTGAACCATTTGCCGATGGTCGCCTCGGTGACGGATTCACCAAGTGTCGGGACGCGGATTTCGGTTGCCATTGTGCCTGTCCGTTTCTTTCGGTTCTGTTCTATTCACCAAGCGCGTCGTCGAGCAAGGCAGCCAGCTGGGCGAGGTGCTTCGACATCAATCCGGTCGCCGGCGAAGCGGCGGCCGGCCGGCCGGTATAGCGCACCCGCTGATGCTTGGCGTCGATATGCGCCAGCACCCATTCGAGATACGGATCGATGAACGACCAGGCGCCCATGTTCTTGGGCTCCTCCTGGCACCACACCATCTCGGCATTGCGGAAGCGCGACAGTTCGGTGATCAGCGCCTTGGCCGGAAACGGGTAGAGCTGCTCGACGCGCAGCAAATATATGTCGTTGATGCCGCGCTTCTCGCGCTCTTCGTAGAGGTCGTAATAGACCTTGCCCGAACAGAGCACGACACGGCGGATCTTCGAATCTTTGGTGAGCTTGATGGCCTGGCCCGACAGCAGCTGGGCATCATCCCACAACAGCCGGTGAAAGGCGCTTTCGCCCGACATCTCCGGCAGCGTTGATACCGCCCGCTTGTGGCGCAGCAGCGACTTCGGCGTCATCAGGATCAGCGGCTTGCGGAAGTCCCGCTTCAATTGCCGGCGCAAGATGTGGAAGTAATTGGCCGGCGTCGTGACGTTGGCGACCTGCATATTGTCTTCGGCGCAAAGCTGCAGGAAGCGCTCGAGCCGGGCCGACGAATGCTCAGGCCCCTGGCCTTCATAGCCATGCGGCAGCAGGCAGACGAGGCCCGACATTCTGAGCCATTTGCGCTCGCCCGACGAGATGAACTGGTCGAACACCACCTGGGCGCCGTTGGCGAAGTCGCCGAACTGCGCTTCCCACAGCGTCAGCGCCTTCGGCTCGGCCAGCGAGTAGCCATATTCGAAGCCGAGCACGGCCTCCTCCGACAACATCGAGTTGATGACCTCGAAACCGGCCTGCGCCGCCGACAGATTGTTGAGCGGGATATAGCGTGTCTCGTCGCGCTGGTCGTAGAGCACGGAGTGGCGCTGCGAGAAGGTGCCGCGCTCCGAATCCTGTCCGGACAGCCGGATCGGATTGCCGTCGAGCAGGATGGCGCCGAAGGCCAGCGCCTCGGCCGTCGACCAGTCGATGCCTTCGCCGGACTCGATCGCCTGGCGGCGGTTGTCGAGGAAGCGGATGATCGTCTTGTGCGCCTCGAAATCCTTCGGCACCTCGGTCAGCTTCTTGCCGATCTCCTTCAGCGTCTTGACCGGAACGGCGGTCTTGCCACGCCGCTGTTCGTCCTGGTTGTCGGCCGAGCGCAGGCCGGACCACGCGCCGTCCAGCCAATCGGCCTTGTTCGGCTTGTAATGCTGGCCGACCTCGAATTCCTGCTCGAGATGCGCCCGCCAATCGGCCTTCATCTTTTCGAACTCGGCCTGGGTGATGTGGCCTTCGGAAATCAGCCGGTCGGCATAGATCTGCACCGTCGTCTTCTGGTTGCGGATCTTGCGATACATGATCGGCTGGGTGAAGGCGGGCTCGTCGCCCTCATTATGGCCGAAGCGGCGGTAGCAGAACATGTCCACCACGACAGGCTTGTGGAACTTCATGCGGAATTCGATCGCCACCTTGGTTGCATGGACGACGGCTTCCGGATCGTCGCCATTGACGTGGAAGATCGGCGCCTCGATCATCTTGGCCACGTCGGACGGATAGGGCGACGAGCGCGAGAAGCGCGGGTTGGTGGTGAAGCCGATCTGGTTGTTGATGATGAAATGCAGCGTGCCGGCGACGCGGTGGCCGCGCAGGCCGGACAGGCCGAGGATTTCGGCGATCACGCCCTGACCGGCAAAGGCCGCATCGCCATGCAGCAGCAGCGGCAGCACCTTGGCGCGCTCTTCCAGCGGCACGATCTCCTCGCGGCTGCGGCCAAACAGATAGTCCTGCTTGGCGCGCGCCTTGCCCATCACCACCGGGTCGACGATTTCCAGATGCGAGGGATTGGCGGTCAGCGACAGGTGCACCTTGTTGCCGTCGAACTCGCGGTCGGATGAGGCACCGAGATGGTACTTCACGTCGCCCGAGCCTTCGACCTCGTCGGGAGCGGCCGAGCCACCCTTGAACTCGTGGAAAATGGCGCGGTGCGGCTTGGCCATGACCTGCGACAGCACGTTCAGCCGGCCGCGATGTGCCATGCCGAGCACGATCTCCTTCATGCCGAGCTGGCCGCCGCGCTTGACGATCTGCTCCAGCGCCGGGATCAGCGACTCGCCGCCATCCAGGCCGAAGCGCTTGGTGCCCTTGTACTTGACGTCGATGAACTGCTCGAAGCCTTCCGCCTCGACCAGCTTCTGCAGGATCGCCTTCTTTCCGGCTGCGGTGAAGGAGATCTCCTTGTCTGCGCCCTCGATGCGCGCCTGGATCCAGGCCTTCTCTTCTGGGTCGGAAATATGCATGAATTCGACGCCGAGCGTCGAGCAATAGGTTCGGGTCAGGATGTCGAGCATCTGCCGGATGGTGCCGAATTCCAGCCCGAGCACATTGTCCAAGAAGATCGGCCGGTCGTAATCGGCTTCGGTGAAGCCGTAATTTTCCGGCGACAGCTCGTTGTAATCCTCGAGCGGCTTGGCAATGCCGAGCGGATCGAGATTGGCGTGCAGGTGGCCGCGCATGCGGAAGGCGCGGATCATCATGATGGCGCGGACGGAATCGCGCGTCGCCTGATGCACGTCGGCGTCGGAAAGCGCTGCGCCGTTGCCGACCGCCCTGTCCTTGACCTTCTTTTCGATGTGCTTTTCGACGAGCCCCCAATTGCCGTCGAGCGCCGAGACGAGCTCGCCATTGGCCTGCATCGGCCAAGAGGGCTTGGCCCATGATGCGCCCTTGGCATTCTTGCGCACGTCGCCGGCGTCGTCCTTCAGCGCCGCGAAGAAGTCCTGCCATTCGGGATCGACCGACGCGGGATCGTCCTCATAGGCGGCATAGAGCGCGTCGATGTAATCGGCATTGCCGCCGTAGAGGAAAGAGGTAAGCGAAAACTGGTCGTTGGCCTGATCTTGTCTTGCCATTTTTGTCCGCGGAGCCGCGCTCCGTCTCCTGTTTTGGAGGGGAGTAGGGCAGTAGGGGAGTAAGGCAGTAGGGAAAGCTGGCGGTTGCCGCGCTCGGTCCCGTTCTTCCTATTCCCCTACTGCCATACTGCCCTACTCCCTTACTGCCTTACCCCTTGATCGCCTCGACCAGGGTCGTGCCCAGCCGTGCTGGCGATGGCGAAACCTTGATGCCGGCCGATTCCATCGCCGCGATCTTGTCTTCCGCACCGCCCTTGCCGCCGGAGATGACCGCCCCCGCATGACCCATGGTGCGGCCCGCCGGCGCGGTGCGCCCGGCGATGAAACCGGCCATCGGCTTGCTGCGGCCGCGCTTTGCCTCGTCCTTGAGGAACTGCGCGGCGTCTTCCTCGGCCGAGCCGCCGATCTCGCCGATCATGATAATCGACTTGGTCTCGTCGTCGGCGAGGAACATCTCCAGCACGTCGATGAACTCCGTGCCTTTGACCGGATCGCCGCCGATGCCGACGGCGGTGGTCTGGCCGAGGCCGACATTGGTGGTCTGGAACACCGCCTCATAGGTAAGCGTTCCCGAGCGCGAAACAACGCCGACCGAGCCTTTGCGGAAGATGTTGCCGGGCATGATGCCGATCTTGCATTCGTCCGGCGTCAGCACGCCTGGACAGTTGGGGCCGATAAGCCGCGATTTCGAGCGGTCGAGCCTCGCCTTGACCTTGATCATGTCCATCACCGGTATGCCCTCGGTGATGCAGACGATCAGCGGGATCTCGGCCTCGATTGCTTCCAGGATCGCTTCGGCAGCACCCGCCGGCGGCACGTAGACGACTGAGGCGTTGGCACCGGTCTTCGCCTTGCCTTCGGCAACCGTGCCGAAAATCGGCAGCGTCTCGCCCTTCGCACCGATCCAGGTTTCGCCGCCCTTCTTGGGGTGGATGCCGCCGACCATTTTTGTGCCGTGATAGGCCAGCGCCTGTTCGGTATGGAACGTGCCGGTCTTGCCTGTCAGGCCCTGCACCAGCACCTTGGTGTTCTTGTCGACGAGAATGGACATGGTGGTCCTTTTTACAAACCATTGATGGAGGAAGGCTGCGCGGTCATCGTCAGGTCAGAGACGCTTGAGATCGGCGACGGTGAGGTCGCTCTCGGCATTGCCGGTGTTGAGTGTCGTCGCCGGTTCGAACATCAGTACGACAGGCTCCTCGCTCAGCGAGCGGGGCCGGTGCTCGACGGCGCGCGGCACGACGATGAACTCGCCGCTGGAAAGCTCCACAGTGCCGTCGCGGAAATCGATGGCGATACGCCCGCGCAGCACCAGGAACGCCTCGTCTTCATTGTCGTGCGCATGCCAGTCGAAGACGTCGCCGAACTTGGCGATCTTGACCTGGCTGTCATTGACGTCGCCGGCAATATGCGGATCGAAGACCTTTTTGATCTTCTGATCCGCCGCCTCGACGAGGTTTATCTTGTGCGGAGGCATCGCCTAGCGACCTCGACCATGAAGTTCTGTTTTCAAGCTGGGCATTTTTTATTTCCGTGAACGACAGCACCGATCCATTGGCCCTTGGCCTCACGCATGGTCACCACCTGAATAGACAGGTTGCCGTCTGCGGTCTTGATCTCCCCGAGGGAATTGGGATCTTCATCCGCCTGGAACCTGCTGCCATATCTGGAAAGCAGTCTTTTCAGGATCATATCCGCCGCAAGCTTCGGATTGTCTGTGCCAAAGGAAACCAGGCAATCGCATTTGCCACCCGAATTTCTGATCGAGGCAACGACTTCTGTAGCTTTGTAAATCAGACGTCCCTCCGAGTCGGCCATGAAGCCGCTATTCCGGGCAGCCGCATTAAACCTGCCGAACCGAGGCGCGGTCGCCGGGCACAGATTCATGAACAAATTCATCCGCTTGCCGATCCAGGCAGGCGATGCCGGATCTTCAGCCGAAGTCGCCGCACTGGCCCAAAAAGCCATGCCGCAGAGCGCTATGGCCAGCAGCCGGTGCATCAGCCGCCCTTCACCGCCGCGACAATCTTCTTGGCTGCGTCATCAAGATCATCGGCGGACACCACGTTCAGCCCGCTGTCGTTGATGATCTTCTTGCCGAGTTCGGCATTGGTGCCTTCCAGCCGCACCACCAGCGGCACCTGCAGCCCGACTTCCTTGACCGCGGCGATGACGCCCTCGGCGATGATGTCGCATTTCATGATGCCGCCGAAGATATTGATCAGAATGCCTTTGACCGCCGGATCCTTGGTGATGATCTTGAACGCTGCCGTCACCTTCTCTTTCGACGCGCCGCCGCCGACATCGAGGAAGTTGGCGGGCTCGGCGCCATAAAGCTTGATGATGTCCATCGTCGCCATGGCGAGGCCGGCGCCGTTGACCATGCAGCCGATATTGCCGTCGAGCGCGACATAGGCGAGGTCGTATTTCGACGCCTCGATCTCTTTCTCGTCCTCTTCGGTGGTGTCGCGCAATTCAAGCACGTCCGGGTGACGGAACAGCGCGTTGTTGTCGAACGACACTTTTGCGTCGAGCACGCGCAACCGGCCGCTCTTCATGACGATCAGCGGGTTGACCTCGAGCAGACTCATGTCCTTCTCGACAAACGCCTTGTAGAGGATCGGAAACAGCGTCGCGCCGTCCTTGGCTGCGTCGCCGTCGAGCCTCAGTGCGGCGTTGAGCTTCTTCACATCGTCGGCCGTCACGCCCCTTTCCGGGTCGATGGCGACGGTGATGATCTTTTCCGGCGTGTCGTGGGCGACCGCCTCGATGTCCATGCCGCCCTCGGTCGAGACGACGAAGGCGACGCGCCCGACCGAACGGTCGACCAGGATCGACAGATAGAGCTCGCGCTCGATGTCGGCGCCATCCTCGATGTAGAGCCGGTTGACCTGCTTGCCGGCCGGGCCGGTCTGCTTGGTCACAAGCGTGTGGCCGAGCATCTCCTTGGCGTTGGCGACGACCTCAGCCACCGACTTCGCCAGCCTGACGCCGCCCTTGGCATCGGGCCCGAGTTCCCTGAATTTGCCCTTGCCGCGGCCGCCGGCATGGATCTGGCTCTTGACCACATAGAGCGGGCCGGGCAGCGCCTTGGCGGCGGCTTCCGCTTCGCTCGCCTTGAACACCGACACCCCCTCGGCCACGGGTGCGCCAAAGCCTTTCAGTAGCGCCTTGCCCTGATATTCATGAATGTTCATGCGCTATGTCTCCAGCTTGCTTGGCGGGCTTGGTTGCCGGCTTACTTGGCCGCGAGATGCGGAGCGATCTTGACGCAGGCGTCGCACAGGCCCTGCACCGCCGCGACCGAATTGTCGAACATCTTCTGCTCGCTCTTCACGAGCTCGATCTCGATGATCCGCTCGACACCGCCGGCGCCGATCACCACGGGAACGCCGACATAGGTGTTCTTGACGCCATATTGACCGGAGAGGTACGCTGCACAGGGCAGCACCCGCTTCTTGTCCTTGAGATAGGCTTCGGCCATGGCGATGGCCGAGGCGGCCGGCGCATAAAACGCGGAGCCAGTCTTGAGCAGGCCGACGATCTCGGCGCCGCCGTCGCGGGTGCGCTGCACGATCTGGTCGAGCCGCTCCTTCGAGGTCCAGCCCATCTTGATGAGGTCGGGCAACGGAATGCCGGCAACCGTCGAATAGCGGATCATCGGCACCATGGAATCGCCGTGGCCGCCGAGCACGAAGGCGGTGACGTCCTCGACCGAGACCTTGAATTCCTCGGCCAGGAAATAGCGGAAGCGCGAGCTGTCGAGCACGCCGGCCATGCCGACGACATGGCTCTTGGGCAGGCCGGAAAACTTCTGCAGCGCCCAGACCATGGCGTCGAGCGGATTGGTGATGCAGATGACGAAGGCATTCGGCGCATATTTTTTGAGGCCGGCGCCGACCTGCTCCATCACCTTCAGATTGATGCCCAGAAGATCGTCGCGGCTCATGCCGGGCTTGCGCGGCACGCCGGCGGTGACGATGCAGACGTCGGCGCCCTCGATGCCGGCATAGTCGTTGACACCGGTCAGCCTGGAGTCGAACCCATCGACCGGCGACGACTGCGCGATATCCAGGCCCTTGCCTTGCGGGATGCCTTCGGCGATATCGAACAGCACGACGTCGCCCAGATCCTTGAGGCCGACCATGTGGGCAAGGGTGCCGCCGATCATGCCCGAGCCGATGAGCGCTATCTTGTTGCGTGCCATGTCAGGATGTTTTCCCTTTGACTATGACGGCGCCCAAATCCTTGACGATTTGATGACGGCGTCGGAGGAAGAGGCCGGAATGCTGCGGAACCGCGAAATTCGCCGCACGCAATAGCCCCGGCCGCACAAAAATTCAAACGATTATTTTGGAGTGAGTAATTTCAATCGGTTAGAAACAATGGGACTTACGTAAGCGTCAAAGTTCTGAAGCCGACTAGAGGAATTTTACACAATGGCGCCGGAAATCAGAAGGCTATTTCCTGGCGATGACGGCCTTGTGATGCGGGTTGCCGACGATCCTTTACGCCTGAGCCTGCCGTGCCTCCGCCGATGATCCCCGCGCCTTCTGCCTCGCCGCCCAATCCTCGAGCCAGTCGCGGCTTTGCATCTCGATCAGCCGCGATGCGGTGCGCTCGAACTCGAAGACTTCGTTGCCGCGCTTGGCCGTATAGAGCTGCGCCGGCGGTGCGGCGGCGCTCATCACCAGCCGTATGTGATGATCGTAGAGCGTATCGACCAGCAGGATGAAGCGCTTGGCCTCGTTGCGCTTGCCTTCGCCGAGCACCGGCACATGGTCGATGAAGATGGTCGAGAAACGGCTGGCAACGGCAAGATAGTCGCGGGCGCCGAGCGGCCTCTCGCAGAGATCGGCGAAGGAAAACCGCGCTGCCTCGCCGGCAGCACGCGGCACCACGACGTGCCGACCCTTCACCGTCAGCATCGTCTCGGCGGTCGGCCTGCCATGCGTCATCATCGCCCACGCGCCGTCGAGCGCATGGTCTGCGGCGGCATCGGCCGGGGTGACGTAAACCGGCATGCGGCTGAGCTTGTCGAGGCGGTAATCCTTGTCGGCGTCAAGCGCCAGCACCTGCGCGTGGCGCTCCAGGATGGCGACAAACGGCAAAAACAACTGACGGTTCAGGCCGTCGCGGTAGAGATCCTGCGGCGCGATATTGGAGGTGGCGACCAGCACGACCCCATTGGCAAACAACGCCGAAAACAGCCTGGACAAGATCATCGCATCGGCGATGTCGGTGACAGAGAACTCGTCGAAGCACAGCACCCAGGCCTCCTCGGCCAGCGCGCGCGCCACCGGCGGGATCGGGTCGTCCTCCTTGACCGTACCCTCTTTACGCGCCTGCCGGTGCTTCTGGATCCGGTCCTGTACGTCGGCCATGAAGTCGTTGAAATGCACGCGGCGCCTGCGCCGCACCGGCAGCAGCTCGAAGAACATGTCCATCAGCATGGTCTTGCCGCGGCCGACGCCGCCATGGATATAGAGGCCCTTGACCGCCTCGTGCCCCTCGCGCTTACGGGCGAACAGCCACCCCAGCGCGCTTGACTTATGCGCCAGCCGCTTTGCCGATATCTGGTCGATCAGCCGGTCGAGCGCAGCGGCGATCCGCACCTGCGCCGGATCGCGCCCGATGGCGCCCGTCTCGACCAGATGGTCGTAGCGCTGCTTGACGGTCGCATGGGTCTTAAGGCCGTCACGCAGATGCATCAGTCACGTCGTTCCGGAGCAATTCCAAGAAAAGTGTGTAGCGGTTTTCCGTCCGGAATTGCATAACAATTGGGGGCCGTTCTCTTACCTTGTAAGCGAGATCGGCAGGCCGTTGGAAGTCTGGCCGTCGAATTTCTCGCCGCCCGAGGAATAGAGCCGCGCCAGCGTGCCACCATTCTCGTCATAGAGCGTCAGTTGCTTGCCGGCGACGTTCCAGGATTTGATACCGTCGAGTGGCGCCGGGCAATGCAGCGGTCCGGCGCGATAGCCCGAGCCGAATTTGGTCTGCGGCGTCGCCACCTGACAGCTCTGGCCGGATACGCTTGCTTTCCATACGCCGGCGACCCCGGAGGCGGTGACGTCGGCCGCACCGGCGGGCGCCGTCCCATCCGGCGGCAGCGAGGCGACCTGCGTGTTCTGCGGCGCGGTCGGGAATTTCGACGGATCGGCCGGGCCGGGTGTCGCCGGCGGTGGCAGCTGGTTTGCAGTCACCTTGCCGGCGGGCGCAGCTTCCAGCGGCGCCGGCTGCTGCTCGCCCATTGATGAGAACCGCGAGGTCGAACAGCCGCTCGCAACGAGCGCGGCCAGCGATACGGCCAGCAGGCCGGTTTTCGAAAATTTCATTCTTCAACCTCCGTCGGATCCGGCTGGGGGGTGCCGTCCGCGCAATGTCCCCCTCACCAAGATGGAGAAGGTGGCGAAATTTCAACCCGATATGGTTAAAATACGGTTTGCGCCGCTAATGTTGCAAATTTATCGCAAAATGCACATTGCCTGAATTGCGTTGCGCCTTGGCCGTTTGGCCGGCACCTGTGGTTGATGCGATACGGCGCGCCGGCGCCAAATCCTTGGCGTTCACCTCAAATGCTTGTGCGGGCCGGCTCCGGCATTATCTCTTGGCGATCAGCAAACTGCAGGGAGCCGATTTCTTGGCCGTGAGAAAGAGAGCCGCCAACCGCTATTACAGCGGGCCGCCCAGCGATCATTTCGACGGCATCTTGTTCTTCAACCCCGACGGACGGCCGCCGGGCCGCTTTGCCGATCTGTTGAAATGGCAATTGAGCCGCGAGCGCTCGAAATGGCCGGCGGCGGATCCGAGCCCGTTTCCACCGGCAAGGCCGGTCGAGCGCATCGATGGTTCCGCGCTGCGCCTCACCATGGTCGGTCATTCCTCGCTGCTCGTCCAGACAGCCGGCCTGAACATCCTGACTGACCCGGTCTGGTCGCGACGCGTCTCGCCGCTCTCCTTCGCCGGCCCCAAACGCGTCAATCCACCGGGCATCGCCTTTTCGCATTTGCCGCCGATCGATCTCGTGCTGGTCAGCCACAACCATTACGACCATCTCGACCTCGCCACGCTGAAGCGCCTGAAGGCAAGGCACGATCCGCTGCTGCTGACGCCGCTCGGCAACGACACCATCGTCGACGCTGCCGTCCCCGGTATGCGGGTTTCCACGCATGACTGGGGCGACCGGGTCGATATCGGCGATGGCGTCGCCGTCCATGTCGAGCCGGTGCACCACTGGGCCGCGGTGCTCGCGACCGGCGCATGGCGCTGTGGGCGGGTTTCGTCGTCGAGACACCCGGCGCAAAGATCTATTTCGCCGGCGACACCGGCTTCCACGGCGGCATCAATTACCGGCTGATGGCGCAAAAGCACGGCGGCTTCCGCCTCGCCATCCTGCCGATCGGCGCCTACGAGCCGCGCTGGTTCATGGCGCCGCATCACCAGGACCCGGAAGAGGCGGTGCAAGGCATGCTTTTGTGCAATGCCGCTTATGCCGCCGGCTGTCACTGGGGCACGTTCCGGCTCACCAACGAGCCGATCGACGAACCGCCCAGAAAGCTCGGCGAAGCGCTCGATGCTGCCGGCCTGCCGCGGCAAAGTTTTCGCGCCTTACGGCCGGGCGAAGTCTGGGACGTGCCGACGGGTTAGGCCGGCGGAACCAAAGGCTTCACATAGACGTTTGTAGGTGTTCAAACCTGTCGGCTGCGAGGTATCTCTCATGATCAGGTGGATCATCATTCTTTTGATTATCGCGGCCGCGGCGAGCCTGCTCGGCATGCCGGCACTGGCCGGAGCCGCCGCCACCGGCGCGCGCATCCTCATCGGCATCGTGCTGATCATCTTCCTGCTGATCGTGCTTGGCGTCTTCGCGGTGACCTGAAACTAAGGTGTGTCGAGATTCAGGTTAGGCCGAGCCGAGAATGATGGGTTCCGAGAACCGGAGCGGAGCGTACTTTTGAGTACGTGAGCACCGGAAGCGCAGGTAACTGCCATTCGCAGGCCGGCATCACCTGAATATCGACACAGCTTAAGCCGCGCTGGTAATTTCTGCCGCTATCCGCCATATAGGCGCCAAACCGGCAAGAGACCTTTCGATCGATGGCAAGCACGGCCCCTTTCGCCAAGATGAACGGCGTCGGCAACGAGATCATCGTTGCCGATATGCGCGGTCGTGCCGCTCGCGTGACGCCTGCGGCAGCTATCGCGCTTAATGCCGATGCGGCGACAAGCTTCGACCAGATCATGGCGATCCACGACGCCAGGACGCCGGGCACCGCCTTTTTCATCGACATCTTGAATTCCGATGGAACCAGCGCGCAAGCCTGCGGCAACGGTATGCGCTGTGTCGTCCAGGCGCTCGCCGCCGAGACCGGCCAGAAGACATTTGCTTTTGAAACAGTCGCCGGCATCCTCAATGCCGAGGAACATGCCGACGGAATGATCTCGGTCGACATGGGCACGCCGCGCTTTGGCTGGCAGGATATCCCGCTGGCCGAGGAGTTTCGCGACACCCGCATGATCGAGCTGCAGATCGGCCCGATCGATGCCCCGGTACTGCATTCGCCATCGGTCGTCTCGATGGGCAATCCGCATGCCATCTTCTGGGTCGACCGCGACGTCTGGTCCTACGAGCTCGAGCGCTTCGGCCCGCTGCTCGAAAACCACCCGATCTTCCCCGAGCGCGCCAACATCACCATCGCGCAGGTGACTTCGCCGGAGACCATGGTCATCCGCACCTGGGAGCGCGGCGCCGGCCTCACCAAGGCCTGCGGCTCGGCCGCTTGCGCCGCTGTGGTCGCCGCGGCCCGCACCCGGCGCACCGGCCGCAGCGTCACGCTGATGACGCCCGGCGGCGGCGCGCTGCATGTTTTGTGGCGCGACGACGACCACGTCATCCTGACCGGTGCCGCCGAATGGGAATTTTCCGGCAGCTTCGATCCGTCGACCGGGGCGTGGGCGCGCGACACTGAAAGCGCCGCCTGATGGCTCCTCGTGGCAACAAGGGTATCGAGGTCGTCACCTTCGGCTGCCGGCTGAACACATATGAATCCGAGGTGATGCGGCGTGAAGCCGAAAGTGCGGGCCTCGGCAGGCTCGAAGGCGGCGCTATCATCTTCAACACATGCGCCGTCACCAGCGAGGCGGTGCGCCAGGCCAAGCAGTCGATCAGAAAGGCCCGCCGTGAAAACCCGGCCGCCCGCATCATCGTCACCGGCTGCGCCGCCCAGACCGGCCCGCAGGATTACGTCGCCATGGACGAGGTCGATCTCGTCCTCGGCAATGAGGAAAAGCTGAACGCGCATTCCTATCGCGCGCTGCCGGATTTCGGCGTCAACGATACCGAAAAGGCGCGCGTCAACGATATTTTTTCGGTGCGCGAAACGGCCGCCCACATGGTCGACGCCATCGAGGGCCGGGCACGCGCTTTCGTCCAGGTGCAGAACGGCTGCGATCACCGCTGCACCTTCTGCATCATTCCTTATGGTCGCGGCAATTCGCGCTCGGTACCGATGGGCGCCGTGGTCGAGCAGGTCAAGCGGCTTACCGGCAATGGTTATGCCGAGATCGTGCTGACCGGCGTCGACATGACCAGTTTCGGCGCCGATCTGCCTGGCGCACCGAAGCTCGGCAAATTGGTCAAGACCATCCTGAAGCAGGTGCCGCACGTGAAACGCCTGCGGCTTTCCTCCATCGATTCGATCGAGGCCGACGACGATCTGCTGGACGCCATCGCCACCGAGCCCAGGCTGATGCCGCATCTGCATCTGTCGCTGCAATCGGGTGATGACATGATCCTGAAGCGGATGAAGCGCCGCCACAGCCGCGACCAGTCGATCCGCTTTTGCGAGGATGTGCGCAAACTGCGCCCCGGCATCGTTTTCGGCGCCGACATCATCGCCGGCTTCCCGACCGAGACGGACGCAATGTTCGAAAACTCGCTGGAGATGGTCGAGGAATGCGGCCTGACGCATCTCCACGTCTTCCCGTTTTCGCCGCGCCAGGGCACGCCCGCCGCGCGTATGCCGCAGCTTCGCCGCGACATGGTCAAGCAGCGCGCGGCTCGGCTGCGCGCCGCCGGCGAGGCTGCCTATCGCCGTCATCTTGCCTCGCTCGCCGGCACACGCCAGTCGATCCTGGTCGAGCGCGACGGGCTCGGCCGCACCGAAGGCTTTACGCTTGCCGCGGTCTCTGCCGGCGCTCCGGGCGACATCGTCGAGGCTGACATCGCCGGCCATGACGGTATCCGACTGATCGCCGCGCCACTTGCCGCCCGCGCCGCCTGAGAGCGCAAGACATGGCTGGGTTTTTCAAGAAGATATTTTCGTTCGGCAAGAAGGAAGTCGTCGAGGAGCGGCCCGACGAGGCCGCACCGCTGCCACCGATCAAATGGGATGAACTGGAAGCGCTGAAGCCGGCCGCCGAGCAGGCCGTCCCGAAGTTTTTGAAACGCGAAGAGCCTGAGGCCGAAGCTGCCCCTCAGCCACCGGTCGAGACGGAAGCACCACCTGCGCCGCAGCCAGCGCCTGTCGAAGAGACCGAGTCGTCTCCGATCATCCCACCGGAGCCTGAAACCCAGCCCGAGCCTGCTCCGGTCGAGGAGCCGGAGGCGCCTGCCGAGAAGCCGGCGTCAGTGGAGATTCCTGAGCCAGAGCCGGAGCAGCCGAAGATCGCTCAGCCCGAGCCTCCGTCCACGGAAGCTGGCGCTGCCCCTCATCCGCCTGCCGGCACCTTCTCCCCGTATGGGGACGGGGAGAAGGGGGCTGATCGGCAGGCCGAGCCTCCTTTTGGAGCCGGCGAAGAAGAAGCTGCAACGCTAACGCCCCCCTCTCCCCGTCCTTCACGGGGAGAGGGTAAGGGTGAGGGGCAGCGCAAGCCCCCGGAAGATTTGGCGGCAGAGTCTGCGCCACCGGCCGAAATCCCGCCGCCGATCCGCCAGCCGGCGCCCGTGGAGACGAAGCCGCCGCTCGCCGAGATCGCGCCCGAAACTGAAGCCATACCAGCGCCCCACCCTCCCATCGAGGAGGAGGTAAAGCGCGAGCCCGTCCCGCAACCCGCCCCCGGCAAAGTCACCGTAACCAAGAAGGTCGAGCAGAAAGCCGAGCCGCAGAAGGCGCCCGAACCGGCGCCGAGGCGCTCGTGGTTCCAGCGCATGCGAGACGGGCTTGCCCGCTCTTCCCGGGAGTTGTCGGGCAACATCGCCGGCGTCTTCACCAAGCGCAAGCTCGACGACGACACGCTGCAGGACCTGGAGGATGTGCTGATCCGCGCCGATCTCGGCATGGAGACGGCGTTGCGCGTAACCGACGCGCTCTCCGCCAGCCGCTACGGCAAGGACGTCTCCGACACCGAAGTCCGCGTCATCATGGCGGCCGAAGTGGAGAAGGTGCTGACCCACGTCGCCATGCCGCTGGAACTCGACCTCAGCCATAAGCCGCACGTCATCCTGGTCGTCGGCGTCAACGGCACTGGCAAGACCACGACCATCGGCAAGCTGGCGGCAAAGCTGACCGACGGCGGCCTCTCGGTCATGCTCGCCGCCGGCGACACTTTCCGCGCAGCCGCGATCGAGCAGTTGAAGATCTGGGGCGAGCGGACGAAATCGCCGGTCATTGCCTCGAAACTTGGCGCCGATGCCGCCGGCCTCGCCTACGACGCCTTCGAGCGGGCCAGGGAAGCCGGCTCCGACGTGCTGATCATCGACACCGCCGGCCGGCTGCAGAACAAGACCGAGCTGATGGCGGAACTGGAAAAGATCGTGCGCGTGCTGGGCAAGCTCGACCCGGAAGCGCCGCACACCGTGCTGCAGACGGTCGACGCCACCACCGGCCAGAATGCGCTCAACCAGGTCGAGATCTTCCGCAATGTCGCCGGCGTCAACGGCCTGGTGATGACCAAGCTGGACGGCACCGCGCGTGGCGGTATTCTGGTGGCGATCGCGGCAAAGCACAAATTGCCGGTCTATTTCATCGGCGTCGGCGAACAGGTCGACGACCTCGAACCTTTCTCGGCAAGCGAATTCGCCAGGGCGATCGCTGGAGTGGCCTAAAAAGCATGACCCTCAAAAAGTTGCAGGCTTTTTGGACAAGATCATGCGCAAGAAGGAAACCATGAACCCGCCCATTCTCGAACGCGACCCGTCCGACCCGCAAAAGCAGAAGAAGGAAGGCGTCAATCCGCTGCTCAAGCTGGTGCTGGAGCTCGGCCCGCTGATGGTGTTCTTCTTCGCCAATGCGCGCGGCGAGTGGCTGACGCAGAGATTTCCTGCCCTTGCCGAATTCGGCGGGCCGATCTTCGTCGCCACTGGTCTGTTCATGGCCGCGACCGCGATCGCGCTGATCGCGTCCTGGCTGCTCACCCGCACGCTGCCGATCATGCCGATGGTGTCGGGCGTCGTCGTCTTCGTCTTCGGCGCGCTGACGCTCTATCTGCAGGACGATATCTTCATCAAGATGAAGCCGACCATCGTCAACACGCTGTTCGGCGGCGTGCTGCTCGGCGGCCTGTTCTTCGGCAAATCGCTGCTCGGCTATGTCTTCGATTCGGCCTTCAATCTCGATGCCGAGGGCTGGCGCAAGCTCACCTTCCGCTGGGGCCTGTTCTTCCTGTTCCTGGCCCTTGTCAACGAAGTTGTCTGGCGGAATTTTTCCACCGATGCCTGGGTTACCTTCAAGGTCTGGGGCATCATGCCGATCACGCTTCTGTTCACCTTCAGCCAGATGCCGCTGATCCTGCGCCATTCGCTTGAGGACAAGACCGAGAAGGCGGAAAAGGCCGGCAAATAGAGCAATTCCCAGGAAAAGCGCGGAGCGCTTTCCCTAGGTCGATAGGGTGTCCATTCGGACCGAACCGAGGAGACGGGGATGGAGTTCATCACCACGCGCGACGAGCTGAGGACGATCTACAAGACGCCGCGTCCGACCGACGGTTCGATCCGCAAGGAGTTGCGGGCGCTGGACGGCCACTGCCGCTCCTTCATCGGCAAGAGCCCGTTCGTGCTGATCGGCTCCTCCGACGGCGCCGGCAATGCCGACGTGACGCCGAAAGGCGACAGGCCGGGTTTCGCCGCCGTGCTCGACGAGAGGACCATCGCCATCCCCGATCGCCCCGGCAACAACCGGCTGGACACGCTGGAGAACATCCTTCTCAACCCGTCGATCGGACTGCTGTTCCTCATTCCGGGCATGAACGAGACGCTGCGCGTCAATGGCGATGCCCGCATCACCGTCGATGCCGGCTTGCGCGAGCGCCTCGCCGTCGACGGCAAGCAGCCGCAAAGCGTCGTCGTGGTGTCGGTAAAGGCCGCCTACATGCATTGCGCCAAGGCCTTCATGCGCTCCGACCTGTGGAAGCCGGAGACCTGGTACGACCGCGCGACGCTGCCGACGCTCGGCCAGATTCTGCGCGACCAGTTGGCGCTCGCCGATACGGCCGAGGCGACCGATCGCTGGCTGGACGACGAATACAAACACACGATGTGGTAGATCTCTTTAGACTTTGCTGAACATCCTCGCCATCTCCGGCAGCCTGCGGGCCGCCTCCACCAATTCGGCCTTGATTGCGGCCCTGGCGCAAAACGCACCGCCCGGCTGCGGTGTCACCGTCTATGACGGACTCGGCCGATTGCCGATCTTCAATCCGGACGACGAGGGCGAACGGACGCCGCCTGAAGCATCCCGGTTGATCGACGCGGTCACGGGCGCCGACGGCGTCATCGTCTCATGCCCGGAATATGCCCATGGCGTGCCGGGCGGGTTGAAGAACGCACTCGACTGGCTGGTGTCGCGCGATGCAGCCGTCAGCAAACCGGCCATGCTGGTCCACGCCTCGCCGCGCTCGCTGTTTGCCCGCGCCGCGTTGATCGAGATCATGCGGACAATGTCTTTCGCGCTCTATGAGGAAGCAGCGCTCGAAATCGCGCTACTCGGCAAGAAGCCGCCGGAGGTGGAGGATATCCTGGCGGAACCGGAAAACCGGCTGGCGATGCGCGGCGCCGTTTCGGATTTCGCCGAGTTCATTGGCGCTCGATGAGCAGTCGGGGCCGTATAGCCTTGGTATCTGGCGAAAGCCGAAGTGACGTCCAATCTCCCCCCTTGCGGGGGAGATGTCCGGCAGGACAGAGGGGGGTGCGAAGGATCCCCAACGTTCGACTTCAGCCATTCCCAACCGGAACCGCCTGAGGGCATGCTATAATTGGCTGGCAAGGCGGAGGGACAGCACCCCCGCTGCCTTGCCAGGCATCTCCACCGCAAGGGGGGAGATTGGCAGCTTCACCGATGGCGCCTACTCTGGAACTATCCCTTCCCTCTCCGCGTCTCGACATCGGTCTCGCCGACGAACCAGTCGCGTGCAGCGACCTCTTCGAAGACCACCCAGACATCGTTGCTGGTCAGGCCGGTGGCGCCGGTGATGGCCGCCGTCACCTGGGCGGCGATCGCGGCCTTTTTGCCCGCCGGGTCATCGGCAATCACCTCCTTGACCAGGCGGATACTCACGAATGGCATGGTTCCCTCCCTTGGATATTCCTGGCGGCCGCTCAATAGGTTTTGACGCCGTTGACCATGAGCCGGACCATGTAGAGCGACGTGGTGCCGGCGATATAGAGGCAGTTCAGCTTGTTGCCGCCGAACACGCAATTGGCGACGACTTCCGGTACCTTGACCTTGCCGATCAGCGTCCCGTCTGGATCGTAGCAGTGGATGCCGTCGGCGGCGCTGGTCCAGATGCGGCCGTCCGCATCCAGCCTGAAACCGTCAAACAGGCCGGCGGTGCAGTCGGCAAAGACCTTTTCGCCTGAGACCGTCTTGCCGCCCTGGCCGACATTGAACACCCGGATGTGCGCCGGGTTTTGCGCACCATGCGTGCGGCCGGTATCGGCGACGTAGAGCTTGCTCTCGTCGAGCGAGAAGGCGAGTCCGTTGGGCCTGACCATGTCGGTGATGACGGCCTCGACATCGCCGGTGCCGGGATCGACCCGGTAGACATGGCAGGCGCCGATCTCGCTCTCGGCCTTGTCGCCCTCATAGTCGGTGTCGATGCCATAGGTCGGGTCGGTGAACCATATCGAGCCGTCGGACTTCACCACCGCATCGTTTGGCGAGTTGAGCCGCTTGCCGCGCCATTTGGCGGCAATGGTGGTGATCGACCCGTCATACTCGGTGCGGCTGACGCGACGGCCCGAATGCTCGCAGGTGACCAGTCGGCCCTGCCGGTCGACGGTGTTGCCATTGGAATTGCCGGACGGCTGGCGGAACACGCCGACGCTGCCGTCGGTCTCGTCGTAGCGCAGCATGCGATTATTCGGGATGTCGGACCAGACCAGATAGCGCCCGGCCGCGAACCAAGCCGGTCCTTCCGCCCATCGGCAGCCGGTAAACAACCTGTCGACCTGTGCATTGCCGTTGAACAGCCGCGAAAAGCGCGGATCGAGAACTTCGTAGAATTCGCTGGCCATGGTTCCTCCCGGTAGCAGTCGCTTGGCGAGGCGCGATCAAGACAGCCTGCGATCAATAAGGCAAGATCGATGATGCGTCAGAAGCATTATGGAAGCGAGTGCTGGCCCGGACGGCAGGTCACGTCCCGTCAACCGGCTATGCGCCCCGCGCAATGGTGCATTGCAACATCTTATTTTTGCAACGCACCATAACTATGTCATGCTCTGTATCGATCAAGGGAGGAACAACTGGCCGCGAAATGCGGCGCAAAAGGAAACTCGCTATGATCATCGACAGCCTCATGAGCCGCGCTCGCGCCAGCATTGCCAAGCGCCGGCATTACAACCGCCTCGTTGCCGAAATCGACAGTTTTAGCAGCCGCGACCTCGCCGACATGCGCGCCGATCGCTCAGAAATGCTCTACCAGGTCCACAAGCAGATCTATGGCTGACTCTTCGGTCGACCCATCACGAAACTGCGGGCCATCAGCCCGGCACGGCCAGCGCCTTCTCGATTTCGGGCAACAGCAGCGTCCGCGCCGAGTCCGGCGTCAGCGGCCCGACATGCTTGTAGGCGATCTTGCCATCCTTGCCGATGACGAAGGTCTCCGGCACGCCATAGACACCCCAATCGATCGCCGTGCGCCCGGCCTGGTCGACGCCGATCGCCTGGAACGGATTGCCGAGATCGCCAAGGAACCGACGGGCGTTTTCCCGCTGGTCCTTGTAGTTCAGCGCGGCCATGACGAAGCGCTTGTCCTGCGACAGCGCTAGCAGCACCGGGTGCTCTTCGCGGCATGGCGCACACCAGGACGCGAAGACGTTGACCAGCGTCACCTTGCCGGCGAACTGTTTTGAATCGAGGCCCGGCAAATTGGTGCCCTCGAGCGCCGGCAGGTTGGTCTGCGGCGCTGGCAGGCCGATCAGCGCCGAGGGCACTTCCGAAACGTCGCGCCCGGACAAGAGCTGCGCCAGGAACAATCCCGCCAGCCCGAGAAAGATCAGCAGCGGTACCAGCACCATCAGGCGGCGGCGCGCCGGTGTTTGCGTTTCCGTGCTCATGATTTTGCTGCCTTATCGGAGCGCCGGCGCACGCCGGACGCCTCCAACTCGGCAAGCTCTCGCTTGCGGCCGCGCTGGTCGAGCAGAATCCAGCCGATCAGCCCGGCCAAAACTACGGCCGTGATCGCATAGGCGGCGGTGACATAAAGCGCGTGCACGCTCATGCTTCTCGCTCCGCGGCGCTTTCCAAGCGGTCCGTCTCGCATCGTTCCAACATGTCTTCTCTTAACGCCGCGCCATCGGCTCCGCAATTGTTCGCCGCGCCGCAGAAGCCGACGCTTCAATCCGTTCCGTGCCGCAGCGCCAGCGCCGCCGCCACCGGCCCGAGCACGGCAAGAAACAAGGTCAGCGCGGCAAGAATGAGGAAGGGCTGCAGGAAGGGATCGGGGTCCGCCACCGCGCCATAGCTTGCCGACACGCCGAAGATCAGCACGGGAATGGTCAGCGGCAGCACCAGCACCGAGATCAGCAGCCCGCCACGCGGCAGCGCCACCGCCACCGCAGCACCGGCAGCACCGATGAAGGTGATCGCCGGCGTGCCGACCAGAAGCGTCAGCGCCGTGGCGCCGATGCCGATGGGCTCCATGTTCATGAACAGGCCGAGCAGGGGAGCGGCGATGACCAGCGGCAGCACGCTTCCCGTCCAATGCGCCAGGCATTTGGTCAGCACGGTCATGGCCAGCATATGCCGGTCGTTGCCAAGCACCAGAAGATCGAGCGAGCCGTCCTCGCGGTCGGCCTGGAACAGCCGGTCGAGGCCGAGCAGGCAGGCCAGCAAGGCTGATATCCAGAGAATCGCTGGGCCGATACGGGCCAGCAGCTTCAGGTCGGGACCGACGCCGAAGGGGATGGTCGCGATAACGGCGAGAAAGAAAATAACGCCGGTAAGCGCCCCACCGCCGGCGCGAATGCTTAGGCGGATGTCTCGGAGGAAGAGGGACCACATTATGGTGCAGTCCTTTGTCGCGGTGGGAGTTCCTTCGCGCCCCCCTCTGTCCTGCCGGACATCTCCCCCACAACGGGGGAGATGGGCAGTTTCGCTGACCACCCCTTTTCTTGAGCGGTGGAGATTGGCGAAAGCCGAAGCGACAGCCAATCTCCCCCCAAGTGGGGGAGATGTCCGGCAGGACAGAGAGGGGCGCCGTAGAGCACCATCGTCAAGCGGCCTCGCCCATCACCAGCCCTTGTGCCCCGTCGATCCCCAGCGGCAAGTGCGTGGCCGCAACCACGATGCCCCCACCATTGAGATGCCCGCGCATCATCCCGCCGAATCTCTCCTCCGAAGCCTTGTCCAGTCCTGCCGTCGGCTCATCGAGCAGCCACAATGGCCGGTGGCTGACCAGCAGTTTTGCAATCGCCGCGCGCCGGCGTTGCCCGGTTGAGAGATAGCCGAATGGCAGATGCCCGATGCCGCCCAGCCCGACGGTCTCCAGCGCCTCTTCAACACCCCTGGAACCCGCGCCCGAAAAATCGCGCCAGAAGCACAGGTTCTCCTTAACGCTCAGCGCCGTCTTCGTCGCGTTGAGGTGGCCGAGATAGTGACAGGCCGAGGCAGTCGACGGAAAGTCCTCGCCACCACCTTCGAACCGCAAACGGCCTGCCGCCACCGGCAACAGGCCGGCGATGATCCTGAGCAGCGTCGATTTGCCGGCGCCGTTCGGCCCGGTGACGACCAGCGCCTGGCCTCCTCGAAGCGCGAATTCGATACCGGAAAATACCGTCTCGCCGCCGCGTTCGCCGCCCAGATTTTCGGCGATCAGCCGCATCCGTTCCCCTTCGCCGAAAGTTCGAGCGCGGCTTCGGTGCGCCGCAGCAAAAATGGCAATTCCGTGTCTAGAACTATTCCAGAAAATTCTCTATATCCGCATCATCCGTGCCAGCGGTCGGCACGGGAACCGAATTTGCGCCGAACCAGCGCGCGTGCCGCCTTGAACGGCCCGGACGCTTGGGAACGGACAGCGGAAATGGCCGTACCCGCACCTTTGCGCGTGATTTGCATGCCCACTGGCGTCCGTTCCCTCCCGGCAACCGACAGTTAGGGATCGCACGTGTCCAAATCACTCGACAGCTTCAATTGCCGCCGCACGCTGACCGCCGGCGGCGCCGAGTACATCTACTATGACCTTGTCGAGGCCGAAAAGAACGGCCTCACCGGCATTGCCCAATTGCCTTATTCGATGAAGGTGCTGCTGGAGAACCTGCTGCGCAACGAGGACGGCCGTTCCGTCACCAGGGAGAGCATCCAGGCGGTCGCCCGCTGGCTGACCGACAGGGGCACGGCCGGCGTCGAGATCGCCTATCGCCCGGCTCGCGTGCTGATGCAGGATTTCACCGGCGTTCCGGCCGTGGTCGACCTTGCCGCTATGCGCGACGCCATGGCCTCACTCGGCGGCGACCCGCAAAGGATCAATCCGCTGGTGCCGGTCGACTTGGTCATCGACCATTCGGTCATCGTCGACGAATTCGGTACGCCGCTGGCATTCGCTCGCAATGTCGAGCTTGAGTATGAGCGCAACGAAGAACGCTACAAATTCCTGAAATGGGGCCAGCAGGCCTTCCGCAATTTCCGCGTCGTGCCGCCCGGCACCGGTATCTGCCATCAGGTCAATCTTGAGTATCTCGGCCAAGTGGTGTGGACCAACAGCGAAGACGGCGAGACCACCGCCTATCCCGACACCTGCGTCGGCACCGATTCGCACACCACCATGATCAACGGCCTCGGCGTGCTCGGCTGGGGCGTCGGCGGCATCGAGGCGGAGGCCGCGATGCTCGGCCAGCCGGTTTCCATGCTGCTGCCCGAAGTCATCGGCTTCCGGCTCACCGGCAGGCTGAGGGAAGGCGTCACCGCCACCGACCTTGTGCTTACCGTCACCCAGATGCTACGCAAGAAGGGCGTCGTCGGCAAGTTCGTCGAATTCTTCGGACCAGGCCTGTCCAACATGACGCTGGCAGACCGCGCCACCATCGGCAACATGGCGCCGGAATATGGCGCCACCTGCGGCTTCTTCCCGGTCGACAGCGAAACCATCCGCTACCTCACAATGTCCGGTCGCGACGAAAGCCGCATCGCCCTGGTCGAGGCTTATTCGAAGGCGCAAGGCTTGTGGCGCGATGCCGGCTCGGCCGATCCGGTCTTCACCGACCTGCTGGAGCTCGATCTCGGCAGTGTCGTCCCGTCGATGGCCGGCCCGAAGCGGCCGGAAGGCCGGGTCGCACTTGAAGACATTCCGGCTGGCTTCGCCAAAGCCATGGAGACCGAATACAAGAAGGCCGCTGAAATCGACAAGCGCTATGCCGTCGAGGGTACGGACTACGATCTTGGCCATGGCGATGTCGTCATCGCCGCCATCACCTCCTGCACCAACACCTCGAACCCGAGCGTGCTGATCGGCGCCGGGCTGCTGGCGCGCAACGCTAACCGGCTCGGCCTCAAGCAGAAGCCGTGGGTCAAGACCTCACTGGCGCCAGGCAGCCAGGTCGTTGCCGAATATCTGGAGAAATCCGGCCTGCAGAAGGAGCTCGACCAGATCGGCTTCAACCTGGTCGGCTTCGGCTGCACCACGTGCATCGGCAATTCCGGCCCGCTGCCGGCGCCGATCTCCAAAACCATCAACGATAAGGGCTTGATTGCTGCCGCAGTCTTGTCCGGCAACCGCAATTTCGAAGGCCGCGTCTCGCCCGACGTGCAGGCGAACTATCTCGCCTCGCCGCCGCTGGTCGTCGCCCACGCGCTGGCCGGGACCGTGACCAAGGATCTGACCACCGAGCCGCTCGGCGAGGATCACAACGGCAATCCGGTCTATCTCAAGGACATCTGGCCGAGTTCGGTCGAGATCCAGGAATTCATCGAGAAGAACGTCACGCGCGAATTGTTCGCCCGCAAATATGCCGACGTCTTCAAGGGCGACGAGTACTGGCAGAACGTCAAGGCGCCGGAAGGCCAGACCTATGCCTGGGACGACAATTCGACCTATGTGCAGAACCCGCCCTATTTCGCCGGCATGACGTCAGGCTTCGGCAAGATCGGCGATATCAAGGGCGCGCGTGTGCTCGGCCTGTTCGGCGACAAGATCACCACCGACCACATTTCGCCGGCCGGTTCGATCAAGGCGGCCTCGCCGGCCGGCAAGTACCTCACCGAGCACGGCGTCGGCGTCGCCGACTTCAACCAATACGGCACGCGCCGCGGTAACCACGAGGTGATGATGCGCGGCACCTTCGCCAATATCCGCATCCGCAACCATATGCTGGGCGAGAACGGCCGCGAGGGCGGCTACACCATCCACTACCCGTCGAAAGAAGAGGAATCGATCTACGAGGCGGCGATGCGCTACAAGAAGGAAGGCGTACCGCTGGTCATCCTCGCCGGCGTCGAATATGGCAACGGCTCGTCGCGGGACTGGGCGGCCAAGGGCACGAATCTGCTCGGTGTCCGCGCGGTCATCGCCCAGTCCTTCGAGCGCATCCACCGCTCCAATTTGGTCGGCATGGGCGTCATCCCGTTCGTCTTCGAGGAAGGCACCTCATGGGCCTCGCTCAACCTCAAGGGCGACGAACTGGTCGAGATCGATGGACTGAGCAACATCAAGCCGCGGGAGAAGATGATCGCCAGGATCACCTACGGCGACGGCAGCGTCAAAGAAGTTCCCATCATCTGCCGCATCGATACGCTGGACGAGCTCGACTATTTTAAGAATGGCGGCATCCTGCAATACGTGCTGCGCGATCTTGCGGCTTAAGGCAGTAGGGCAATAAGGGAGTAGGGCAGTAGGGGAAGCAAGGACAAGCCACCTACTGCCCTACTGCCCTACTGCCCTATTCTGGGCTTTCCAAACCGCGCTGTCGCCGCCAGCAGCACACCGAGCATCAGCCCGTTGAATATGTGCCACAGGAAATGCGTGCCGAGCGGAAAGCCGCCGCAAACCAGCGGATCGATCATTCTGCAGATGACCGACACGACGAAGATCGCCGAACCCGCCAGATTGTACCAGCCGGCGCGATTGCCGCTGGCCGCCACCCAGGCGCCGAAGAAGGCGAGCGCCAGGAAGGGCGGCAGGTAACCGGTCGTCCCGTTCGACGCCTGGCGCAGCCAGTCCGGCACGGCAAAGGTAAGCAACCCGGCGACGGCGTAAAAGGCGACGAAGATGGCGATCGCCTTGCCCCATTTCATGCCGAGAAAACGTCGCAGGTTGAACAGCGTGTAGGCCAGCGTGAACCCTGCAATGGGCACCACGTCGGCCACGACCATCGCCCTTGTGGCAAAGGTGTGGAACAGCGACGAGCCGATGCCGATCGCCACCACCCACCAGGCCAGCACTTCGGCGAAGGTGCCGGTGCCGCGCTTGCGCACCTGCCAGATACCCCATAGCCCGGCGGCAAGCAAAGCCAGATTGCTCAGTGCATTGAGCGGTTCGGCCCAGAATTCCGGCCCTGTCCGTTCGCAATAGAGATCGACGGGCGCCAGGAGAGATTGCCACATGCTGATTGCCGCCCGAATCGATTCCGTCGTGAAGTGCAAGTCCACCTATTGCGCCCTTGCCAGCGGTTGCAACGGCAAAATTTCACCGCAACGTGACTTCCCGTTGACTGCCGCTTCTGCCACATATTTCGACAACCAGAACAAAGCCGGCGTCACCGGCGGGATTGGAACGGCCATGCCATCTCGAAGACCATTGCGGCTTGCGGCCCTTGCGCTGGCCCTCCCGGCGTTTGCCGGAAGCGCCTTTGCCGAGCAAACCGATAAGCCATTAGGCGTTATCGAGCTCTTCACCAGCCAGGGATGTAATTCCTGTCCCCCGGCCGACGAATTCTTCGCCGAGCTCGCCGCCAAGGAGAACATCGTCGCGCTCGCCTATCATGTCGATTATTGGGATTACCTCGGCTGGCAGGACACGCTGAGCCGCAAGGAAAATACCGAGCGGCAATATGAGTATATGCGTGCCTTCGGCAGCCGTTCCGTCTACACCCCGCAAGCCGTCATCAACGGCCGCAGCCATGTCAACGGCGCCAGCCGCAAGGAAGTCGACGGCGCGCTGGCCCGCATGGAGAGGGTCGGCGAGGGCATGCGGGTCGGCATCAAGATCAGCCGGACCAGCGATCGCGTCATGATCGATGCCGGCGACGCCGTGGCCGGTCCCACCGACGCGCACGTCGTCATCGTCTATTTCAACCCGCCGCAGACGATAAGGATCGGCAAGGGTGAAAACACCGGTCGCAGCATGACCTACTGGAACGCCGTCTCCAGCATCCAGACCGCCGGCATGTGGCACGGCAAGGCGCAGCGCTACGAACTGCCGATGAGCGAGATCGCCAAGAAGGGCGGCTGCGCCGTGCTGCTACAGTCGGTAGGCAAGGACGGCATGCCCGGGCCCATCCTGGGTGCAGCGTTTATCCGCAAGCCTTAGATAGAGCGCTCTCCCTTCTCCCCTTGTGAGGCTTTTGCAGAGAAGGGATAACCACTCTCAAGCCTCCGACGATAGCCTGTCCGGATGGATCGCACCGCCACGACTCCGGCCAATAAAAAACCGGCGTCAGCTTGCTTCTGACGCCGGTCATTTAGGTTTGGGATCGTCGCACCCGATCTTTCCAAGGAAAAACCGAGGTTGGTTCGATCCGACGCAGGCCCGTGGGCGGGGGGCTTGGGGTTTACGAGCCGGTGCCGGACCGAACCGTCTCAGGCAACGCCGGTAAATTCGTCGGACATTGGGGCATGAGCACGGATAAAAAAAGGCAGGATTGTGGCGAAGCATCACCAATTCCAACAGGCGTTTCGCAAACGTGACTGGACGCTGGAGAAACCGCGCGGTGCTGCCGTTGCCCGGCCGGGCCTTGCAATTCGGCAGCGAAAGCGCCAACTTTGGTCGGCGTACGATTCATTGCGAGGATCCAGGCATGACTGATCGCAGCAGCGGGACGGAGGATGGGGACGCATCCGCAATATTGATCCCGCTGCACGAGGCAAGACGCGAGCGCCTCGACCAGCCGGTGCGGTTCGACCGGCGCGAACTGGACCAGATCCTCAGGCTCTACGGCCGCATGGTTGCCGCCAATGAATGGCGCGACTATGCCATCGACCATCTCGCCGACCGCGCCGTTTTTTCCGTCTTCCGCCGCACCAGCGAAGTGCCGCTTTTCCAGATCGTCAAGGATCCGAAGCTGGCGCGCCGGCAAGGCGCGTTCGCCGTCATCGCCGCCGGCGGGCGCATCCTCAAGCGCGGGCAAGAGCTCGGCCGGGTGCTTGGCGTGTTCGACCGAACGCTGAAGCTGGTCGAAGCGTAACCTCTTATTTTTGTTCGCGGAACTTCCGCTCGGGCAGCGATTGCGGATCGGGCGGGATGGACGCCCCGCCATTGATCGGCAGCTGCATGAAAACCGTGTCGAGCCAACGCCCGTGCTTGTAGCCGGAGCCTTCCAGGCGGCCGGAATGACGAAAGCCGAGCTTCTGGTGCAGCCGTACCGAGGCGCTGTCGGGCCGGCCGTCGCCGATCACCGCGATGATCTGGCGAAATCCCGCCGCCTTGGCCGCCTCGATCAGCCCTCGCATCAAGAGCAGCCCGACGCCTTGCCCTTTGGCCTCGGGTGCTACATAGACGGAATCCTCGACGACGAAGCGGTACGCCGGTCGCGGCCGGAAGGCCCCGGCATAGGCATAGCCGAGCACGACGCCGTCCTTTTCCGCCACCAGATAGGGAAAGCCTCCCGCCATTAGGCTGTCGAAGCGCGCGGCCATCTCGGTGCGATCAGGCGGCTCGAGTTCGTAGCTCGCCGTGCCGTTCGTCACCGCGTAGGCATAGATTTCCATAATCCGGTCAAGGTCGGCCAGTGTTGCGGCGCGTATGACAATGCTGCTCATAATTTATGCACGTCAATCCATCTGCCTTACATCAAAGCAAAAGCCGGCACACAAGAAAAGGGCGGCTGTTGGGCCGCCCTTTCCAAACTCTCCAGTCAGACGATGAGCCCGTATTAGCGACGGTCGCCCATGAACTGCAGCAGGAACATGAACAGGTTGATGAAGTCGAGATAGAGCCTCAGTGCGCCCATGATCGCCTTGCGGCCGGCGACATCAGTTCCGTCGCCCTCGAAATACATCTCCTTGATGTTCTGCGTGTCGTAGGCGGTGAGGCCCGCGAAGATCAGCACGCCAATCGCCGAAACGGCGAAGGAAAGCGCCGACGACTGCAGGAAGATGTTGATCACCATCGCGATGATCAGGCCGACCAGCCCCATGACCAGGAACGACCCGAACGCCGAGAGATCGCGCTTGGTCGTGTAGCCGTAGAGCGACAGCCCGCCAAAGGCGGCGGCGGTGGCGAAGAAGGTCTGCGAGATGCTGGCGGTGGTGTAGACCAGGAAGATCGATGACAGCGACAGGCCGACGAGGCCGGCGTAGACCCAGAACGTCGTCTGGGCGGCCGAAACGCTCATCGACTGGACGCGGAACGACAGGAACATCACCGCTGCCAGCGGCGCAAAGATGACCAGCCATTTCAGCGGCGAGCCGAAGATCGCGTAGCCGAACGAGGTCAGCATTTCGCCGCTTGGCAACGTCGCGACCGCCGAGGCGGGATCGCTGGTGGTGGCCAGCATGATTGTGCCGACCGCGGCAAGGCCGGTGATGAGGAGGCCAAGCCCCATCAGATTGTAGACCTTGATCATGTAGGCGCGCAGGCCCTGGTCGATAGCAGCATCGACGCCGGCGCCGGGCACAGCGCGCGTCTGATAATTGCGAACGGGATCAGCCATGGAAAATCCTCATATTGCTTCTGCCCCGTCCGGTGTCAGGTCCATTTGAACCCAGGCGCCGCTGGCGGGGCTCCAGCATGCCTGCGCCGAAATATGATGGTTCTTGGCGGAAAGGACAAGACCGTAACCAACCGTAATGCTGCGTGAAGTGCCGGAGATCCGGTTTTATTGGCCTTCCCGCCCCCAAACATGAACGAGATTTAATCGAAATCGGCTCTGGCTCAAAGATTCCGCAACACTGGCGCCGCCTTGTGGCCCAGCACCCGCCACGTGCCGGCAAGGCCGATCCCGACCGTGACCACCAGTGAAAAGCCGATAGTCGCCACCGCCACCTCGGGCATGAAGTGCGATGGCAGCGTCATGATGCGCGCGACGACGAACCATGCCGCCACACCGCCCGCCGCCAGCGCGAAGATCGCGGTGGCAAGGCCGATCAGCATGTATTCCAGCGAAAACGCCGCGATCAGTGTTCTCCTGGTCGCTCCCAGCGTCTTCAGCACCACCGCGTCGTGAATGCGGGCCCGGTTGCCGGCGGCAAGCGCCCCGGCCAGCACCAGCACCGAGGCGATCAACGCCACGCCCGCTGCCGCCCTGATTGCCGTGCCGAGCTGCGCGACCAGCCGGTTGACGATTTCGAGCGCGTCCTTGACCCTGACCGTCGTCACCGCGGGAAAGGCACGCGTGACGGCATTGAGAAGACGCGCATCGTCGGCTGCCGACGCATTTGTCTCGGTCAGCGTCGCCAACCAGCCATGCGGCGCCCCGGCAAAGGTGTTGGGCGAGAACACCATGACGAAATTGATGCCCATGGTTTCCCATTCGACCTGGCGGAAATTAGCGATCTTGGCCGTAATGTTGCGGCCGAGCACGTTGACGGTGATGGTATCGCCGAGCTTCAGCCCGATCTCCTTGCCTTCCTCGGCGGAAAACGAGACCAGCGGCTCGCCGGCATAATTCTCGGGCCACCAGCTGCCCTCGGTCAGCGTCGCATTCTCCGGCAGCTTTGCGTCATAGGTCAGGCCGCGATCGCCGCGCAGCACCCAGGCACCTTCGGCCGGAACCTGGACTTTGTCGACATCGACGCCATTGAGCGCCATCACCCGGCCACGCAGCATCGGCACCTTGATCAGCATCCCCTGCGGCGCCTCTTTGCCGATCAGCGCAGAGAAACCAGCGACGTCGCCGCTCTGGATATCGACGAAGAAGAAGTTTGGCGCCCGTTCCGGCAGGCTGCCCGAGATCTGTCGCCTGAGATTGCCGTCGATCAGCGCCAGTGTCACCAGCAGCGTCAGCCCGAGTCCCAGCGACAGCACCACGGATGGCGTCAAGGCGCCAGGCCGATGGATGTTGCCGATGGCGAGCCTGAGCGCGGTCGAGCGCACGCGCGGGCTTTTCTTCGCTGCCCACTGCACCAGCGAGCCGACGACGCGCAGCACCAGGAACGACGACACCGTGGCGCCGACGAAGATCGAGGCAATATGGCGGTCGCCGGAAAACAGGATCGCCAGCACCGCGAGCAGCAGCGCGATGCCCAATGCCGCGGCGATATAGAACGGGCGGGGAAAACCGCGGCCCTCAAAACCCATTTCGCGAAACAGCGCCGTTGCCGGCACGTCGCGGGCACGGCCGAGCGGCAGCAAGGCGAAAGCCAGCGTCACCAGCAGTCCGAACAGTGCTGCCATGCCGAGCGCGCCGGGATAGAACCCACCTTCCGCCGGCACCGGAATGACCGACTGCAGTGCCGCGCTGGCCGCGAACGGCATCAGCGCGCCAAGCACAAGGCCCAACGTGATGCCGAGGGCGGCAATCATCAGGATCTGCACCAGGTAGACGGCAAAGACGAACCCGCCCGAAGCTCCCAGGCTCTTGAAGGTGGCGATGACGCCGCGCTTGCCGTCGAGATAGGCACGCACCGCATTGGCCACGCCGACGCCGCCGACCACCAGCGCCGTCAACCCGACCAGCGTCAGGAATTGCGAGAACCGTTCGATGTTGGAGGACAGCGCCGGAGCTGCGTTGCTGCGCGTGCGGATCGACCAGCCGGCCTGCGGGAACTCTTTTGCCGCCTGCTCCTGGATCGCCTTGATCTGTGCCTCAGTGGTGCCGCCGGGCAGGCGGACCTTATAGGCATTCTCGACCAGGCTGCCCGGCTGGATCAGGCCGGAAGCGGCAAGCCCCTCGGTCGACACCATCAGCCGCGGCGCAAAGCCGAAGCCATCCGACACCGCATCCGGCTCGTTGACCAGCCTGGCACGCAGCTCGAAGGTCGCGCTGCCGAGCTTCAGCCGGTCGCCGATGCCAAGGTTCAGCCGCTCGAACAAAAGATCCGGGGCGGCGGCACCGAAGATGCCGGATTTTTCGCCGAACAAGTCCTCTCTCGACAGCACCGGCTCGGTCTCCAGCGCGCCATAGAGCGGATAGGCGCCGTCGACCGCCTTGGCCTCGACCAGCGCCTGATCGGAGCCGTCCTCGAGCCTGGCCATCGAGCGCATGTTGGCGCTGTGCGAAACCGTGCCCAGCCGGCCGAGGAAGCTGCGTTCGGCTCTGGTCGGATCGCGCTGATTGATCTGGAAGCGGAGATCGCCGCCGAGCAGCGTCTGGCCCTGATCGGCAACACCGGCGGAAATCGCCCGGGCTACCGAATTGACGCCGCCGATTGCCGCGACGCCGAGCGCAATGCAGGCAAGGAAGATCAGGAAGCCGGACAGCCCACCGCGCATTTCGCGCAGCGAAAACTTGAAGGCGAGCCTCAGCGTTTGCGACAGCGGCATCAGGCGGTCACCCTGCCGGCCCTGGAGGCCGGCTTGGATGCGTCCTCGATCAGCCCCGACCGCATCGACACCTGGCGCGAGCAGCGCGCCGCGAGCACCGGGTCATGCGTGACCAGCACCAGCGTCATGGCGCGTTCGGCCGCCTTGGCAAACAGAAGGTCGGCGACGTGCCGCCCCGTCGCTTGGTCGAGATTGCCGGTCGGCTCGTCGGCGATCAGGATGCGCGGCGACGGCGCCAGTGCCCGGGCGATCGCCACGCGCTGCTGCTCGCCGCCAGACAATTCGCCGGGGTAATGGGTGACGCGATCGCTCAAGCCCACCGCCGCCAGCTCGCGTGCCGCCACGCCGAACGGATCGGCATGGCCGGCAAGCTCCAGCGGGACGGCAACGTTTTCCAGCGCCGTCATATTGGGGATGAGATGGAAAGACTGGAACACGATGCCGATGTTTCGTCCCCGAAACGATGCGATCTGGTCTTCGCTTTTGCCGTTCAGCAGCTCGCCGGCAATTCGTACCGAGCCCGAATCGACCCGTTCGAGTCCGGCTAAAACCATCAGCAATGTGGACTTTCCCGAACCTGAAGGTCCAACGATGCCTGTCGCTTCGCCGCCCGCCACGTCGAGGCTGACGCCCTTCAGCACATGCACCGAGGACGCACCTTCGCCGAGCGTCAGCGATACATCTTTCAGCGAAATGACGGCTTCTTCCAAAATCAAATCGTCCTATATGGGAAAATGAAGGCTAGATGCTCGACAAAGATGGAACCGGCCTTCGCCGAAAAATGTTCCTGCTCATATGGGGCCTGCCGGATGGCTTTCAAACACACCTTTGCCACAGCCTTCGCCCTTTTCCTCGCCATCTGCGGCGCCATTTCGTCGGCGCGCGCCGAACCCTTCACCATTGTCGGATTCGGCGACAGCTTGATGGCGGGTTATGGCCTCGGGCCAGGTCAGGGCTTCACCGAAAAGCTGCAGGCGGCGCTTCGCGCCAAAGGCTACGACGTCACGGTTGCCAATGCCGGCGTCTCCGGCGATACGACGAGCGGCGGCCTGTCGCGGCTCGAGTGGTCGGTGCCGGACGGCACGCAACTGGTCATCCTGGAGCTCGGCGCCAACGACATGCTACGCGGCGTTTCGCCCGCGATAGCGGAAAAGAACCTGGACGCCATGCTGGCAACACTGAAGCAGCGCAAGATCGCGGTGTTGCTTGCCGGAATACGCGCGGCGCCCAATCTCGGCGCCGACTACCAGAAGGCGTTCGACGCAATCTTTCCGAGGCTGGCTGAAAAATACGGCGCGCCGCTCTATCCTTTCTTTCTCGAGGGCATCGCCGGTCAATCCGCCCTGCAGCTCGAGGACGGTCTTCATCCAAACGCCCGAGGCGTCGACTGCATCGTCGAGGGTATCCTGCCTAGCGTGGAGAAGGCCATTGAAGTGGTCCGGGGCAATTCCTGAAGGCGAGGGCTCGCCGCTGCAAACACTTTCCGAAGGGGAAACTTTTAGGCAGGCTTGCGACCAACAAACCCCTTGCCCCGTTTGAATATCGATGATTCGCTAGGGCAAGAGTTCGATTCGAGGACAGGAGGCTTCCCATGCCGCGTCTTTTTACCGCCCTCGAAATACCGCGTGATGCCGCTCTTTCGCTGTCCCTGCTCAGGGGCGGCCTGCCCGGAGCCCGCTGGATCGACGTCGAAAACTATCATCTGACGCTGCGCTTCATCGGCGATGTCGAGGGCCATGTCGCCGACGAGATCGCCAACGCGCTCGACCGCGTTCACCGCGCCTCCTTCCCGCTGACGCTGTCCGGCGTCGGCGCTTTCGGCCAGAAGAAGCCGCATGCGGTGTGGGCCGGGGTCGCCGCTTCGCCCGATCTTTCCGCATTGCAGGCCGAGATCGAGCGCATCTGCCAGCGGCTCGGCATACCGGCGGACCCGCGCAAGTTCATGCCGCATGTGACGCTGGCCCGCCTGCGCAATTCGAGCCCGCTCGACGTCGCCCAGTACCTGTCGGCGCGCGGCAATTTTTCGACGCTGCCGTTCCGGATCGGCCGCTTCGTGCTGATGTCGTCGCGCGACTCGGTCGGCGGCGGGCCTTACGTCGTCGAGGAGGCCTGGCCCCTTTCGGGCACTGACAACCGCGTCGCCAGCCGTTTGGTCGGCGCCGCCGACGCTTCGCGGATCATGCGGTAGACGGACATGGCCAGAGAGAAACTAGCAAAAGAGGCGATCAGCGCCGAACTTGCCGGGCTCGACGGCTGGTCGCTGGCCAAGGATGGCGGCTCGATCACCCGTAGCTTCACCTTCAAGAATTTCTCCGAAGCCTTTGCCTTCATGACCCGCGTCGCCCTGGCGGCGGAAAAGATGGACCACCATCCCGACTGGTCGAACGTCTACAAGACGGTAAACGTGACCCTCAACACGCACGACGCCGGCGGCCTGACGGCGTTGGATTTCGATCTGGCCAGAAAGATGAACCGCTATTTCGGCGGCTGAGTCCATCTGCACCTTGCAGCGACGTTCGGCTTTCACCACATTTTGCCTCGCGGTCACGCGTGAAGCCACGCGACAGCCGCAAGGGAGAGGTTGATGGCGCAAAAATCCGGTTTTGATTTCTTCGGCCTCGGCAGCAAGCCGGGCAATGAGAGCGAAGTGCGCGAAAAGTTCTGGCGTACGGCGAAGAAAGCCGCCCGGCAGATCCCGTTCATGGAAGAGGTGGTCGCCGCCTATTACTGCGCCATGGACAAGAAAACGCCGTTGCGCGCCAAAGGCACATTGCTGGCTGCGCTCGGCTATTTCGTGCTGCCGACGGACGTCATCCCCGATTTCATCCTTGGGCTAGGTTTCACCGACGACATCGCCGTGCTGACCGCCGCGATTACCGCCGTCAGCGCCCACATCACGCCGGCGCACCGGCTCGCCGCCAAGCAGGCCATCGCCGACAAGAGCTGAGCCGGTGCGACGAAAAAAATCGCGCGAGAACCGACCTTCCGGCCGTCAAACCCACCGCCGAACCCGCGCCTTGTAGGCACGATAGACGTCTCCGAACTTCCTCTCGAGGGTTGGTGGTATGTTGGTTCGAGCGGCCTGAAAGCGGCCCGCGGCCATCAAGATGAGCACGAAGCCGCACACCGCGAGTACGGCACCGGCCAGAGAGCGGGCGAGCGCCTGCCCGGCCATGACCGGGGTGGGAACGAGCACCTCGAGCACGGCTGCCGCCACCAGGAAGCCAAGGAAGATCAAAGGTGTCAGCGCAATGATCCCGGCCACGTCGGGCGCGCCCGATCCGCCCGCCGCCTCCCCGCCATCCGACCGGGGCACCGGACCACCGACCGCCGTGCGGACGGCGACACGAATGCCGAACACGATCGCCAGGACGACTGCGCCGCCCGCCAGGATCAGGACTGTCTCGGAAATGGCCATGCCCAAATCTCCTGCAAGCCGCCAAGCAGGGCATCCTGGCCGAGTGCCGTGGAAGCGAACACAGACATGGTATCGCCTGCAGGGAAATCCGCGGGAATCGCCGCAAGAACTAGCTGTTTGAAAAGTCAAACTCTTGCCGTTTTCGTGGCCTCCAAGTCGCGGCAGGGACATTGCGCCAGCCGCTTTTCGAGCGGCAGCGCGAAGAGGGCGGCGGTTTCCTGGCGTGAACATCCTTTTCTCAGGGGAAATTCACCGTTTGGTAACCCAGATTAAATCAAAATGAAGCGACGGGCAGGACGCCGAGCCGGCCTGCCGCCGCACCAGTGGAATACGGGAAAAGCGATGCGCGGATTGATTGCTATAGTTTCCAGCCTGGCCCTGGTGGCCTTGACGGCGCCCGCGCTGGCGCAGTCGGCAACCAAGATCGGCCAGCATAATGCCTGGGGCACCTACAGTTATCAGGCGTCGGGCGGCGGAAAGGTCTGCTATGTCCTGACCGTGCCAACCGACAAGCAGCCGCCGACGCTCGATCACGGCGACATGTTCTTCTTCGTCAGCCAGCGGCCGGGGCAGCAAGTGTCCTACGAGCCGCAATTCATCGCCGGCTATACGTTCCAGGAAGGTTCCAAGGCCACCGTCACCATCGACAAGAAGTCTTTCTCGATGTTCACGCGCGGCAAGTCGGCCTGGGTCGAGAACGCCGCCGAGGAGCCGGTGCTGATCGCCGCAATGAAGACCGGCACCGACATGAAGGTATCGGCCAAGTCCGGCCGCGGCAACACCACCACCTACGTCTTCTCGCTGAAGGGCATCTCGGCGGCGCTGGCCTCGATCGCGAAGTGCAAGTAGGCTAGAGCCGGAAGAACGAACCTTTTAGGTGTTGACGCCGCCCCTCATTGCCCTGCCGGGCATTTCTCCGCGTAGAGTGACGGGGAGAAAGAGCGCCGCGTAGAAGTTTTCGCCAATTGCCGGCGTTGCAGGAATGGCGCTGACGTCGCCGCCGGATGAATGGCAGCACCGAGGTCGCAATTGGTTGTCTCCAACGCAAAATTGGACGCAGCCCTTTCTGAAGCTCGCCCTTGCGTGGCGCACCCGGCATGACTCCGCCGCTAACCTGTGCTATGCGCCGCGCTTCATTTCGGGCACGATGCTGTATTCGGCCGCAACTCGCTTATATCAGTGCAACAATGACCCTTTCATTCGATCTTACCGCCGAAGGCGCGCGTGACGCGTTGCGCACCCGCACGACGCCTGAAAACCCGTCGCTGATCGGCTTGACGCGCGCCGAACTCGGGGCCGCCCTCGTCGCCGCGGGCATCGTGCCGGAGCGCCAGGCAAAAATGCGCGCCCAGCAGCTCTGGCATTGGATCTATGTGCGCGGCGTTTCCGATTTTGCCGGCATGTTCAACATCTCCAAGGATCTGCGCGCCGAGCTCGACAAGCATTTCACCATTGCCAGGCCCGAGATCGTCGAGGAGCAGATTTCCTCCGACGGCACGCGCAAATGGCTGTTCCGCTTTCCGCCGCGCGGCGCCGGCCGGCCTGTCGAGATCGAGACCGTCTACATTCCCGAAGAAGGCCGCGGCACGCTCTGCATCTCATCACAGGTCGGCTGTACGCTGACCTGTTCCTTCTGCCACACCGGCACCCAGAAACTGGTACGCAACCTGACGGCGGAAGAAATCCTCGCCCAGCTTTTGACCGCTCGCGACCGGCTCGGCGATTTCCCCGACCGCGATACGCCTGACGGTGCCATCGTGCCGGCCGAGGGCCGAAAGGTGTCCAACGTCGTCATGATGGGCATGGGCGAACCGCTGTACAATTTCGAGGCGGTGAAGAAAGCGCTGCTGATTGCATCCGACGGCGACGGGCTTTCCCTGTCGAAGAGGCGTATCACGCTGTCGACATCGGGCGTCGTGCCTGAGATTTTCCGCACCGGCGAGGAGATCGGCGTCATGCTGGCGATCTCGCTACACGCCACCAATGACGATCTGCGCGATCTTTTGGTGCCGATCAACAAGAAGTATCCGCTGAACGAACTGATCGCCGCCTGCCGTGCCTATCCCGGCCTGTCCAACGCCAAGCGCATCACCTTCGAATACGTAATGCTGAAGGACGTCAACGATTCCATCGAGGACGCCAAGGCGTTGATCAAGCTGCTCAAGGGCATTCCGGCCAAGATCAATCTGATCCCGTTCAATCCGTGGCCGGGCACCAACTACCAGTGCTCGGACTGGGAGACGATCGAGAAATTCGCCGACTACATCAACAATGCCGGCTATGCCTCGCCGATCCGCACGCCGCGCGGCCGCGACATCCTCGCTGCCTGCGGCCAGCTCAAATCCGACTCCGAGCGCATGCGCAAAGTCGACCGGCTGGCGCTGGAAGCGATGATGATCGCGGGGCATGGCGAGGCGTGAATCGCGTCGTCGCCTATCTGATCCGGTTCGCCGTCATCCTTGTCGGCTATGGCGTTGCGTCGCTGGCGGCAAGCGCCTTCCTTAACATCGTGTTCCTGGCGTCTCTCGGGCTGATGACGGACGAGACGCAACCGACGGCGCAGGCGGCGCTGTGGTTTTCAATCCCCTTCGTCGCTCTGTTCGTCGCCTATCTCGCTTTCATGCCGGCGGCTATCGCCATCCTTGTCTCCGAGATTCTTGGCCGGCGTGACTGGCTGTTCTATGCCCTGGCGGGTGCTGTGGTCTCGGCGGTCTTCCTTGGCTTCGTCCACCAGACGGCCGATGCCAATTTCGAGGTTACCAACACCAGCGTTATGCTGGCGGTGATCGGCTGCGGCATGGTCGGCGGTATTTTCTATTGGCTGAGCGCCGGGCGCTCGGCCGGAAGCTGGCGTCAGATTGGACCATGATCCCGAACCGAAGGTCAGCGCTGCAAAAAGTGGAGGCCGGGTTTTTCGGAAAAGATCATGGTCGAGCAGGAATGCGCCCTATTTCGCTTGGGCCGTCAGGATCTTGAGCGCGAAGGCCGAAAAAACTCCGGCAAAGAGATAGTCGACGACGCGCGTCACGCGCGGGCTGGATTTCATCGCGGCCGAGAATTTTTCCGCCGCAAGCACCATCGGCGCCGTCACCGGGATCGCCAGCACGACGAACATCGCGCCGAGGAAGAACAGCTTTCCCGGCGCGTTGGGATCATGGGCGGAGACGAATTGCGGCAGGAAGGTCATGAAGAACAGGATGATCTTCGGGTTGAGCAGATTGACCCCAAGCCCCGCCGCCCAGCTGCGGAACAGCGAGATCTGTGGCCCGCTCTTCTTCTCCGGCGAAAACGCCGACCCTTTTGTGATTGCCTGCCACGCCAGGAAGACCAGATAGCCGGCGCCGAAAATCTTCAGCACGAAGAACGCCATCGGCGAGGCGACGATCAGCGCCGAGACGCCGACCACCACCAGCGTGGTGTGAATCAGCGTGCCGCACAATGCGCCGGCCATTGAGGCAAAGCCGGTGGCGCGGCCCTGGCTCAGCGTGCGCGACACGAACAGCGTCATATCAGGCCCAGGCGTGATCGCCAGGATCACCGTGGCGATAGCGAACTGGATAAGGGTCGTGGTGTCGGGGATGAAGGACATGGTTCGTCTCGTGGCGGCAGAAGACGGCGCAGCCATACCGCAAGAGCCGTATTCTCGCCAGCCTCTGGGCGATACAGCATCTGGTCCAGGCATCGTTCGTCCCTTGCGCTGGCCTAAAACGCCGTGATACCTCGCCCGCGAACAACCCCTGTCGCGGAACGCCTCACCATGTCGAAAGCAAAAGCCGTCAAGAAAGTCGTGCTCGCCTATTCCGGCGGCCTTGACACCTCGATCATCCTGAAATGGCTGCAGACCGAGCTCGGCGCCGAGGTCGTCACCTTCACCGCCGATCTAGGCCAGGGTGGTGAACTGGAGCCGGCTAGGCGCAAGGCCGAGATGATGGGTATCAAGGATATCCGCATCATGGACGTCCGCGAGGAATTCGTATCCGACTTCGTTTTCCCGATGTTCCGCGCTAACGCCGTCTATGAAGGCACCTATCTGCTCGGCACCTCGATCGCCCGTCCGCTGATTTCGCAGCACCTTGTCGAGATCGCCAGGGAGACCGGCGCCGATGCGATCGCCCATGGCGCCACCGGCAAGGGCAACGACCAGGTGCGTTTCGAGCTGTCGGCCTATGCGCTCAACCCCGACATCAAGGTCATCGCGCCCTGGCGCGATTGGTCGTTCAAGTCGCGCACCGATCTCATCAATTTCGCCGAGCAGCACCAGATCCCGGTGCCGAAGGACAAGAAGGGCGATGCGCCTTTCTCGGTCGACGCTAACCTGCTGCACTCCTCCTCCGAGGGCAAGGTGCTGGAAGACCCGTGGAGCGAGCCGCCGGAATTCGTCCACCAGCGCACCATCTCGCCGATGGATGCGCCGAATGAGGTCACCGAGATCGAGATCGAATTCCTGAAGGGCGATCCGGTTGCGCTCAACGGCAAGAAGCTGTCGCCGGCAACGATGCTGGCGGCGCTGAACGATCTCGGCCGTGACAATGGCATCGGCCGGCTCGACCTGGTCGAGAACCGTTTCGTTGGCATGAAGTCGCGCGGTGTCTACGAGACCCCCGGCGGCACCATCCTGATATCGGCCCACCGGGCGATCGAATCGATCACGCTCGACCGCGGAGCCGCCCATCTCAAGGACGAGTTCATGCCGCGCTATGCCGAGCTCATCTATAACGGCTTTTGGTTCGCGCCCGAGCGGCTGATGCTGCAGGCGATGATCGACAAGAGCCAGGAAGACGTCGAAGGCACGGTGCGGCTGAAGCTCTACAAGGGCAACGTGATTGTCATCGGCCGCAAGTCGAGGAAATCGCTCTATTCCGACGCGCTGGTCACCTTCGAGGACGACCGCGGCGCCTACGATCAGAAGGACGCCGAAGGTTTCATCCGCCTCAACGCGCTCAGGCTGCGCACGCTGGCGGCGCGTAGTCGTAAAGGCTAGCCTGTTCCTCCGCACCGAGGGATTTGGCTCTTTGACTTGCATCCGCCCTCTCCACGCTGGCGATTAGCCTATCCCCACCATCCCTTCGTCATCCCAGGGCGGAGCAAGGAGCGAAGCGACGCGGCGCAGACCCCAGGATCCATGCCGTTACATCCGCCGAAGCATGCAGCGGTTCAGAACTGCACTTGCGTCGGCACCGGCGCCAGCTACCCTTCAACCATGACCGGCTACGCCTACATGACTGCAAGCCAGAAGCGCGGCACGATCTACATCGGTGTCACCAACGATTTCGGCCGCTGCATGCCGGAGCACAAAACCGGCCAAGGCTCGCGCTTCACCAGCCGTTACGGCGTGCAGCGTCTGGTCTGGTACGAGGAACATTTCGACATTGGCGACGCCATCCAGCGCGAGAAGTCGCTGAAGCGATGGCCGCGCCAATGGAAGATCGAGCTGATCGAGAAAACCAATCCAGAGTGGTTCGAACTTTTTCGCGGGACCGAGTGGTAGCGTTCGCTTCTGGTCCGCAGGCGCACTGCCGTCCAGGTAACGGCATGGATCCCAGGGTCTGCGCCGCGTCGCTTCGCTCCTTGCTCCGCCCTGGGATGACGAAGTGGAGGGTTGTTTCAGCTAATCTCCAAGCCTTTGCGAGGAAGCCGACGGCATGACATTTTCCACGCGCATCGCGCTCAATGTCTCAACCGTTGATTCACATCCGGCAAGGTGCTCGTCGGCTGCTCCTACGCGCTCGACGTGAAATAGAAACCCGGCGCTTGGCCGGGGCTTTCTGTCGAATAGAGCAATTCCAGGAAAAGTGTGAAACGGTTTTCCGTCCGGAATTGCGTTAAAACAAAGCTCTAGAGGTTTCTATCAGTCGGCGTCGATCGCCGTGGCGATGCGGGCGATCGCCTGTTGATAGACGCTCGCGGAGTTCCAGCCGGCAATTGCACCGATATTCGCCTGCGCGCTCGCACCAGCCTGCCAACCATGACTCTTGAGGAAATTGGCGGTGGAAGCCAGCGCAGTGGCCTTGTCACGCAGATTCTTGTTGCCGACTCCATACTTCAAAACATTTCCGGGTAGGAATTGCGTGTGGCCAATCTCGCCATGCGCGGCACCGACCGACGAAGCGGTCAACGCTCCGCTGTCAACCAGCTTCAGGGCTGCAATAGCATGCGGGTAAAAGAACTCGGGGCGGCGGCAGTCATAGGCAAGGGTCAAAATCGCAGAGACCGTGTTCTGGTTGCCCAAGGCGGAACCGAAGCCGGTCTCCATGCCCCAGATGGCGAGCAACACGCCCGGCGATACGCCGTAATTCCGTTCGATCTTGTCGAACAGCGCCGCGTTCGCCTTCTTCAGCGCACGGCCCCTGGCAATGATCGCGGACGCGCCACGGCGCTTCATGAAAGCTTCCACCGAGCCGCTGAAAGCCTTATGGATGGCGCGGTCGACGGAGATCGTCTTTGTTGCGTAGGTTGCGCGAGCCAGAGCGGCTAGGCCCTTCGAGCCGACACCGTCGGCCTTGGCCTCCGCGGCAAACTCCGGCTTCCAGGCATCGAAGCCGGCGCCGTTTTTGCCACAACTGCCCGCTGCCTGCGCGCCCGTCGCCAGCGCAAGCACCGCCACCACCGTGGCCACTACAAACATCTTCCCCTTGGCAAGAAATGCCATGCTGCTCTCCTGGTTGCCTGAATCACGTTCCCAATTGCGAACTTGCCTGCAAAACACCTGCTTGTCACTGCCCCGGCGCTGCGTCGATGCAGTCAATACAGCAGGAACCTCAAATCCACCACACTGGCGGACGCCCGGGAATTTGCCTACGATCAAGTAATTATTGTGGCGGGGACAGAATAAGCAT
Organism: Mesorhizobium sp. WSM4836; assembly: GCF_055811815.1. Classification (NCBI taxonomy): domain Bacteria; kingdom Pseudomonadati; phylum Pseudomonadota; class Alphaproteobacteria; order Hyphomicrobiales; family Phyllobacteriaceae; genus Mesorhizobium; species Mesorhizobium sp. WSM4836. The sequence goes on from NZ_JBVVQF010000010.1 coordinate 153,903, forward strand.
GGAAGACGTTGATGTCGTAATCATCGGCGCCGGTTCAGCCGGCCTTTCGGCTGCCAAGACCCTGCGCGCTGCCGGTTTTTCCTTCAAATTGTTGGAAGCGACGAACCGCATTGGCGGCCGCGCCTGGACCAGCGACCAGCATTTCGGCGTGCCGTTCGACATCGGCTGCGCCTGGCTGCATGCCGCGGATCGCAATCCCTATTTTCCCGAGGCGAAAGCCGCTGCCTGGACGCTTCATCACCACGACATGAATGTCGATCATCTCTATTACCGCGAGCGAAAGGCAAGCGAAGCCGAGGAGGCGGCGATGAAGGTGGCCGACGCAAGGCTGTTCGAACTGGTGGCGGCACATCAGGTGAGGGAAGGCGACGATGACCGCCTTTCGGCGTTGCTCGCCAGGGGACACGCGCCGCGCGCCGCCGCAACCTTCGCCGGACCGATGGATTTCGGCGCCGACGAGGACGAGATATCGATCCGCGACTTTCAGGCCGCCGCCGATCTCGATCCGAACTATTTCACCAGGGAAGGCTTCGGTACGCTGGTTGCCCGCTTCGGTGCCGATGTGCCGGTGGAATTGTCGACGCCGGTGCGCAAGATCCTCTGGGATGGGCCGGGCGTAGCCTGCGTCACCGATCGCGGTACCATCTGCGCCAAGGCGGTTATCGTCACCGCCTCGCCGGCAGTGCTCGCCTTCGAGGAGATTGCGTTCTCGCCAGCACTGCCCGATGCGCATTTCGCCGCCTTCTTCGACCTGCCGATGGGCATGCTGACCAAGCTGCCGGTGGAAATATCCGGTACCAGGCTCGGCCTGGAGCCGTTCGACGATTTGCTGATCGAGCGGTTGGCCCGGCACGACATCTACTTCCTCTGCTTTCCCTTCGATCTTGATTTGATGGTCGGTTTCGTCGGCGGCGATTTCGCCTGGGAGATGTCGGCAGCGGGCGAGGCTGCCGGCATCGACTTCGTCGTCGACCGGCTCTGCGGCATCTTTGGCGGCGACGTGCGAAAACATGTCGGACGCGCGATGATGACCAATTGGGGCGCAGAACGGTTCGTGCGCGGCGCCTATGCGGCGGCGCGGCCCGGCCGTTCGCAAGCGCGCGCCACGCTGATGCAGCCGGTGGCGGAAAAGATCTTCTTCGCCGGCGAGCATTTGGCCGGTCCGCTGATGCAGACCTGCGGCGGCGCCAGGCTATCGGGCGAGGCAGTGGCCAAGGAGGTCGTCGCCCAGCTTGCGGCAAAATAGCATCGGCCGGCAGGAACGTGGGCAGCTGCCAGGCGTTTGGCGTTCTCCTGCTCGTATCGTCCTCCGCATTTCGACAGATTTGAGACGCCAATGAAGCTTTTCGACTGCCCGCATTGCGGCCACCGTCTCTATTTCGAGAATGCGCAATGCCTAAACTGCGCCAGCCTCGTGCTCTACGATCCCGAGAACGCGCGCTTCGCGCTGTCCGGCGTCGATGTCTTTCACTGCACCAATGCCGACGAATGCGCCTGCAACTGGATGGCGGAGCCCGGCCACGCCTTCTGCCGCGCCTGTGCGCTGAACCAGCTCATCCCGGATCTGTCGGTCGACGGCAATCGCCGCCGCTGGATCCGTGTCGAGGCGGCAAAGAAACGCGCCGTCTATTCGCTGCTCGCCTTCGGCCTGCCCGTCGCACCCAAGCAGGACGTTGGCGACGAGATCGGCCTCGCTTTCGATTTTCTTGCCGATCCGATCGGCGGCGGTCCTGGTGGCGAGCGCATCCTGACCGGCCATGACAATGGCCGGATCACACTCAACGTTGCCGAGGCGGATTCGGCCGAGCGCGAGCGGCGACGCGTCGAGATGGGCGAGAACTACCGCACGCTGCTCGGCCATTTCCGCCATGAGCTCGGCCATTATTACTGGGACCGCTTGATCCGCGACGATCCGCAAAAGCTTGCCGGTTTTCGCGCTTTGTTCGGCGACGAACGCGCCGACTACGAACAAGCGCTGAAAACCTATTATGCCGATGGCGCGCCGCCCGACTGGCAGCCGCGCCATATCTCGGCCTATGCGACGTCGCACCCGTGGGAGGATTGGGCCGAGACATGGGCGCATCACATGCATATCACCGACACGCTGGAGATGGTGCATGCCCTGAATTTCCCGCTCGGCCGGCTGGAGACCGTCGATGCCAACGAGCTGCCGCGCGCCGACACCGGCGGCGAGCTGCAGCCGGCACCATCAGAACCCGCCGCCAGGCCGGAGCCCTTCGAAAGGGTCCTCGACCGCTGGCTGGTGCTGTCGGAGGCGTCCAACTCGATCAACCGCTGCATGGGCCTGCCCGATCTCTATCCCTTCGTCATCTCGGACGTGGCGGCGCAAAAACTTGCTTTTGTTCACGAGCTTTTGACCGACCTGCCGAAAACTACTGGAACAAATCGTGAGCCGGCCGAAGCCTTTTAGCCGGAACGCATGCGGCTTTGCTTCGTTTTCCGTCCCAAGGGACTGTGAAACGGAGAGAAGACCATGAAACGCATATTGTTTCCGGCGGTGGCCGGAGCGCTCATAGCGATGTCGGGCTCTGCTTTGGCCGACACCGCCGTCTCGGCTATCACCGATCTCAATGTACGCGCCGGCCCCGGCCCGCAATATCCGGTGATTGGCGTGCTCGCCGCCGGCCAGTCGGCGACGCTTGACGGCTGCATCGCCAACAGCAAATGGTGCACCATCGCCGAGGCCAACGGCCAAGGCTGGGTCTATTCCGACTATGTGACGGCCGATTTCGGCGGCAGTCGCATGGTCCTGACGCAGCGTCCGGCCAGCGCCGACATTGCCGTCGTGACGCCGCCCTCCGATAGCGTCGAATATTCCGGCAGCTATACCGGAGCGATCGTTGCCGGCGAGGCGATCGAGCCTATCCGCAGACCGCCGGCCGAGATCCGTACCTATGTCCGTACGCATCGGCTCGATCCGGTCTATCTCGAGGGCGAGGTGGTGACGGGCGCGACGTTGCCTGACACTGTCGAGCTGCGCGAGATTCCCGACTATGATTACCGCTACGTCTATGTGAACGGCCAGCCGGCACTGGTCGATCCAGGCACCCGGCGCATCATGTACGTCGAGCGCTGACGATACAAACAGGGCGGTCGCCCTGTAAGGGCGGCCGCACTGCCGACATGGCCACAAACCGGTATTGCCGCTGCAATACCGGTTTCCACATTGGGGCCGATGTTCTAGACCTTGCGAGCCGAATCACCAGCCAGCGAGCCCGCGTGACGATCGACCCAGTCGCCTTCCAACAGTACCGGCACACCGCCAACGAGAAGACCACTTTGCCGCGCCTTGTGCTTGGAACGGTGGTCGTCGTCCTGTTCTGGCTCGGAACCACTGCCGCCGTGCTGTTCGGCGGCACCTATGCCTTTGCCGTGTGGCAAGCGTCGTCAGGCACCGCCCCGCCAGGGGTAGTGCAGGATTTCATGGCCTCTCCCACGGGCATCCTCGCGGCGCTGGCTTCATTTGCCGGAATCTGGCTCGGCCTTTGGGCTGCCATGCGCTGGATCCATCGCGAGAAGCTGACGGCCCTGATCGGCGTCAGCCGGCGCATTTCATGGTCGGGGTTCCTGAAAGGGCTGGCCGCGGTGCTGGTCACCTCGCTGCTTTCCGAGATCCTGCTTTATGGTTTGCAGCCGGACATCGTGCGCGGCGCAATCGGCCTGTCGTCGTGGCTTTTGTTCCTGATCCCGATCGCCGCCCTGACTTTTCTGCAGACCTCGTCGGAGGAGATGCTGTTTCGCGGTTACCTGCTAAGAGGTCTGGCAAGCCGTTTCCAGAGCCCATTCATCTGGGCGCTGCTGCCAGGATTGCTGTTCACCTCGCTGCACTGGAGCCCAGGCTCGAGCGCCGCGATCAATGCCTGCGTGCTGGCCTCGATCGCCGCCTTTGCGCTGTTGCTGACGCTTCTGGTCTATGCAACCGGCAATCTCGGTGCCGGGTTCGGCACCCATCTCGGCAATAATCTGACCGGTTTCCTGCTGATTTCGCACCAACAAAGCTATAATTCCTTCGCCCTGTTCAACGCCAAGCCGCTCGAAGCCGTCGGCTGGACGACTTTGGACGCCGTCCTCATCGCCGCAATCGGCATCGTCAGCAGCCTGTTGACCGTTCTGCTGCTTTTGCATCCGCGCTCACCGCTGAAGGTCGAGCCGGATATGGCCCGCGCGGGCAGCGTGCGCTGATATGCCTTGCCTGGTCGTCCTGAGCATATTTGGCGCAAAGCTTGACCAAAGCTTGACTCTGCGGCCGATTTCCTGTCTACACGCCGCGAATTCCGCGACGAGTATTCCTCCGAGCAAACCGACCGGGACGCCGAAACCTCTTTGAGGTGAAGTGCTGTAAATCGATCCCGGAGGCCAACACCCGGCAGCGCTGTGCGCCCCCGGGTGCTTTTTGGCTTTGGGCTTTGCCCGGACCGGCTTTTGCTTGGACGGTTGGCGCGAACGCATTACCTCTCGGGCATCATCCGGGTGCCAGGGAAAAGGAAAAAGAATGTTTGAATCGCTACAGGAACGTACAAGGGGCGTGGAGGGTCATCGGCCCGGCAGGAATCAAAATGAATCCAAGACGCTGTCGCGCGGTGGGTTGACCAATGTTTGAGTCCCTGCAAGAGCGCCTTGGTTCCATCCTGAACGGCCTCACCGGTCGCGGCGCCTTGTCGGAGGCTGATGTCTCGGCGGCGCTGCGCGAGGTGCGCCGAGCGTTGCTCGAGGCCGACGTGGCGCTGGAAGTGGTGCGTTCCTTCACCGACAAGGTGCGTGAGAAGGCCGTCGGCGCCGCCGTGGTCAAGTCGATCAAGCCCGGCCAGATGGTCGTCAAGATCGTCCATGACGAGCTGGTCGAGATGCTCGGCGCCGAAGGCGTCGCCATCGACCTCAATGCACCGGCTCCGGTCGTCATCATGATGGTCGGCTTGCAGGGTTCCGGCAAGACGACGACCTCGGCCAAGATCGCCAGGCGCCTCACCGACCGTCAAAACAAGAAAGTCTTGATGGCCTCGCTCGACACGCGGCGTCCCGCCGCGCAAGAGCAGCTCCGCCAGCTCGGCGAGCAGGTCAAGGTCGCCACATTGCCGATCGTCGCCGGCCAGACGCCGGTCGATATCGCCCGCCGCGCCGTGCAGGCGGCCAAGCTCGGTGGCCATGACGTCGTCATCCTCGACACTGCCGGCCGCACCCATATCGACGAGCCGCTGATGGTCGAGATGGCCGACATCAAGAAAATGTCGTCGCCGCACGAGATCCTGCTGGTCGCCGATTCGCTGACCGGCCAGGACGCCGTCAATCTGGCAAAAAGCTTCGATGAGCGCGTCGGCATCACCGGCCTTGTGCTGACTCGCATGGACGGCGACGGTCGCGGTGGTGCGGCGCTCTCGATGCGCGCCGTCACCGGTAAGCCGATCAAGCTGATCGGCACCGGCGAAAAAATGGACGCGTTGGAGGAATTCCACCCCAAGCGCATCGCCGACCGCATCCTCGGCATGGGCGACATCGTCAGCCTCGTCGAAAAGGCGGCCGAGAACATCGACGCCGAACAGGCGGCGGCGATGGCCAAGAAGATGCAGTCGGGCAAGTTCGACCTGAACGACCTCGCCGGCCAGCTTCAGCAAATGTCGAAAATGGGCGGCATGGGCGGCATCATGGGGATGATGCCCGGCATGGGCAAGATGAAGGACCAGATGGCCGCCGCCGGTCTCGACGACAAGATGTTCGGCCGCCAGCTCGCCATCATCTCGTCGATGACCAAGGCCGAGCGCGCCAACCCCGATATTCTAAAACACTCCCGCAAGAAGCGCATCGCCGCCGGCTCGGGTACCGACGCGGCCGAAATCAACAAGCTGTTGAAGATGCATCGCGGCATGGCCGATATGATGAAGGCGATGGGCGGCAAGGGCAAAGGCGGCGGCCTGATGCGCGGCATGATGGGCGGCCTCGCCTCCAAGATGGGGCTCGGCGGCATGATGCCTGGCGGCCCAGGCGGTCCCGGAGGCGGCGTGATGGGCGGCGGCATGCCGGATCTCTCCAAGATGGACCCCAAGCAGCTCGAAGCCTTGCAGAAGCAGGCGCGGGCGGCCGGGCTCGGCGGCATGAAGGGCCTGCCCGGTGGTCTTCCCGGTGGCGGTGGCCTGCCTGGGCTGCCGGGCGGCATGAAACTTCCCGGCCTGCCGGGCGGTGGCGGGCTGCCTGGCCTCGGCAAGAAGAAGTGAGGGCGCCATGAACGAAGAGAAGGACATGGCGGACGCGCGTGCGGCGCTGGCCAATTATCGCGCCTCGATCGACAATATCGACGCTGCGCTGATCCACATGCTGGCCGAGCGCTTCCGCTGCACCAAAGCAGTCGGCGTGCTGAAGGCGGAACATGGCCTGCCGCCTGCCGACCCGGCGCGCGAGCAGGAGCAGATCGCCCGTCTTCGCCAATTGGCGAAGGACGCCCATCTCGACCCGGATTTCGCGGAGAAATTCCTGAACTTCGTCGTCCGCGAAGTGATCCGCCATCACGAGCAGATCGCCGCATCCAACGGCGTGACGAAAACCGGCTGAGGACCAGCCACCGACCGATCAACCAAATCAGAGCTTTTAGGAGAAAAGAAATGCCACTGAAAATCCGACTGGCCCGTGCGGGCTCGAAGAAGCGTCCCTATTACCATGTCGTCGTCGCCGACGCGCGTTCGCCGCGCGACGGTCGTTTCATCGAGTCGCTCGGCTCATGGAATCCGCTGCTGCCCAAGGACGGCGAACGTGTCAAGGTCGACGCCGAGCGCGTCAAGCATTGGCTGTCGCATGGCGCCCAGCCGACCGACCGCGTGCTGCGCTTCCTCGATGAAGCCGGTATAGCCAAGCGCGAAGCCCGGTCCAACCCGAAGAAGGCCGAGCCCGGCAAGAAGGCGCAAGAGCGCGCGGCCTTGCTGAAGAAGGCGCAGGAAGATGCCGCCGCGGCCGTTGCCGCCGCTGCAGCCGCGCCGGCCGAGGCGGAAGCCGCCAGCGCCGAATAAATCATCTCCATAACCACGAAACGGCGGGACTTGCCCGCCGTTTTGCTATTGCATCCATATGATGGGGGCCGATCAATAGCCTTCCGGGCAGCTCGCAACGTAGACACGACCGTTGCGATCGCGATAACGGCATTGGCCGCTTTCGCTGGCACGGCCGATCAGCGCACCGGCCAAGGCGCCGGCCGCACCGCCGATCACCGCGCCCTGGGTCGGGTTGCCGGCCACCGCAGCGCCGACCGCCGCACCGCCCAGGCCACCAACTGCCGCGCCTTGCTCAGTACGGGAACAGGCACCGAGCGGCACCAGCAGGGCCATCAAGATCATCACCTTTTTCATTGTCGTTCCTCTCCAACAGGGTGCCGTCCTCGCCGCTGCACCCCCTAACTCGCAACCAGGCGATTTGATCCAAAGAAGAAGATCGGCTGCGGACCGCGCCCGCTCTGGCGGCGTGGCCACCATCGAACGGCTTTCGAAGTCGCTGCTATTGGCTGAACGGGATCAGCGCGCGCACTCGTGCGTCGCGCAGATAGAGCCCGCCCCACAGCATAACACCGAGATAGACGCCGAACAGCGTGTGCCAGAACAGCGGGCTATCTACCCGCACCTTTGTGGCAATGGCGCCGCCCATGTAGGCGGTGAGCAGGATGGCGCCGAGCACCGAGGTGCGCGGCAGCGCGTAGAGTGCGGTCGAAATCAGCCCGATAATGCCAAGCATGCGCGCGACATTGGGATCCGCCGGCCAGCCGAGCGGCACCATCGTCTGGGTGACGATGTCGAGCGGTGGCAATTTGATGGCACCGTCGAAGATCATGAACAGCACGATGATGGCGCTGAGCGCGCGACCGGTCCACAGGGCGCCGTTCGAGACCGGCGCGGGTTGAGAAATGCTCATTGACGTTCCTCCTGACAATTATCGAACGCTGGCCGTCTTTCATGCTCGAACCAAGGACGCGGCACGAGTCGACGGTCCGACACGTTCCGGAATCCTTTCTACCGAGACGCGCGGTTCAGCCCGCCGCGCCAAACGGCGCTCTCGCTCAAAGCGTTCTGAGATAGGCATCCAGCCGCGCGTAGCTCGCCATGACCATGTGGCCGGAGCCCATCTTCACCGCCATGTCGCGGGCGGCGACCGAGTTGGCGCGGATGTTGGCGACGATACGCGTCTTGCCGCCGGCATCCTCGAACAGGATGGTCGTGACCATGTTCGGCGGCGGCAGGGTATCCTGCCATTGGCCGCGGTCGAGCGGCGCGTCGCGATAGACGATCCGCTCCGGTGGAGCGATCTCCAGATAGACGCTATTGGTCGGATACTCGCTGCCGTCGGCAAAGCGCATGGTCAGACGCCACTGCCCGCCAGGCCGAACATCCATTTCGCAGACCGGATAGCTCGACCCTTCCGGTCCCCAAAACCGCACCAGATGGTATGGATCGGTGAACAGCTTGAACATCAGCGTGCGCGGCGCATCGAAGGTCCGGGTGATGACGATCACCGGGTCGTCGGATGGTATGTCGATGGTCTGATCTATCATTTTCCCCTCTCTGGATTGCCTTGCCGCACATGGGCAGCATGGTGGTTAGCCGGCTTCAGTTTCGATCTCGGCCCGGATCACGTGCCTGCAAGGCTTGCAGATAGGTTTCAAGCCGGTCGAAGCGACCGTCCCACAGCGCCCGATACGACTCCAACCACTCGTCGATCTCACGCAATGGCTCCGGCCGCAGGCGGCGCGGCCGAAACTGTGCGTCGCGGCCGCGCGCCACGAGGCCAGCGCGCTCGAGCACCTTGAGATGCTTCGACACCGCTGGAAAGCTCATGGCAAACGGCTCGGCCAGTTCCGTCACCGAGGCCTCGCCGAGCGACAAACGCGCCAGGATGGCACGCCGCGTTGGGTCGGCAAGCGCCGCGAGGGTTAGGCTGAGGCTATCGGTCGTCATTTATAGAACCGAGTAGTTATGTAACCTTTTGGTTCTATACGAGGCGCCGACGACCGAGTCAAGCGGCATGTCCAGGGATCGAATAGGCCGGCAGCGCTCCCTCGGCCCGCAAGCAGGATCGCCATGCTGGAACACTTGCCGGTAGATTCGACAACCAACCACATCCCCATGTCGTCGGAGTGGGGGCTTCCGGCGCGATGCCAGCCGGCCTAATGACAGGGTGTGGCAGTTGCCGCAGCTTTGAGAGTGAGAAGACACCATGACCGGCGAAACCGATCTCAGGAAATTGCTGACGTCGATGACGCCGCAGCTACTCCCCGGCGTGTTTGTCTTCGCCACACAGGCGCCGGGGGCAGCCGTCCCGGACGGTCTCGATCCGGTCATGACCTTCCGCGAGCGGGAAGGCCTGACGCTGATCGTGCCGGAAGACCAGGCGAAGGCAGTCGGCCTCACAGGCACGTTCCGCTGCCGGATGATCACGCTCGACATCCATTCATCGCCGGAAGCGGTCGGCTTCCTCGTCGCCATCGCGACGCGGCTGGCGGCGGCCGGCATGGGGGTCAACCCGGTCTCGGCCTTCTACCACGATCATCTGTTCGTGCCGGCAGAGCGGGCCGAGGAGGCGATGGCGATATTGGTGAAGTTGGCAGAGGACAGCCGCCAGGCATGATGCTTCGCCGAACCCGCTCCCTGGGGCGCCGGCGATTGGCGAAAGCGGTGGCGACATCCGATCTCCCCACAAGGGGGGAGATTGGCAGCTTCAGCGTCGCCAGCTGATCGACAAGTGCCGCCAACGGCCGAAGGCCGAGCCCGCGACTGCGGGCCGCCGGTCGTCCGGCGCCCCCGCGGAGGCCAGCCGCGTAGCGGCGATACGGCCGTGAGCGAAAACTATGCCGCCTTCTTCTTCGGCTGGATCAGCCCGCGCTCGACCAGCAGCTCCGCGATCTGAACTGCGTTGAGTGCCGCGCCCTTGCGCAGATTGTCGGAGACGATCCACATCGACAGGCCGTTGTCGATGGTCGAATCCTCGCGGATGCGCGAGATGAAGGTGGCGTCCTCGCCGGCCGATTCCAGCGGCGTGATGTAGCCGCCGTCCTCGCGCTTGTCGATAACCTGGCAGCCCGGGGCCTCGCGCAGGATCTCACGCGCTTCATCGGCGGTGATCGGCTTTTCGAATTCGATGTTGACCGCTTCCGAATGGCCGATGAACACCGGCACGCGCACGCAGGTCGCCGTCAGCTTGATCTTGGGGTCGAGCATTTTCTTGGTCTCGGCCACCATCTTCCACTCTTCCTTGGTGAAGCCGTCGTCGAGGAAGACGTCGATATGCGGGATGACGTTGAAGGCGATACGCTTGGTGAACTTCTTGACGTCGACCTGGTCGGCGACGAACACTGCGCGCGTCTGCGTGAACAATTCGTCCATGCCTTCCTTGCCGGCGCCGGAGACCGACTGGTAGGTGGCGACGACGACGCGCTTGATGGTGGCGGCGTCATGCAGCGGCTTCAGCGCCACGACCAGCTGCGCCGTCGAGCAGTTCGGGTTGGCAATGATGTTCTTGCGCGTGAACAGCGAAATGGCATCCGGGTTCACTTCCGGGACGATCAGCGGCACGTCCTGGTCGTAGCGGAAGGCCGACGAATTATCGATGACGACGCAGCCATGCTTGCCGATCTTCGGCGACCATTCCTTGGAGACATTGCCGCCGGCCGACATGATGCAGATGTCGGTGTCGGAAAAATCATATTGGTCGAGCGCCCTGACCTTCAGCGTGCGGTCGCCGAACGACACTTCCGTGCCCTGACTGCGCCGCGAGGCCAGCGCCACCACCTCGCTCACCGGAAAGCCGCGCTCTTCCAGTATGTTGAGCATTTCCCGGCCCACATTGCCCGTGGCGCCGACGATCGCAACCTTGAAACTCATCGAAATCTCCTGTCCCTCTCCGCTCGGTTTCTGGAGAAAACCCGCCGGCCGATGCGGGTTTCAGCCCCGGGCCGGACCCGGGAGAGGGTGGTTAGGCCAAGGGAATCAGACCGTTTTGGTGGTCGTTTTAGCCGTGGTTTTGGTCGAACGCAGGAACGCGCGCTTCGCCTCGCCGGAAACCATGCTGCCATGGCCGGGGAAGTCGAGTTCATAAAGCGCCATAGGAAGGCCGCGCATCGAAGCTGTCCTGTTCGGTGCTGGCTTTTACGCGCTTTGCCTGGAGAGTCAATCGCGCAACGCTGCGTCTTTCCTTCGCCCTTTATTATGGAAGAAGGTGTCGCCGAAGGCGACGGATGAGGGGTGTTCCAGCTTGGCACCGCCGCATTCCGTCCAACACCCCTCAACCGTCTTGGCACTGCGCGCCAATCCACCCTTCTCCACAACAAGGGGAGAAGGGAAAGGCGATGCCGCTTGCCCTGTACAATGACAGCGGCAGGAAGTACGAACGGCCAAGATCGTTTGGCTGGCGTGATGCCGGCACCGGCTCGTGCTCCATGATGAGCGCAGAACCCTGAATTCCGAAAGAGCGAAATGTCCAATTTCGAAGCTATTGTTCCCGCGCTGGCAAAGGCGCTGGAAAAACGCGGTTATGTCGAGCTGACGCCGGTGCAACAGGCCGTTCTCGAGCTTGGCCAGGCCGATGCCTTGGTTTCGGCCCAGACCGGCTCCGGCAAGACCGTCGCCTTCGGCCTGGCGTTGGCGCCGACCCTCCTCGATGGCGCGGAGCGCTTTTCCCACGCGGCGGCACCCCTGGCGCTGGCCGTCGCGCCGACGCGGGAGCTGGCCCTGCAGGTGACGCGCGAGCTGGAATGGCTCTATGAGCTGACCGGGGCAGCGATAGCGTCGTGCGTCGGCGGCATGGACATGCGCACCGAGCGGCGCGCGCTGGAGCGTGGTGCCCATATCGTCGTCGGCACGCCCGGCCGCCTGCGCGACCACATCACCCGCAACTCGCTCGACATGTCGGCGCTCAAGGCAGTCGTGCTCGACGAGGCCGACGAGATGCTCGATCTCGGCTTTCGCGAGGACCTGGAATTCATCCTCGACGCGGCACCCGCCGAGCGCCGCACGCTGATGTTTTCCGCCACCGTGCCGCGCTCCATCGCCACTCTGGCCAAGGGCTACCAGCGCGATGCCGTGCGTATCTCGGCTGGTGGAGAGGAGAAACAACATCTCGACATCGAATACCGGGCGCTGGGCGTCGCCCAGGCGGACCGCGAAAACGCCATCATCAACGTGCTGCGCTTTTACGAGGCGAAGAACGCGCTGGTGTTCTGCAACACGCGCGCCGCCGTCAACCATTTGACGGCGCGCTTCAATAACCGCAACTTTTCCGTCGTGGCGCTGTCGGGCGAGCTTAGCCAGAACGAGCGCAGCCATGCGCTGCAGGCGATGCGCGACGGCCGCGCCAAGGTCTGCATCGCCACTGACGTCGCGGCACGCGGCATCGACCTGCCCAATCTCGAGCTGGTGATCCATGCCGACTTGCCGACCAACCCGGAGACGCTCCTGCACCGAAGCGGGCGAACAGGACGGGCGGGACGCAAGGGCGTCAGCGCGCTGATCGTGCCCAATAATGCCCGCAGGCGCACCGAGCGGCTGCTGCAAAGTGCCGGCCTTGCAGCGACCTGGGCGAGCCCGCCCTCGGCCGACGACGTGATACGGCGCGACGACGAGCGTATTCTTGCCGACCCAGTTTTTAGCGAGCCTATGAAGGATGAGGAGCGCGGCTTCGTCCAGGCGCTTCTCGATCAGCACGGACCCGAACAGGTCGCCGCCGCCTTCGTACGGATGTGCCGCTCCAGCCGCTCGGCGCCGGAGGATCTTCTGGACGTGGTGCCGTTCACGCCGTCGGGCGAAAAATTTGCGCGCCGGGACGAGCAGCCTGGCCGCCGCGACGATTTCGGCGACAGTGTCTGGTTCTCGCTGTCGGTCGGACGCCGGCAGAATGCCGAGCCGCGCTGGCTGATCCCGATGCTGTGCCGGACAGGCGGCATTTCCAAGCGCCAGATCGGCGCCATCAAGATGCAGCCGGAAGAAACCTTCGTGCAGATCGCGGCGGACTGGGCCGAGCGCTTCCTCGCCGCGATCGGCCCCGACCGCAAGCTGCAGGGCAACATTGTGGTCAAGCGGCTGGACGGCACGCCGGATCTGTCGCGGGCCGGCTACCAGGAACCACGGCCCGACAAGAAGCCGCACCGCGGCAAGCGCACCTTCGATCAAAACGCGCCCAAATTTGAGAAGCGCGCACCGGCCGACCAGCGCCCGGCATTCGAGGCAAAGCCCTGGGCCGGGAAACCGGCCAAGGCGAAGTTCGAGGCTAGCGGATCGCCGAAACACAAGAAATCGAAGAAGCGGCCGGGGTAAATAGCCCGCACTCTCCATTTCCGCACGCCCCTTGCAGTCTGCCTGAACTTTGCACAGTCTGGGCAGGGCAATGGGGGTGGGCAGGACATGCGCGGCGAAGTTCTTCATTACGACGAAGACCAGGGTTTCGGCTTCATCACCGGAGCCGAGGGCAACCGCTACACTTTGGCGCGCGAAGATTTGCGCCGCGAAGCATCGGTTGCCGCAGGCACGACCGTCGAATTCCAGCCGGCCGGCGGACGGGCACGCGATGTTTTTGCGATCCGCGCCCAACCTGCCAGTGCGCCCGCCGACGCCTCCACTGCAACCGCCGCGCCATCTCAGGCCGGCAATGCGTCCGCGGCAGGTCAGCCGCAACATTTCGGCCGTTCCGCTGAACACGGTCCGGCCGAATCCGCTGGCCTGTGGAACTATTTCTGGCTGGGCCTGACCGAGAATTACTTCAACTTCGCGGGCCGTGCCCGCCGCAAGGAATATTGGGGCTATTGCCTGTTCTGGACGATCGCGCTGATCGTGGCGATTGGACTCGGCATCTTCATCGACGACGCCATGGGCAATCTCGACAACAGTGAATTGCCGGCAGTGACGGTCGGCCTCTCCGGCCTCTTCCTGCTGGCGACAGCCCTGCCGTGGTTCGGGCTCAATGTGCGTCGCCTGCACGATATCGGCCTGACCGGCTGGCTTTTCCTGCTTTTCCTGATCCCGACCTTCGGCGGCCTGATCATCCTGATCTTTGCGCTGATCCCGACCCAGTCGCGAGAAAACCAATGGGGTCCGGTGCCGGCGGGTGTCCAAATCTAACCGCGGGAGTGCCGCGGCATCAGCGGTCGTCGCCCAGCGGGTGTCGACCGCTACAGGCTCAGCCCAAAAATTTGGCGACGATCGCCTCGCCCATCTCAGCAGCGCCGACCTCGGTCATCCCCGGCGAATGAATATCCCTGGTGCGCAAGCCTTGATCGAGCACGGCGGCGATCGCGCCTTCCAGCCGGTCGGCTTCCGACACCATGCCGAAGGAATAGCGCATGCACATGGCGAAGGAGGCGATCATGGCGATCGGATTGGCGATGCCCTTGCCGGCGATGTCGGGCGCCGAGCCGTGCACCGGCTCGTAGAGCGCCTTGCGCTTTTTTGTCTTAACATCCGGCGCGCCGAGCGACGCCGACGGCAGCATGCCGATCGAGCCGGTCAGCATGGCGGCGATGTCGGACAGCATGTCGCCGAACAGATTGTCGGTGACGATGACATCGAACTGCTTCGGCCAGCGCACCAGCTGCATGCCGCCGGCATCGGCCAGCATATGGTCGAGCTTGACGTCGGCATAGCGCGCCTTGTGGGTTTGCGTGACGACCTCGTTCCACAGCACACCCGACTTCATCACATTGCGCTTTTCCATCGAGGTGACATGGTTCTGGCGCGTGCGCGCCAATTCGAAGGCAACGCCCGAAATGCGCTCGATCTCGAACGTATCGTAGACCTGGGTGTCGATGCCGCGCTTCTGGCCGTTGCCGAGATCGATGATCTGCTTCGGCTCGCCGAAATAGACGCCGCCGGTGAGCTCGCGCACGATGAGAATATCGAGACCCTCGACCACCTCCTGCTTGAGCGAGGAGGACGCCGCCAGGGCCGGATAGCAAATGGCGGGTCGAAGATTGGCGAACAGTTCCATGTCCTTGCGCAGCCGCAGCAGACCCGCCTCCGGGCGCACTTCGTAAGGCACGGCATCCCATTTCGGCCCGCCGACGGCGCCGAACAGCACCGCGTCCGCCGCCATTGCCTTGGCCATGTCGGCATCGGAAATCGCCGCGCCATGCGCATCATAGGCGCAGCCGCCGACCAGCCCCTCATCGGTGACGAAATCGCTGCCGAGCCTGTCGTTCATGGCGGAAATCAGCTTCTTCACCTCGGCCATCGCCTCCGGGCCGATGCCGTCGCCGGCAAGCAGGAGAAGATTTTTCGAAGCCATGGGGGACCGTCCTGATTGTGTCGTGAGCCGCGGCCTTGCTAAACGCCAAGCGGCCGGCGCGCAAGGAGGAACGGAAGAACGCGGCAATACGAACAGTGGCCGCAGTGCGGCGATCCTTCGCGCCCCCTTTGTCCTGCCGGACATCTCCCCCACGGGTGGGGAGATTGGCCGTCATCTCGGCCTTCGCTAATTTCCAAGGTTGAAGACCGGCGAGACGGCGAAACTGCCAATCTCCACCCTTGTGGGGGAGATGCCCGGCAGGGCAGAGGGGGGCGCTGTCCCGCCGACATGTCATCAGAATCCATGCCTCACGCCCGGCGAATATCGTCACAAATGCGAAAGGATATTGACCAGCCTGCCGAACGGGTCGCGTACGAAGAAGCGCCGCACGCCCCAGGGTTCGTCCGCCGGACCGTATTCGATGGCAAAGCCGGCCGTCCTCATGCTTTCAAGCGCGGCATCGACGTCGTCGACCTCAATAGAGATGTCCGGCACCGGCGTTCCTGATCCCCCTTCGGCCATGAAACTGACCTGCACGGACATCGTCTCTTGCGAGCCATAGGTAGCGATCCAGCCCATATCCATCTGGAGATCGAGGCCGAGCACATCCTGATAGAAGGGTTTTGCTGCCGCGATATCCTGCGTGTCTAAGTTTGCGACGATGCGTCTGACCTTCACCATGGGCCGATCCTCGTTCCAACCGTGTCGTTGTCGCAACCGTGACAGGCATCAGGCTGTGCGCCGCAGCGCCGTCACCTCGATCTCGATCTTCATCTCCGGCTTGTTGAGCTGGCACACGATCATCGTGGCTGCCGGCCTGATCTCGCCAAATGTCTCGCCGAGGATCGGGAAGACCACATCCACGAAAGCCGCATCGGTAATGTAGTAATGTGCCCGCACCACATCGGCCATTTCGAAACCGCCATCCGCGAGCGCCTTGGCGATCGTCGCCAGGCAGTTGCGCGTTTGTGCCTCTACGCTCTCCGGCATCGACATGGTCGCATAATCGTAGCCGGTCGTTCCGGACACGAAACACCAGTCGCCCTGCACCACGGCGCGCGAATAGCCGGCGGTCTTCTCGAAGGGCGAGCCGGTGGAAATCAGTTTTCGCATGGGTCCTCCGAAATCTCTCGCCATTTTGCAACGGAAGGGCGGGCTGAGCCATGGGCCAAAGCAGTTAATATCGGCGGGACAGCACCTCCCTCTGGCCTGCCGGGCATCTCCCCCGCAAGGAGGGAGATCGGCGGTCGCGACGGTTTCGCCAATCATCACCGTCGCAAGGTAGGCGGAACGACGAAGCTGCCAATCTCCCCCCTTGCGGGGGAGATGCCCGGCAGGGCAGAGGGGGGTGGGACGGATCGCGGCAGATATGGTTTGATTCAGCGGGGAAGGCGTGATGTCACCGCGCCGTGCGAAAACCCTAATTCGGCGATCCCAGCGCCTTGTCCAGCGCTTCCCTGATCTCGGCCGGCCAGCTATTCACCGCCGGCCAGGCGTCCGGTTCGGGCTTGTCGCCGCGGCGCGCGAAATAGAGCTTGTGGTTGACCGGGTCGACCGCCATGAAGCCGTCATTGCCGCCGCAATCATGCGGCACGCAGCCGCTGGCAAAGAAGGCACCCGACGCGGTTTT
This sequence comes from Mesorhizobium sp. WSM4836, assembly GCF_055811815.1. Classification (NCBI taxonomy): domain Bacteria; kingdom Pseudomonadati; phylum Pseudomonadota; class Alphaproteobacteria; order Hyphomicrobiales; family Phyllobacteriaceae; genus Mesorhizobium; species Mesorhizobium sp. WSM4836. The sequence continues at coordinate 170,791 of NZ_JBVVQF010000010.1, forward strand.
CTCCGTGCCGCCGCCGACCAGCAGGCTTGTCGCCATGTCGGGCATGCCGTTGCCAAGCAGCGTCTCGGCTAATTTGTAGACCGCTTCATTGTGGAAGGCGTCGATGATGTTGTCGTATTTCGACGGATCGACGTCCTTCCAGTCGGTGCCCGGCTCCGGCATGTAGGTCAGATTACCGGACGTCGTCAGCCCGTCCGTCGGCGACCATTGCAACGCCGGCTTGGAATCACCCGGCAAAAGATAGGGCACGAAATAGATGGTGCTGTCGGAGGTTGCGGCCGGCGGCGCGCCGCATTCATCCTGCTCGACCGTGGTCGTCTGGATCGTGCCGCCTTCCGGCTTCCACACGATCACCTTGGCCGGGCCGCATTGGTTGCCGCCGTCGCCGACATCGACCAGCGCCACCTTGATGCCGCCGACCTCGACGATCTTGTCGAAGAAGACGTCGTAATTGCGCGCCAGTTCCTTGCCGTCGAAGGCGAGCACCCGTTCCCCGTACTCTTCCTCCTGGGTGATGGTCAGCTGGCCGCCCTCGAACGGGATCGGCGCCTGTTTGTCATTGTCGGCAGCGACTGTGTCGCCGGCGCCTTGATCTGTCGCCGGCGCTTCCGTGGCGGGCGTCTGCGTCTGGGCATAGACGCTCACCGGGGGCAGCAGCATCAGCGGCAGTCCGCAGGCAGCAGCAACAAGCAAGCGTGTCATCACATCCCTTCCCGGACACTTGGCATAGAGGCCGACCATCGGCGCAGCTTTAGAGCCTATGCCCAGGGGCGCTCAGCGGCGTTCTTCTTCTCGAACAAAGCGATGGCGCCGGCCTTCTCCATGGTCAGGCCGATATCGTCGAGGCCGTTCAAGAGACAGTGGCGCTTGAACTCGTCGAGGTCGAACTTGACCACGCCCCCGTCCGGCCCGCGAATTTCGTTGGCTTCGAGATCGACCGACAGCGTCGCGTTGGAACCGCGCGAGGCATCGTCCATCAGCTTCTCCAGGTCTTCCGGGCTGACGGTGATCGGCAGGATGCCGTTCTTGAAGCAGTTGTTGTAGAAAATGTCCGCAAACGAGGTCGAGATGACGCAGCGGATGCCGAAATCGAGCAGCGCCCACGGTGCATGTTCCCGGCTCGAGCCGCAGCCAAAATTGTCGCCGGCGACCAGGATCTGCGCCTTGCGGTAGGCCGGCTTGTTGAGCACGAAATCCGGGTTTTCCGAGCCGTCGTCCTTGTAGCGCATTTCGGCGAACAAGCCGGTGCCGAGCCCGGTGCGCTTGATCGTCTTGAGATAATCCTTGGGGATGATCATGTCGGTGTCGACATTGACGATCGGCATCGGCGCGGCGACACCGGTGAGCTTGGTGAATTTTTCCATGGGTCTTGCCCGTCTTCTTCTCGTTGCGGGGGATTGCTGGCGCCCGGTTTACACAAAGCCGCGGGCAAATAAAAGGCGGCTGTTTCTGGACTTCCGTCGTCGATCGAAACACAAGATCGGCACAAAACAGCTTCAAAACCACCGGCCCATGGTGCACTTTTATCGACATGACAACGCGATCAAAGGTCCTCTACGCCAGCGAACCGGGCCTCGGCACCGCCGAGTTCCGCCGCGTGCTGGTGGAATCCGGCCTCGGCGCCAACCGCCCCGTCGATAACGACACCCGATTGAAAGCGATGTTGTCGGGAGCCAATTTGGTGCTCACCGCGCGTCTCGACACAGAAGACAAGCCGCTGGTCGGCGTTGCCCGCGGTGTCACCGATTTCTCGTGGGTCTGTTACGTTTCCGAGCTCGCCGTTTGCAAAGCGGCGCAAGGGCTGGGCATCGGCAAGGGCCTTCTCGATGAAGCGCGGCGGCAACTCGGGCCTTCCGTCGCCATCAGCCTGATCTCCATGCCCGACGCGGTCGGTTTCTATGAGCGTATCGGCATGGAGCGTGTGTCCGACGCGTTCTGGTTCGGCCGCAAGCGCTGATTCTCTGCCGGCCAAGCGGCAACCGAGCACACGGGAGGCAGGGGCGGGGACTGGTTTCAGCCCCACATAAGCAGTGCATGGTCGCGGTCTCCCTTGACCCGCGCGTCGACCTGTCCACATCTCCAGGATGGAAGAACATCGATGCTTCATAGGCACCGCCGGATGGAGCGTCCCGTCGCGTTACAAGGATCTTTTTCCGGATTCCGGCTCGCACCTCGAGCGCTATGCCGCTCGTCTCGACGTCGTTGAAATCAATTCGTCTTTCTATAAGCCGCATCGCCGCGAAACCTACGAACGTTGGGCAGGTTCGGTGCCGGACGATTTTCGCTTCTGCGTGAAAGTCCCCAAGGCGATGACGCACGAGCGTCGGCTCGCCGGCTGCGGAGACCTCGTCGAAACATTCCTGCAACAGGCTGGTGGCCTCGGTCACAAACTTGCAGCGCTGCTGGTGCAGTTGCCGCCGAGCCTGCCCTTTGACCCGCATATCGCCAATGAATTCTTCGATCTGTTGCAAAAGCACACCGACCTGAAATTAGCGTGCGAACCACGTCATGCCAGTTGGTTCGAACCGGATGCCGATGCTCTTTTGGCCGGCTTTCGTGTGGCGCGCGTCGCAGCCGACCCTGCACCCGTCCCGGCCGCAGTCATGCCGGCCGGATGGCGGGGCCTCGCCTATTTTCGCCTGCACGGCGCACCGCGCATTTACTTTTCGGATTATGATTCCGACATCTTGGCCGAGATTCGGCAGCGGCTGGATGCAGCGAGCGCAACGGGCGCGGAGGTCTGGTGCGTTTTCGACAACACGGCTGGGGGCCATGCGCTCGGCGACGCGCTTGCCGTCAACGCCATCCTTAAATCACATTCAGCTCCCGAAACGCCCGCCCCTCTGCAACCCGGCTGTACCCGAATGCCGAGCAATCCACCGTGCGATAGGCGCCATGCACGATCAGTTCGGACAGCGCCTTGCCGACCGCCGGAGCCTGCTGCAGGCCGTGGCCGGAAAAGCCGTTAGCGAAGAAGAAATTGCCGACCTCGGGATGCGGACCGATCACCGCGTTCTGGTCGAGCGTGTTGTAGTCGTAGTGGCCGACCCAAGCGCGCGTCGGCTTGATCGCCTCGAAGGCCGGAATGCGGGTCGCCAGCACCGGCCAGATCACCTCTTCGAACAGCGGCCAGTCCGGATCGAAGTCGGCGGGATCGGCTGGTCCTTCGCCCTCTTCCGGCTCGGCGCCACCGGTGATGTAGACCGAGCCTTCCGGCCGGACATAGATGCCGCTCGGGTCGACCAGCAGCGGCATGTCGTCATATTTCTCGCGCGCCTCGAAGACAAAGACATTGCGCTTGCGCGGCTCCACCGGCAGCGCCAGCCTGGCCATTTCAGCCACCTTGCCGGCATTCGGCCCGGCGGCATTGACGACGACGCCAGCCTCGAGCCGCTCGCCATTACCGAGGGTCACACCGGTGACGCGCTCGCCCTGCCGCTCAATAGCGGTAACCGACGCTGTGATGAAGTCGATATCCTTCGTCCGCAGCGCCTTGCGGAACAGCATCAGCATTGCATGCGCGTCGAACCAGCCCTCGCCACTGCGGCCGTAGGCCCCGGCAGAGATACCCTCGGCCGACAGCCACGGAAAACGGCGGACGAGCGTCTCGGCATCCTCGAGCACGATGTCGGCGCCCTCGGCCATCTGCGCCTCGTGGTTGGCCCGCAGAATCGGCAGTCCGTTTTCGCCGGCAAGGATGAGATAGCCGCCTTCGCGAAAGCCGATATCGGCGCCCGCGCCAAACTCTTCCGCGAGCCGCCGAAACAGTCTCAGCGTGAACTGCGACAGCCGGATGTTTTCAGGGATCGAGAATTGCTGGCGAATGGAGGCGCAGGACAGCGTCGTCGCGGCGTGGGAAAATTGCGGGTCGCGCTCGACAAGCGCGATCGAGCCGGAAAATCCTTCCTCGCGCAGATAATAGGCGACCGAGGAGCCGACGATGGCTCCGCCGATGATGACGATGTCGTAATGCACCTTTTCGCCCTTCCGATCTGAACCGCCAGTCACGCCGCCGGCAGGATGATCTCGAAGCGCGTGCCGCTCGCCGAGTCAACCAGCCGGATCGTGCCATCATGCGCTTTCAGGAGGGCCAGCACGATGCCGAGGCCCATGCCGGTGCCGCCGGAATCGCGGCGCGTGGTGAAGAACGGCTCGAAGATGCGGCCTCGGTTGCTGGGCGAAATGCCGGCGCCGTCATCGTCCACCACGATGCTGGCCTTGCCGTCCGCGCTTGCTGCCGTGATCGATACCAGCGTCGCGCCGTGCCGCGCCGAATTGTCGATGAGATTGGCCAGCACGATCGCGGCGTTTTCGGCCGATATGCGCAGGCGGATGTCGGCGCCCGCCTCGAGGCGCACCGCCAGCCTGTCGTCGGCCGGGAGAAGCGCCAGCGCATCACCAAGCGAAGTGCTTTCACCGCTGGGCTCGAGATTTTCGGCGCGCGCCAGGTCAAGCAGGCGGCGCACCAGCAGATTGAGCCGCCCGGCGTCGGTGACGATATTGTCCGAGAAACGCCACCGCTCGGTCTCGTCCATCGCGCTGCCCGAATCGCGTAACAGTTCGGCCGCACCCTGGATCGCAGTCAGCGGCGATTTGAGCTCGTGCGAGACATGGGTGGCAAAGGTCTGGATGCCGTCGGAGCGTGCGTGGAGCTTTTCGGCCATGTCGAGGAAGGCGGCGGAGAGCGCCGCCATTTCGCGCGTGCCGTGGTGATCGAGCGGCCTGATCGCCGCGCGGTCGCCGGCGGCAATGCGTTTCGTGCGTTCCATCAGCGCATAGATCGGCCGGCTGACTGTGCGCAGGAAGACCAGACCGATCAGCAGCGTGCCGCCTAGAATGGCGATTGCCGCCAGCGCCACCTTGCCGCGCTCGCCATAGAGATGCTTGACGATGTTGTTCGGCGTCCGCGACAGGTAGACCACGCCGGCGACCTTGCCGGAGACGGCAACCGGCATGGCGACGAAGACGCGAACCTTGGTGCCGCGGCTGACCGAATAGAGCGGCGGCGACGGCTGGTCGGGAACCCGCAGCCTGAGCGCGCTGGCGTAGCGGCCGGCAAGTGCTGCGCGAACTTCTTCGATAGCCGCGAGCGACAGGCCGGCCTCCTCACGGCCGGCGATGACCACGCCCCTGGGATCGAGCAGCCGGAAACCGGCAAGCGTGGTCTTCTGCGTCTCGGCAAGAATGCCCGACAGCCGCGCGCCGATCACCGCGAAGGCAGGATCGACGCTGCCTGCGGTGGCCGTGGGCCGGGTCGGCAGGATCCTGTCGGACGCAAGATCGAGGCGCGGTTCGATCGGCTGGTAGGCAGAAGCCCGATCCCTTGTGCTGGGCGGAGGCATGGGCGTGCCGAGCTTTTCAGGGGCAAGGCCGGCCTCACGGACCTCTTGGGCATAGATCGCGGCAAGGGCGGCACCTTGTGCGATCAGCTCGGCTTCGGCCTGGCGGATCAGCTGGTTCTCGTAGAGCCGGAAGAAGAACAGGCCGGCCAGCGGCAGCGCCATCACCATGATCAGGATGGCAATGACGACCGTGGCAAGCCGTGGCCGCCATTTCATGTCCACCATTTTTGGGCGGTCACGCGCCGCATTTACCCAGCCGGAAGCCGACGCCATGCACGGTCTCGATTGCATCGAGGCAGCCGACCGCCGCCAGCTTGGCGCGGATGTTGCGGATATGGCTGTCGACGGTGCGGTCTGCGACATGGATGTTGGCGGCATAGGCATTGGCCATCACCATGTCGCGGCCGAGCACATGCGCCGGCCGCGCCAGAAACCCTTTCAGGATCGCGAATTCGATCGAGGTCAGCGCCAGCGGCTTGCCGTCGAAACTGGCCGTATGGCTTGCCGAAACCATCAACAGTCTGCCATGCGAGAATTGCCGGTCGTCGGGCGGTTCCGGCGTGGGCCGGGCGCGGCGCAGAATAACGTTGACGCGGGCGACCAGCTCGCGCGGGCTGAACGGCTTGGTGACATAATCGTCGCCGCCCATTTCCAGGCCGAGGATGCGGTCGATCTCTTCATCCAGCGCGGACAGGAACAGCACCGGCACGTCGGATGTGTGGCGCAGCCGCCGGCACACTTCCAGCCCGTCCATTTCCGGCATGCCGATATCGAGCACGACAAGATCGGGAGCACGGCGCTCTATCGCCTGCAAGGCAGCCGCGCCGTCCGGCACCGCCAGCGTTTTCATGCCGGCCTTTTCGAGCGCGAAGCAGATGATTTCGCGAATGTGCGGATCGTCGTCGGCGACCAGTATGTGGTGCGGCATCAAATCAGCGGCCCGGCAAGAAGGGTTCGGACATCGGAGGAACCACGAACGGGGCACGCCTGTCGAGGGTGCGATCGAGCCGCCAATTGCGAAAGCTCCATGCGCGCCAGTTTTCCTGGCCGGCGCGGAAGCGTGCTTCGTCCTGTGCATACCAGCCGGCAAGTTCGCGGATGGAGGCATCCTCCGCGGAAACCGTCCTGCTCTGGTGCTGGACGAAGCGATCGAGCGCCGGCAAGGCGCCGGGCCCGAGCGAGCGCAGGTACCAGACGTCCAGCTGGGTGCCTTGGCCGGTCATTTCGAGGGAATGGTCGACATTGTAGTTGGCGATCAGCGTGGCAAAGTTGATGAACGAGCAGGCATAGAGCGTCGCCGATAGCGTCAGAAGATTGGCGGAAAGCAGCCATTCGTTCGACTTTTCGCGCGCGATGCGGGCTATGATCAGGATAAGGCCCGCCGCCACCAGCCCCATCCAGACGAAGGCGGCGACACGCCAATAGGTCAGCGCATAGATGCCGATATAGAGATCAAGCCGCAGGATCGACGAGATCACCAGGAGAATGTTCTGCGCCACCAAGACATAAACCAGCCGGCGGATGAGCGGATCGCCGGAGGTCGCACTTCCGGGCCTCAGCGCCGCCAGCACGAAGCCGGCGGCCAACAGCGCCGTGACGATCAGCGGGTAGGCGCCGCGATGCGCGTAGGCGGCATAGGTCAGCCCGTCGGGAAGCGCGATGCCGCCCCACAGATAGGTGACGTCGAGTGCGCTCTGCACCGCGAACAGGATGTTGAAGACGACGAGCGCGCGGAAGATGGCAGCCTTGCCGAAGACGATGTCCTCGATGGTGGTCCTGGTGGCCGGCATCGCCGGTGCGCCGGCTGGCAACACCCTGCGGCGACGGAGAAAGCGCGGCAGGCGCGGCCGCAGAAAGGCCCAGACGCCGGCAAGCACGAATAGCCAGAAGGCGAGACGTGGCAGCTGGACGAGGTCGAGCAGTGCCATCAGGTCGATCAGCGAAAACCAATATTCGATGACCGGATTGGCGGCGCCGAACAGCGCGAGGAACACCGCGCCAAGGCTCAGCGGCATGACCCAGACGGCGATCGCCGCAAGGCGCACGCGCCGCCGGCCAAGCCGCCGCGCCGCCTTGCGCCAGCGGAAGAAATCCAGGGCGAGCCGAAATGGCGCTGCAAGCAGGAACAGCGAGAGTTGGCCGGCGATGCGCGCAAAGCTACGCCGCAACCGCCCGGCCAGTGAAAGCGCGAAAACTGTCAGCGCCGCCAGCGCGATCGAGATGGACAGTGCGCTGACATTTTCCACAAGCGGCAGCAGCGCCACAAGCAGCGCAACCGGCTTGAACCAGAACCTGCCATCGTTGAAGACGCCGAGAGGATGGAGAGCCATGCTCGCTGCTGCAATCGCAACGCCGAACAGGAAAAACGTGATGCCCGCCGGTTGGCCATAGAAGAAAAAATCGGCCAGCGCGACGAGCAGGACGGCAACGCCGAAGCGGCTGCAATAGCTCGGCGCCGCCGAGAGGAATACTCTCATGATCGGGCTTCCTCGGCGGCGTTGATGCGGCCAGTGGGCGCGGATTTTCGGACGAAAGGGACGAGGTTCGCCGAACTCCGGGGCGGATCGACGAGCCACCAGCTTTCGCGGCGAAGCCGGTACGGCAGGGACCAACGGGAGTTCGTTTGCTCTTGCATGCGGCCCCTGTCGCATTCTGCCGGGTGGCAAGCGGGGCGGAGAGGAGGAGATTTTCCGAAATTGCGTGCAGTTTTTTTGCACGGCTTGCCTCGGCCGGCTGCAGGCGGCATAGATCGGAGATGACCACCGGACCCTCCCGCCCGCGCCACTCGGTGCTTTACGTCCCGGCTTCGAACGACAAGGCGCTGGCAAAAATCCCGTCGCTGGCCTGCGATGCCGTCGTTATCGATCTCGAGGACGCTGTCGCCCCGGCCGACAAGCTTTCCGCGCGCGAGAAGCTGGCGGGGATTTTCGCCGGTCGTTCCGATCGGCGCTGCGAGATGGTGGTGCGCATTAACGCGCTGTCGAGCGAATGGGGCGCCGACGATCTGCTGGCCGCGGCAAAATGCACGCCCGACGCCATCCTGCTGCCCAAGGTCGACACGCCGCGCGACATTCTCGAGGCCGGCGACGTGCTCGACGACAATTTTATCCCCGACGAAGTCAAGCTATGGGCGATGATCGAGACGCCCAAGGCGCTGCTCAACATCGGGCCGATTGCCGAACTCGGCCGCGACCCGGCCTCTCGACTGGTTTGTTTCGTTGCCGGAACGAACGATTTGGTCAAGGACACGGGCATTCTCGCCACGCCCGACCGACGCTATCTCATGCCATGGCTGATGCAGATGGTGCTGGCGGCGCGCGCCGGCGGCCTCGACCTGCTCGATGGCATCTTCAATGATTTTCGCGATATGGACGGGTTTGCGCGCGAGTGCACGGAAGCGGCCGCCATGGGTTTTGACGGCAAGTCGCTGATCCATCCGGCACAGATCGAGGCCGCGAACCGCGCCTTTGCGCCGTCGCCCGAAGCAATAGCCGAGGCGCGCGCGGTCAAGGATACCTTCGCGCTTGCCGAAAATACCGGCAAGGCGGTAGTTGCACTGAACGGCAAGATGGTCGAGCGGCTGCATCTGGCGCAGGCCGAAAAACTGCTGGCGAAGGCCGCCGCTGTTCGGACATGATAGTGCAACTCACCACAGGATTGAAGAATGAAACTCTACCGCTTTTTATCCGGCCCGGACGACGCCACCTTCTGCCACAAGGTGACAACGGCGCTCAACAAGGGCTGGCATCTGTTCGGCTCGCCGACCTATGCCTATGACAAGAAGGCCAAGACCATGCGCTGCGGCCAGGCTGTGGTGAAGGACATCGAGGGCCAGGAATATGGCCCCGACACCAAGCTCAGCGACTGGTAGGCTTTGCAAAAGCGCCGAAGCAGGGTGTGTTGAGATTCAGGTCAGGCCGCACCGAGAATGGTGGTTTCCGAGAACCGGAGCGGAGCGTACTTTTGGGTACGTGAGCACCGGAAGCGCAGGAAGCCGCCGTTCGCAGGCCGGCATCACCTGAATATCAGCACATCCTACTCCGCTGCCTCTTCGATCTTCTCCATGTCATCGTCCGACAGGCCGAAATGGTGGCCGATCTCGTGGATAAGCACATGGGTGACGATGTCGCCCAGCGTCTCCTCGTTCTCGGCCCAGTAATCGAGGATGGCGCGACGATAGAGCGTGATGCGGTTCGGGCCTTCGCCGGTCTGCGGATTCCAGCGCTCGGCGATGCCGCGCCCCTCGAACAGGCCGAGCAGGTCGAACGGCGTTTCCAGCGAAAGGTCGTCCATGATCTCGTCGGTCGGGAATTCGGCGATCTGGATGACGATCTCGCCGGTCAGCTTGCGAAACTCCTCCGGCAGATGGGCATAGGCTTCCAGCGCCAGGAGCTCGATTTCCTCCATCGTTGGCGAAAGCTGGTCGTGCCAGATGCGTGTTTGGTAGATGCGAGCCATGCTTTGTCCTTTGATCCCGGCATATAGGCTTTCAGGCCGGACTCGGCAAATGGTCGGGCTGGGCAGGAATAAATTCCTCATGACTCCGCTTGACTCTTCGGACGGCCTCTGGAATCTATATGGAACATAACAGGAACAATTGTGAGTGGAAGCTGACCGTCATGGCGACAAGCGCCGTGGCGCGGGAGACTGTTTTTGCCCTGCGCCGCCAGATCGCGAAGATCGAAGGGACCTTGCCCGAGCGCTTGGAGGCGCCGGCCGGTTCGTCGTTTGACGCGGATGTCCCTCGCCAGAGTCCGACACCCGCTCGGCCTCTGACCATTGTCCGGCGCGGTCTTGCCGTGGCGCCGCCCGATGCGTTTTTGCGCACCGGTGCCGAGCGCCTCGATGCTGCGCTGGGCGGCGGCCTGCCGAAGGCGGCGCTGAACGAGTTTCATGGCGTCACGACCCGCGATGCCGGAGCCGTCGCCGGTTTTGCCTTGTCGCTCACTAGCCTGATCCTCAGCCAGGGGGCGCGACTGCCGGTGCTGTGGATCGGCACATCCGAGGTTTTCCGCGAGGCCGGCTTTCCCTATGCCAGGGGGCTTCACGCCTTTTTCGGCATCGAGCCGGAGCAATTGCTGTTTTCCGAGGCGCCAAGGCTGCTCGATGCGCTGTGGGTCGCCGAAGAGGCTGCCCGAATGACGGCGCTGGCCGCTGTCATCCTCGAAATCCGCGGCAACCCGCAGCGGCTGGACCTCACCGCGACGCGGCGGCTGCACGCCCGGGCGCAGAGTGCCGGCCGGCCGCTGTTCCTGCTGCGCCAGGCCGGCGAGCCCGAGCCGACGGCAGCGCCCGTCCGCCTCATCCTGTCGGCGGCACCAGCGGCAACGCGTAAGACGCTTGCCGGGCCGCTCGCCGGTTCGATCGGCCGGCCCGCCTTCACCGTCACCATCGGCAAGAGCCGCACGGCCTTGCCCGGAAAGTTCACACTGGAGTGGAACCCCGATGAACGCATATTCGAAGAAAGACGGGGCGAGGAAAGAAGGTCTCAGGAATGGGCCCCAGAACGGCCAAAGAATCCTGTCCCTGTGGTTTCCGCATCTCGCCGCCGAGAGGATCCTGCGGCAGCGTCTGGGGCGGTCCTGGCGTTCCCGGCCGTCGGATCACCTGCCGCTGGTGATCAGCCATCGCCAAGGGAACACCCAGCGCATCGCCGCCCTCGACGAGCGGGGCGAGGCGCTTAATCTGAAGCGCGGCATGGGCATAGCCGATGCGCGCGCCATGCATCCCTCGATCGACATCGTGGAGGCCGATCCGGAGGCCGACCGGCGCCTGCTCGAAGGCCTCGCCGACTGGTGCGACCGCTATACCCCGCTGGTGGCGCTCGACGGGACCGACGGCCTCTATCTCGACGTCACCGGCTGCACCCATCTTTTCGGCGGCGAACGCTCGATGCTGGACGATATCCTGTCGCGTTTTTTCCATCAGGGCTTCGATGTCCGCGCCGGGCTTGCCGCCACGCCTGGTGCTGCCTGGGCGGCGGTGCGGTTTGCCGGCGACCGCATCGTTCCCGATGGCGAGGAGGAAGCGCTTCTCGCACCTTTGCCGCTGGCGGCGCTGCGCATCGGCCCGGAGGTCCGCGCCAGCCTCGAAAGCGTCGGCCTGCGCACGGCGGGCGCCGTCATGGCGGCACCGCGCGCGCCGCTGGCCCGCCGCTTCGGCGCATCGCTGCTCTTGCGCCTCGACCAGGCGCTTGGCCGCCTCGAGGAGGCCGTGTCGCCGCGCCTGCCGGTGGCGCCGCTTTCGGTCGAGCGTCACCTTGCCGAACCGATCATGCTGACCGAGGACATCGAGCGGCTGACAGGCATGCTGGCGACCACCTTGAAGAGCGACCTCGAGCGTCGCGGCGAGGGCGCAAGGCGGCTGGCGCTGCTGCTTTTCCGCGTCGATGGCGGCGTCAGCCGCATCGCCGTCGGCACCTCGCGGCCTCTGCGCGAGCCGCGGCTGATCCAGAAATTGTTCCACGAAAGGTTTGCCGCGCTCGAACAGGATATCGACGCCGGCTATGGCTTCGATCTCGTGCGCCTTTCGGTGTTGACCGTCGCCGCCTTCGACATGCAGCAGGCCGACCTTGCCGGCGAGACGAACGACGACGGTGCCGATATCGCGCTTTTTGCCGACCGCATTCGCGCCCGGCTCGGCGAAGGCGCGGTCTTGAAGCCGGTCGCCGTCGAGAGCCATTTGCCGGAGCGCGCCGTCGCCACCCTTCCCTTCACGGAGGCGCCGCAGAGAAGCTCGCCGCCGAAGCAGCCGGACAAGGCGAAGGACGCTCCTTCGACCGTCTTCCAACCGGAACGGCCGATCCGGCTTTTCCGTTCGCCCGAGCCGATCGAGGTGCCGGCCACCGAAATGCCGGAAGGCCCGCCTTTGAACTTCCGCTGGCGGCGCACGCTCTATCGGGTCGCGCGCGCCGAAGGGCCGGAACGCATCGCGCCGGAATGGTGGCGAGAGGCGGCGGGACGAGAAGATTCCCCGACCCGGGATTATTTCCGCATCGAGGATGCCGACGGCCGCCGTTACTGGCTCTATCGCCAGGGCCTTTACGGCGCCTCACAGCCCTCGCCGCGCTGGTTCATGCATGGGGTCTTCGCATGAATGCGCTGACGGCCATCCCCTATGCCGAATTCGGCATCCAGTCGAACTTCTCGTTCCTGCGCGGCGCCTCGAAACCGGAGGAGCTGGTGGTCGCGGCGAAATTCATGGGGTTTTCGGCGATCGGTCTCGCCGACCGCAATACGGTGGCGGGCGTGGTGCGCGCCTGGCAGCAGGCCAAGGTGGAGGGTGTTCCCTATCACCCCGGCTGCCGCCTGGTTTTTTGCGACGGCACGCCGGACATCCTCGCCTACCCGCAGGACCGCAAGGGCTGGGGCCATCTCTGCCGCATGCTGACACAGGCCAATCTGCGTGACGAAAACGAAAAAGGGGCGACGCTCCTCAAACAGAGCGATCTTCTCGAATGGGGCGATCTCCTGTCGCCGGCCATCCTGCCGGATCTGTCGGCGGACGCGGAAACCAGCCTCGCACTGCTTAGCCGGCTCAAAGATCGCTTCGGCGAAAACCTGCGGCTGGCGGTTTCGCCGGATTACCGCGGCAACGACCGCTTCCGTATCGAGCAGGCAGCGGCGATGGCCGAGCTGGCCGGCATCCCGTTGATGGCGACCAACGATGTGCTCTACCATACGGCGGAACGGCGCCCGCTGCAGGACGTGCTGACGGCGATCCGCCTCAATGTGCCCGTCGCCGAGGTGGGGCTGGAACTGGCGGCCAATGCCGAGCGTCACTTAAAGCCGCCGGTGGAGATGGCACGGCTTTTCCGCAGGCATCCGCAAGCCTTGGCGGAAACGCTGCGTTTTGCCGGCGAGCTGACCTTCTCGCTCAGTGACCTGCAATACAACTATCCCGATGAGCCGACAGAATCGGGCCTCGGGCCGCAGGCCGAGCTGGAAAGGCTGGCTAAGGAGGGTGCCGCCATCCGCTACCCCTCGGGCGTGCCCGCTTTTGTGACGCAGCGCATCGAGGAGGAGCTCGCCCTGATCGAGCGCCTGAACTACGCGCGCTATTTCCTGACCGTCCACGACATCGTCAAATTCGCCCGCAGCCAGCACATTCTCTGCCAGGGGCGCGGCTCCGCCGCCAACTCGATCGTCTGCTTCTGCATCGGCATCACCGAAGTGGGCCCGGACAAGATCGACACGCTTTTCGAGCGCTTCATTTCCGAGGAAAGAAACGAACCGCCCGACATCGACGTCGATTTCGAGCATGAAAAGCGCGAGGAGGTCATCCAGTATATCTATTCCAAATACAGCACCAAGCGCACCGCGCTGGCCGCCGCCGTCGTCAGCTACCGGGGCCGCTCGGCGATGCGCGAAGTGGCCAAGGCGATGGGCCTGTCGGACGACGTCCGGGGCGCGCTGTCCAGTTCGATCTGGGGCTGGTCGACCTCGGAGCTCGGTGAAAAGGAGACAAAGGCCGGCGGCCTCGATCAGACCGATCCATCGACAAGGCATGTGATCGAATGCGCCAACGAGATCATGGGCTTTCCCCGTCATTTGTCGCAGCATGTCGGCGGTTTCGTCATCACCAGGGACCGGCTCGACGAGATAGTGCCCATCGTCAAGACGGCGATGGACGAGCGCAAGATGGTCGAGTGGGACAAGGATGATCTAGACGCGGTGAAAATCCTTAAAGTGGACGTGCTGGCGCTCGGCATGCTGACCTGCCTGCAGCGCGCCTTCACCCTGCTCCAGGATCACTATCCGAACGCGCGGGATGATTACGGCCGGCCCTATGTGTTGGCCACTCTCCCGGCCGAGGACAAACATGTCTACGACATGATCTGCCGCGCCGATACGATCGGCGTCTTCCAGATCGAATCGCGCGCGCAGATGTCGATGCTGCCGCGGCTGCGGCCGAAAAGCTTCTACGACCTCGTCATCGAGGTGGCGATCGTGCGGCCCGGCCCGATCCAGGGCGACATGGTCCACCCCTATCTGCGCCGCCGGCAAGGCAAGGAAAAACCCGAATATCCCAAGCCGGAACTGGAAAAAATCCTCGGCAGGACGCTGGGCGTGCCGTTGTTCCAGGAGCAGGCGATGAAGATCGCCATCGTCGCCGGCGGCTTCAGGCCGGGCGAGGCCGATGAACTGCGCCGCGCCATGGCGACGTTCAAGCGCACCGGTACGATCGGCAATTATCGCAAGAGAATGGTCGACGGCATGGTCGCCAAGGGCTACGAAAAAGACTTCGCCGAGCGCTGCTTCAAGCAGATCGAGGGTTTTGGCGAATACGGCTTTCCCGAAAGCCACGCCGCCTCCTTCGCCCTGCTGGTCTATGCCTCGTGCTGGTTCAAGACCTTCTATCCCGACGTCTTCTGCGCCGCGATCCTGAATTCCCAGCCGATGGGGTTTTACCAGCCGGCCCAGCTTGTCCGCGACGCGCATGACCACGGTGTCGAGATCCGCGAGGTCGACGTCAATTTTTCCGGCTGGGACTGCGCCTTGGAGAAATCGCCTTTCGATCCGGATCGTATCCTTGACCGCCATGCCCAGATGCGCGGCGTCATCCGGACCAGCCGTGCCGTCCGGCTTGGCTTTCGCCAGGTCAAGGGCCTGTCGAAGGGGCGCATGGAAGCGTTTGTGTCGAGGCGCGGCGCCGGCTATGCATCCGTGCGCGACGTCTGGCTGCGCTCGGGCCTCAATGTCGACGAGATCGAAAAACTGGCGCAGGCCGACGCTTTCCGCTCGCTTGGATTGAACCGTCGCGACGCTCTATGGGCGGTCCGCGCGCTCGACGGCAAGAGTGCCGCCGAAAAGCTGCCGCTGTTCGATCAGCCGGCGATCCGCTTGCGCGATCTGGAGCCCGAAACCAGGCTCCCGACAATGCCGCTCGGCGAGCACGTCGTCCACGACTACCGCTCGCTCGGCCTGTCGCTGAAGGCGCACCCGGTCGCCTTCCTGCGTCAAAGGCTGGATCGGTCCGGCGTCACGCCCAATGCGCGCCTCGGCCAGGTGCGGGACGGCCGGCGCGTTTCGGTCGCCGGCCTCGTGCTGGTGCGGCAGCGGCCGGGCAATGGCAAGGCGATTTTCCTGACGCTGGAAGACGAGAATGCGGTCGCCAATGTCATTTTCTGGGAAAGGACCTTCAACCGCTTCCGCCCCATCGTCATGGGCGCGCGTCTCATCCGCGTCACCGGCAAGCTGCAATCGGAATCGGATGTTATTCATATCGTCGCCGAGAAGGTCGAGGATCTGACGCCGTGGCTGTCGGTGCTGCTTGAGGAGGCCGATACCGGCCAGGCTGAGCGCCAGCATTCGAGCAGCGGGCCCACAAAAGAGGCCCGGTCCAAGGCCATGCAATCCCCGCCTGTCCGGCAGGATCTCGGCACATTATCGGGAAAGGCGGAAAAGGTCATGCCCAAGGGACGCAATTTTCAATAGGGCATGAAAGGTTGGGAGGAAGGTCCGCCGTTCAGGAACGTCCCAGGCGCGGCGGCGGCAATCCCTCCTCGAAGGGGATCGCGCGCGCTTCCGAGGGCAGCATGATCGGGATGCCGTCACGCACCGGATAGGCAAGCCGTGCGACCCGCGAGATCAGTTCGCCGCGCTCCGGATCCCAGGTAAGCGGGCCCTTGGTCAGCGGGCAGGCCAGCAATTCCAGCAGCTTGGGGTCGACACTGGCTTTCTTTCCGTCACGCCCATCCACCATTCGGTCTGTCCTCAGCGCGGCTCTCCCTTCTCCTCTTGTGGGAGAAGGTGTCGCCGAAGGCGACGGATAAGGGGTGTTCCAGCTTGGCACCGACGGCACTCCGGCCAGCACCCCTCAACCGTCTCGGCGCTGCGCGCCGATCCACCTTCTCCCACAAGGGAGAAGGCAAGAGCCTACTGCAAACTCGAACCGAAATCCTCATTGTCGCGCGCCAGCGCCATTTCGGTGATAGCGATCAGCGTCTCGGCGCGCGTCTTCAGATCTGCCGCTTCGAGCAGCGCCTGTTTCTCGGCTGGCCCGTAAGGCGCCATCATCGACAGCGCGTTGACCAGCATGGCGTTTTCGGCGCGGCTGACGCTTTCCCAGTCGGCTTCCAGGTCGTTGGCCTGCAGATAGGCGCGAAACGCTTTGAGCAGCGCCGGCCGGTCGATCTCGGCTTCTGCCTGCTCCTCGTCGAGATCGGCGAGAAAGGGTGCCAACCGGCATTGGCGGAACGGCGTCTTGACGGTGAGTTCCTGGACAATGCGGAATCGGCACACGCCCTGCAGCGAAATCAGGTAACGGCCGTCGCCGCTCTCGGACAGCGCAATGATGCGTCCGGCACAGCCGACATTGCAGAGCTCCGGCTCGCCGTCGGGACGCAGCGCACCGTCCAGGCTGGGCTGGATCATGCCGATCAGCCGCGGCCCGGCAATCGCCTCGTCGACCATCTGCAGGTAGCGCGGCTCGAAGATGTTGAGCGGTATGCGGCCACCCGGCAGCAGCAATGCGCCCTCAAGCGGAAAGATCGGCATGGTCGACGGTAAGTCCGCAGCGAGCCGGTAATGCGCGTTTCCCGCCTGCACCTCAATCCTCCGATCGCTTCGTCAGGAAGCGCACCAAACCCGTCTCCTCCCGGCCGGCACAAGGCGCGAC
Source organism: Mesorhizobium sp. WSM4836 (assembly GCF_055811815.1). Classification (NCBI taxonomy): domain Bacteria; kingdom Pseudomonadati; phylum Pseudomonadota; class Alphaproteobacteria; order Hyphomicrobiales; family Phyllobacteriaceae; genus Mesorhizobium; species Mesorhizobium sp. WSM4836. The sequence goes on from NZ_JBVVQF010000010.1 coordinate 187,752, forward strand.
AAAGGAAGCCCGAAATCGAACGCCGTCCGAAAACCTAATCTGGCGCAGCCGCAGCCGACCGCAAGCCCGCGCGACAAAACAGTCTGCGCCGGCTCAGGAAAACAGCAGCGACGACAGTTTGCGCCGCGCCGACAGCGTTGCCTCGTCGGTCATCCCCCATGCCTCGAAGAGCTGCAGCAACTGGGTTCTGGCGCCGTCGTCGTTCCACGAGCGGTCGGCCTTGATGATCGCCAGAAGATTGTCGGCCGCCGCCATGCGATCACCCTTGGCGTTCTGGATCATGGCAAGCTCAAACCGCGCCTGGTGATCCCCGGGATTTTCGGCCAGCCGCCGTTCCAGTTCCGCCGGATTGCCAAGTGCCGCGGCTTGCGCGGCGAGCGCCATCTTGGCCCGCAGCGCGGCGAGCTGGGGCGCATCCTTCTTTGCATCCGGCGCCCGCGCCAGCACCGCCTCGGCACCTTCGGCATCGCCGGCCTCGAACAGCAGATCGCCCAAGCCGGCGATCGCCTCGATCGTCTCCGGCGCCTGTTCCAGGATGGCATCGTAAATGTCGGCCGCCGTCTGCACATCACCGGCGTCGCGCGCCTCGGCGGCCGCGGCCAGCGCCTCGGCCACTTGCGGCACGCCACCGTTCTTGCCGCCGACCTTCTGGATGAATTGCGTGATCTGGCTCTCGGGAATGGCGCCCATGAAGCCGTCGACCGGCTGGCCGTCCTTGAAGGCAATGACCGCCGGTATCGATTGGATGCCGAGCTGGCCGGCGATCGATGGATGGTCGTCGATATTCATCTTGACCAGCTTGACCTTGCCGCCGGCGGCTTTCACCGCCTTCTCCAGCAGCGGCGTCAATTGCTTGCAGGGGCCGCACCACGGCGCCCAGAAATCGACCAGCACCGGTTGGCGGCGGGATTCCTGGATCACGTCGGCGGCAAATCCAGCGGTCGTTGTGTCCTTGATGACGTCGGCCGGCGCCTCCGCAAGCGCGACCTTCTCACGCGCGGCATCGGTGCCGCCATATTGCACAGTGGTGGCATACTGGCCGCCATTGCTGCCAAACGGGCCGCCAAAGGGGTTGCTATCGCTCATCTTGTCGCCTTTCGGTCGCGCCGCCGGCCAAGGGACAGGCGCAACATCCTTCTTCAGAACCCGGTCTCAGTTACCCATGTGGCGATCATGCCGAGACTTTCAAGATAACAGCATCATGTCCGGTTGCCTCGACGAATTTGACGAGGTCCGCGGCAGCGATGGAAGTCGTCGCTTCATTGGTCAGCGGGTGGGCATTGACCACAGCATGGCTCATCAGCTCCTCGTCCAAAACGACCTTGATCCTTCGCTCGGTGTCGTTGATCAGCCCGAACACCGTGACCGCGCCCGGGACGACGCCGAGAAGCTCCATCAGCATCTCCGGCCGGCCGAAAGACACGCGCCCCGCGGCGCCGATCAGATGGTGGATCTGCTTGAGATCGACCACCGCCTCCTCGTCGACGCTGACCAGGAAGAAATTGTCCTTCTTGTCCTTGAGGAACAAGTTCTTGGTATGGCCGCCGGCAATCTCGCCGCGCAGCGCCTGCGAATCGGCGACTGTGAACAGCGGCGGATGGCGCCGGGTCGATACCTCGATCCCGAGTCCGGCGAGAAAGGCGAAAAGTTCGGCTTCAGTCTTCGGCATCGGTCTTTCTTCTGATGGCCCGCTTTCAACGGCGTGTTCGGCCTAAGCCGTTTACGGCCAATGATGCGGCCAAGACAAGCCCGTCATGCAACGCGGGGCCGATTGCCCTTGCGACGTCTCGCAGGAGGGCTTGTCCGCATTGCCGGCGAAGCAAAAAGCCTGCGAATTCCCTGTTGCAATCGCCGCGCTCTTCAGCCATATAGGCGCGGCTTGCGGCCAAAAAGCCGCGCGAGCGGGTGTAGCTCAGGGGTAGAGCACAACCTTGCCAAGGTTGGGGTCGAGCGTTCGAATCGCTTCACCCGCTCCATTTCTCTCAAGGGAAATCAAGCATCGAAAAGCCGCGGTCCGCCGCGGCCTTTTCGTCTCCTGCGCCACCAGGGCGCAGCGCGCCAAATCGCCTGGCAACGCCCACAACTTCATTTGCCACGATTCATCCGCAGATCGCCCAGGTGCTTTTGAGCGTTCCGTTCATCCCGTTCGGGTAGAAGCCGCCCTTGCTGAGGCCGACCTGGTCGGTCAGATGAACGATCCGCCCTCCCGCAGAAACTCGCCCCGAGCAAGCGAGGTTTTTCGATTGCAACCATGTCAGCCGACGCAGACTGCGCCGCAGCGGCGCCGACTCCTGCCGATGGTGAAAGTCCCGCCGCTGCGATCGCGCGAAGTACGCTTCCGATAAAGTTCAGGACTTTTGCGCGTCGATCTCGGACCAAGGTCCGTCTTGCAGGATGCTGGATTTGAACGAAACTTGTAAGTAGCGGACCTCCATATCGGAAGCCTTTGCTTTTCCATCTGAAACCATCCTTGGCGGGAGGGCGACTCGAAGGAGAAACCATGAAAACTCGAACCACTTTACTCGCGACGGTCGCCGCTCTCGCATTTGTCACCTCTCCTGTCCTCGCTGGCCCGGGCGGCAATGGTGGCGGGAACGGCAATGGCGGCAGTCACGGCAACGGCGGAAACTCGGCTGGGGCCGGGTCGCAGGGACACGGAGCCGCCACTTCCGCCGCAGCCAAGGATAAGTCGACGCACGGAGTTGCTCACGCATTGGCGGTCGTTGCCACAACACCGGCCTCACCGCAGGCCACCCTGGCCTTGCAGGCAGCGCTGGATAGGAAGGCCGCGAAAGACGCGGCAGACACTGCCGACGACACCTCTGACGAAACCGAATAAGCTTTCGAAGCAGACACTTGTTGTGTTGAAAAGCCGCGGTTCGCCGCGGCTTTTCCGTTTCCCGTCCTGGCGTCGAACTCCCAAGGTGAACAACGCTTGCAGAAAAAAGCTGCTCCACCGCGGCACTGAAGCTACGCTGAGGCCAAATGCCGCCGTATCGGCATCGGATTCGATCGCACCGGAGGGAACCCGTGACCGGCTTTGTCGACCGCGAGCGCGCAACTGACCTGATGCAGCGCGCCGGCATCGAGGCGCTGGTGCTTTGCGAGCCCGAGGCGTTCCGATATGCCACCGGCGCCTGGATCGGCCCGGCCGGCCTGTTCCGGCGGGCCGGCGCCGGTTTCGTGGTCATCCCGAGGCGAAGCGACTTGCCGATTGGCGTCGTGGTGGCGGACTTCCAGGCTGCCCAGCTCCGGGCGGCGATGGCCGGCGCCGTGGTGCGTACGCATCCGATCTGGATCGAATCGGCATCGCTCGAGTCGGCGATCGCCGACCGGCCCGTTGCGCAGCGCATCGAGGCCGGCCTGGTTGGCCGCGCGCCCGGTTTTTCACGTCCGGCGACCTTCGAGCTTGCCCGCTCCGTCCGCGAGCTGAAAACGATCCTCGCCGAATTCGGGCTGGAGCGTACCACCCTCGGCATCGAGCTGGATTTTGTCCCGGCCAGCGATTTGTTCGCGATGCAGGCGATGTTGCCGGACACTGCCCTGGTCAACGGCTCGCCGATTATCGAGAGGCTACGGGCAATCAAATCGCAGAGCGAAATCGACCTACTGCAGCAGGGCATCGTCTTATCGGAAGCCGGCCTTTCGCGGCTGCAGCAGCATGCAGCGACCGGCATGCGTCAGTCGGAGCTGATCGCGCTTTACCGGCAAGGCGTCGCCGATGCAGCCGCCTGGTCGTCGCAGCAAATCTCGACGGCGGAATACGTCACGCTGGGCGCTCGCCCCAAAAGTGCCGGTGCGATCGCCGCCGCCGGCGATCCGCTCAAGGCCGACATGGTCTGCAGCGTGAACGGCTATGCCTCGGACATGTCGCGGAATTTCACCTTCGGGCCGCCGTCGCCAGAACAGGCCGAATTGCATGCGATAGCCGAACGCGCCTTCGCCGATGGGCTTGCCGCGCTTATGCCCGGAAAGCCGTTCGCCGGCGTGCATCGCGCCGCCAGCGAAAGCCTGGCGCGCCAGGGCCTGCGTTCCTATCGCCGCGGCCATTTCGGCCACAGCGTCGGTCATTCCGTGTTTTCCGAGCAATGGCCATTCATCTCGGCCGACAGCGATGTCGTGATCGAAGCCGGCATGGTGCTGGCATTCGAGATCCCGCTCTACATCGACGGGCTCGCCAGCTTCAATCTCGAGGACCAGTTCCTGATCACCGCCAACGGGCCGTCGCCGATGAACCGTTTGCCAAGGCGTTTGGGGACCATCGGCTGACCGTCACCTCACGCCCGGCATGCCCCTGCGGAAATCCGACGGCGACATGCCAGCAAGCTTGCGGAACGACTTGTTGAAGGCGCTGAGCGAGCCGAAGCCCGATTCCATGGCGACGCGCAGCACATTGGCATCCTGATGCATCAGCAGGGCCTGCGCGTAGCTGAGGCGCAGCAGATTCACATATTCGTTGAGCGTCATGCCGGTCGATTTCTTGAAGATGCTCATGGCGTATTTGGGATGGATATCGGCCGCCGCGGCGATGTCGACGCAATCGATCTCATAGAGGAAATTCTCGGCGATGAAGTCGCACATGCGCCCGACATTGCGCAGCGATTGCTGATCGAAGGGACTGCCTATCTCCTGGTCGACCGGGGTTTCGGGCACGAGGCGATAGGGCTCGAAGCGCACCCGCTCCAGCCGCAGCAAAAGCTCGTTGACGGCATGCTCGGCCTTGACCGGGTCGCCGGAGCGGGCATAGCGGTTCCAGCGCTCGAAATTGTGGTCGTCCGACCGGTCGGTGGCGTCGGTCACCAGCGTCGCCCCGGTCATCAGCCTGTTGCGGACATCGGCGGGCAAATGCAGCCGGAAGAAATGCACCAGCGGCAGATGCGCGCCGGCATAGATGGCATCGTCGGAGGCTTCGTCCATTTGGTGCGGCAGGCCGCCCCAGAACAGGCACATGTCGCCCGCAGAAAGCGAAAGCCCGTGCCCGTCCATGCGGTAATGCACGTTCCCGCGCACGATGAAATTCACCTCGACCTGGGCATGCCAATGCGGCTTGAGCATCACCAGGGGCTGGGTGTGGAACATCTGCAGCAGCAGCGGCAGGCCCTCCACGCTGCTGGCGCCGGGCTGGTAAAACGGCCTTTCCGGCATCTTACTTTCCGCTCATTTCTTATTCCCTTTGTCGCGGACAAGGCGTTCCCGAGGCCTAGTCTAGCCACGCTCGCAAACAGAGAGCAACTGAAATGGGAGGATTTCAATGCGCATAAAATTGACCTGCGCCGCGCTCGCGCTTGCCTTGGGCTCCAGCCCGGCCTTTGCGCAGTCCGGTGAAATCACGATCTGGAGCTGGAATATCGCCGCTTCGTCGCTGAAGGCCACCATAGCGGGCTTCAACAAGCAGTATCCCGACATCAAGGTGACGGTCGAGGACCTCGGTAACCAGCCGACCTACGACAAGTCGATTGCCGGCTGCGCCGCCGGCGGCGAGGGTCTGCCGGACATTGTGACGATCGAGAACGGCGAGGCGGAAAACTACTGGACCCAGTTCCCGGATTGCTTCATCGACCTGCACACGCTCGGCTACACCGCGGAAGACCAGGCCAAATTCCCCGACTTCAAGCGCACCGAGCTCGAGGTTGACGACAAGGCCTATGCGATGCCCTGGGATTCCGGCCCGGTGGCGATGTTCTACCGCCGCGACTTCTATGAGAAGGCCGGCGTCGATCCGTCCTCGATCAAGACCTGGGACGATTTCATCGCCGCGGCCAAGAAGATCCAGGCCGCCAACCCCGGCGTCACGATGACCAACGCCGATTTCAACGGCGATTCCGAATTCTTCCGCATGATCTCCAACGAGCAGGGCTGCGCCTACTTCTCCGCCGATGGGCAATCGATCACCGTCAACCAGCCCAAATGCGTCGACGCCATGACCAAGATCAAGGAGATGAAGGACGCCGGCATCATTTCCTCGGCCGACTGGAGCACCAAGATCACCAATAACACCGCCGGCAAGGTCGCCACGCAGATGTATGGCGGCTGGTATGAAGGCACCGTGCGCACCGAATCGCCCGATGGGGCAGGCAAATGGGGCGTCTATTTGATGCCGAGCCTGACCGCCGACGGTCCGCGCGCCGCCAATCTCGGCGGCTCCTCGCTCGCCATCACCTCGGTGTCGAAGAACAAGGAAGCCGCCTACGCCTATCTGAAATACACGCTTGCGACGAATGAAGGCCAGATCACCATGCTGAAAGGCTTCGGCCTGGTGCCGTCGCTGATTTCGGCGCTCAACGATCCTTATGTCTCCGAAGGCCTGCCCTATTGGGGCGGCCAGGCCGTGTGGAAGGACATCCTCGGCACCTTGCCCAAGGTCGTTCCCAGCCGCGGCACGCCGTTCCAGAGCGACGCCGAAATCATCGTCCGCGCGGTGCAGACCAAATATCTCAGCGGCGGCTATCCCGACGCCAAGGCAGCGCTCGACGATGCCGCAAGCCAGATCGCCGCGGCGACCGCCCTGCCGGTCAAGTCGTGATCTGAACGAGACGGCTCCGGTGCGCGGCTCCCCTTCTCCCCTTGTGGGAGAAGGTGTCGCCGAAGGCGACGGATGAGGGGGGCTCCAGCTTGGCCGGCGGCGCTCCGGCCATCACCCCTCAACCGTCTCGGCGCTACGCGCCGATCCACCTTCTCCCACAAGGGGAGAAGGCAAGACACTTGAAAGCGAAAGGAGGAAAACGATGCGCCACCAGAACGCCACGGCGTATCGCTTCCTCGCGCCCTATCTGCTGATCTTTTCGATCTTCTGGCTGTGGCCGATCATCGATTCCTTCCTGATCTCGTTCCAGGCGACGCGCACCGTGCCGTGGCGGTTCGCGCCGACCTTCAACTGGGGCCGGCTGATCGGCGATCCCGCCTTCTTCAATGCCTTGAAGAACACATTGCTGATCCTTGTCATCCAGGTGCCGGTGATGATTTCGCTGGCGATTGTGATGGCGGTGCTTTTGAACTCGCCGCTGCTCAAGGCGCGTGGCCTGTTCCGCTTTGCCTTCTTCGCGCCGGTCGTGGTCGGCGAGGTCGCCTATTCGGCGGTTTTCCGGCTGATGTTCAATCTCGACTACGGCATCATCAACAAACTGCTGAACAGCATCGGCCTGCCCAGCGTCGACTGGTTTACCAACGTCACCCCGGCGATGGCCGTTATCATGATGGCGGTGACTTGGCGCTGGGCCGGCTACAACGCCATCATCCTGCTCGCCGGCCTGCAGTCCATCCCCGAGGATGTCTACGAGGCGGCGACCCTGGACCGGGTCAGCAAGGTCAAACAGTTCTTCTACATCACGCTGCCGCTGCTCAAGCCGATCATCGTGTTCTGCGCCGTGCTGTCGATCATCGGCACCATGCAGCTGTTCACCGAGCCGTTCCTGATCACCGAGCGCGGCGGGCCGGGCGGCGGCACCGAGACGCTCGGGCTGCTGCTCTACCGCCAAGGCTTCCGGTCGCTCAATTTCGGCTACGCTTCGGCCATCGCCTACACCATGGCCGGACTGGCGATTGCTATTTCGCTGGTGCAGATATGGCTGACGAGGGAACCGAAATGACCTCGCACTCAAGAGTCAGCCGTTCCCAGGCCAGATTGGGCCGCAGCATCGCGCTGCATCTCTTCCTGACCCCGCTGGCGCTGGTCTGGCTGTTTCCGCTGTGGATGATGGTGGTCTTTTCCACGATGCCCGACAACGGCATCTTCAGCCCCGACATCGAGCTTTTGCCGCACGGCAATTTCCTCGACAATGTCAGCAATCTGCAGCGTGGCACCAATTTTATCGGGGCCATCGGCATCTCCGTCTCGGTGGCGGTGACCTACACTTTCCTGTCGGTGATGCTGACCTCGATGGCCGGCTGGGCGCTGGCGCGTTACAACTTCTTCGGCAAGGGCATGGTCGTCGCCATCATCTTCGGCACCATCACCCTGCCCTATGCGGTCGTGCTGATCCCGCAATTCATCATGGTGGCGCGCGACTTCAAGCTCGCCAACACCTGGGTGGCGCTGATCGTGCCGCCGCTGTTCAATTCGCTGGGCGTGCTGTTCATGCGGCAGAGCTTTTCGATGATGCCGCACGAGCTGTTCGACGCCGCCAAGGTCGAGGGCGTCAAGGAATGGCGGATATTCCTGTTTGTCGCACTGCCTCTGGCGCGGCCGATGCTGGCGGCGCTCGCCATCATCCTGTTCCTTGCCTCCTGGAACAATTATCTCTGGCCGCTGCTGATCAATTCCAAGCCGGGCGCAATGACGGCGCCGGTGGCGCTCGGCACGCTGATCGGTCTCACCAAGGTGTCCTGGGGCGGCATCATGGCGGGCGCGGTGATGCTGACGGCGCCAATGCTCGTCGTATTCGTGCTTCTGCAGCGCCATTTCGTCGCCGGCATCGCTGCCGGCGCCATCAAGTAAGGATCAGCATGGCGGCAGTCACACTCAAAAACGTCATCAAGCGCTTCGGCGTCTTCGAGATCGTCCACGGCGCCAACATCGATATCGAAGACGGCGAATTCGTCGTCTTCGTCGGCCCTTCCGGCTGCGGCAAGTCCACGCTGCTCCGGATGATCGCCGGGCTCGAGGACATCAGCGACGGTGAGATCGCCATTGGCGGCAAGGTGGTGAACGACGTCGAGGCGGCCGATCGCGGCATCGCCATGGTGTTCCAGTCCTACGCGCTCTATCCGCACATGACGGTCGAGCAGAATCTGAGCTTCGGCCTGAGAATGACCGGCAACCCCAAGGCAGATACCGAGCGGCGGGTGAAGCGGGCTTCCGAAATCCTGCGCATCGCCGAGCTGATGAAGCGGCGGCCGCGGCAATTGTCGGGCGGCCAGCGCCAGCGCGTCGCCATCGGCCGTGCCATCGTGCGCGAGCCGCAAGTGTTCCTGTTCGACGAACCGCTCAGCAATCTCGATGCCGAGCTTCGGGTGCAGATGCGCGTCGAGATATCGCGCCTCCACAAGGAGCTCGGCGTTACCATGGTCTATGTGACGCACGACCAGACCGAGGCGATGACGCTGGCCGACAGGATCGTCGTGCTCAACGCCGGCAATATCGAGCAGATCGGCGCACCGCTCGATCTCTACGACGACCCCGCCAACCGCTTCGTTGCCGGCTTCGTCGGCTCGCCAAAGATGAACTTCCTGGCAGCGAAAATGGTCGGCGCCGACAACGGCGCTGCGGTCGTCGAACTGGTCAACCATCGCGGGGCGCGACTGCGCAAGCCGCTTTCGGATGCCTTGCCTGCAATAGGCGGCGATGTCGTGCTTGGCGTGCGGCCGGAGCATTTCTTCGACGCCGGCCAGGGCGATTGCGATCTTACCCTCAAGGCCGACGTCGCCGAGCACTTGGGATCGGTGAGCTATGTCTATGCCAATTCCGGGACCGGGGGCGGGCGCGAGGAACTGATCGTCGAGCGCGAGGCATCGCGGCATCGCGCGAACGGCGACGACCTGGTGGTGTCGATCAAGGCCGACCGCTCGCTTCTCTTCGACGCCACCGGCGCACGCATTCGCTAACCCATCTTTCTTTTGTCCGGTCGCGATTGCTCGCGGCCCCCCCACGGAGAATTGACATGACGTCCAAACCAGAAAAAATTCGCTGGGGCATTCTCGGGCCCGGCAACATCGCCAAGGCCTTTGCCGGCGGCGTCGCGCATTCGCGCACCGGCACATTGATCGCCATCGGCGCGCGCAATCCCGGCAAGGCCGGGCTCACCGAGGCCTTCCCCGGCGCCCGCATCCTCGACGGCTACGAAGCTTTGCTTGGCGATCCGGATGTCGACGCGATCTATATTTCGACGCCGCATCCAAGCCATGCCGAATGGGCGATCAAGGCGGCCGAGGCCGGAAAGCATGTGCTTTGCGAAAAGCCGCTTGGCCTGACCGCCTTCGAGGCCGACGCCATGATCCATGCCGCGCGCAAGGCCGGCATCTTTCTCGGCGAAGCCTTCATGTACCGGCTGCATCCGCAGACGGCCAAGCTGGCCGAGCTGATCAGGGCCGGCGCGATCGGCGACATCAAGATGATCAAATCCAGCTTCGGCTTCGCCATGCCGGGCTTCATGCCGGAGCACCGGCTTTACGCCAAGGATCTCGCTGGCGGCGGTATTCTCGATGTCGGCGGCTACCCCGTCTCGATGGCGCGGCTGATTGCCGGCGCGGCGGCGGGAAAGCCCTTCGCCGAGCCGGACAAAGTCGTCGGCGCTGCGCATCTCGGCCAATCCGGTGTCGACGAATGGACGTCGGCGCTGTTGCATTTTCCGGGCGGCATCGTCGCGGAAGTCTCCTGCAGCATCTCGCTCGCTCAGGACAATGTCTTGCGCATTCTCGGCAGCAAAGGCCGTATCGAGGTCGCGGATTTCTGGTTTGCCGGCGGCAAGCAAGGCGGTACCGGCGAAATCCGCATCATCCGCCCGGATGGCAATGAGGTGGTCGAGGTCAGCGAAGACGGGTGGCTTTACGCATTCGAGGTCGACGCCGCCGACGAGGCCATTCTCGGCGGAAAGCAGGAGTTTGCCTGGCCCGGCATGGGCTGGGCCGACAGTCTCGGCAATCTGCGCGTGCTCGACAAATGGCGGGCCGCAATCGGGCTCGAATACGACATCGAGAAACCGGCAAAGCGCGTCAACACGATCTCCGGACGAAAGCTGCGCTCCGGCGGGACCGCCATCCCCAAGCGCAGCATTCCGGGCCTGCCGCGGCCGGCCTCGTGCCTGGCGCTCGGCTTCGAGGATTTCCGCACTTTTTCGTCGGGAGCCATCCTGCTCGACGCCTATTTCGAGGCCGGCGGCAATCTATTCGACACCGCCTTCGTCTACGGTTCCGGCTATACCGAGACGCTGCTCGGCCAATGGCTGAAAAATCGCGGCGTGCGCGAGCAATCGGTGGTCATCGGCAAGGGCGCGCACTCGCCGCTCTGCTATCCCGACGTCATCGGCAAGCAGCTCACCCAGTCGCTCGAGCGGCTGCAGACCGACCATATCGACGTCTATTTCATGCACCGCGACAATCCGGACGTGCCGGTCGACGAATTCGTCGATGCGATGGACCGCGAGGTCAAGGCCGGCCGCATTCGCGGTCCGTTCGGCGGCTCGAACTGGACGATGGAACGCATGGACGAGGCGATTGCCTACGCCGAGCGCACCGGCAAGCAGAAGCCCGGCGCGCTTTCCAACAATTTCTCACTGGCCGAGATGCTGGAGCCAATCTGGGCAGGCTGCGTCACCTCCTCCAGCGACGCATGGAAGACCTGGCTCACCGCCCGTCAGATGCCGAACTTCGCCTGGTCGAGCCAGGGCCGCGGCTTCTTCACCGACCGCGCCGGCCGCGACCGGCGCGACAATGAGGAGTTGGTCCGGGTCTGGTACTCGGACAAGAATTTCGGCCGCCGCGACCGAGCCATCGAACTCGCCGAGCGGCTGGGCAAAAGCCCGATCCATGTCGCGCTCGCCTATGTCCTGGCGCAGCCGTTCCCGTCCGTTCCGCTGATCGGGCCGCGCACGCTCGACGAATTGGAAGACAGCCTCCAGGCGCTGGACATCTCGCTTTCGCCGGACGATCTTGCATGGCTGGATAGCGGTTCGGGGGGGGGCCCCCCCCCGGGCCGGCCCCCCCCCGCCGGGGGGGGGGGCGGGGGGGGAGGCCGGGGGGGGGGGGGGGGTTTTGGGGGGCCGGCCCAAAACCCCCAAAAAAACGGGGAAGGGGTTAT